>JBPRGD010000016.1:0-2309 GCA_051428125.1 Candidatus Wenzhouxiangella sp. M2_3B_020
GCCGGGAGCGGCGCTCGACCTGCCGATTGGCATCGGGACCGGATCCGGCTGTAGCATGGATCGGCAGCCGTGAACGAGAACCGTCATGACCGAGCGTTTCACCGTATCGCTGGACGAGGAACTGGCGAGTGCTTTCGAGGCCTACCGCGAACGGCTCGGCTACTCGAGCCGGTCGGAGGCCATCCGCGACCTGCTGCGGGGATTCCTCGCGCGCGAGCGCGCGCAGGACCAGCCCGACGGGGAGTGCGTCGGCATCCTGACCTACATCTACGACCACCACCACGGCGAGCTCGGGCGCCGGCTCACCGACTCGCAGCACGAGCATCACGACCTGAGCGTGGCCACGCTGCACGTGCACCTCGACCACGATCATTGCCTGGAGACCAGCGTGCTGCGGGGCCCGCTTCGCCGGGTGCAGGAATTCGGCGATCGCTTCATCGCCCGCCGCGGCGTCCGTCACGGCGACCTGCACGTCGTGCCGGTGACCGTCGAATCCGACGCGCATGCGCACGGCGAAACCGCCACGCCGCACGAGCACGTCACGCCGCGGGACTGACGGAACCCGGGCGATTCGGAGCGCTGCTGGAAAAGGGACGGGAGCGCCGACACCGTATTTCGCAGCAACGTCGGCGACGGGAGGTGCTTGTTCGAATGGAACCGCAGATCAACACGAATGAACGGAGATCTGACATGCAAGGCTTGCGCATGATGGCCAGGCGACTCGGGCAAGTCTGGCGTCCCGATTGAACCAGGCTGTTACCGGAAGCAAGAGCATTCGGGAATGGTTGTTCGGAGTCGATGGTGCGCCGGAAACGTCCGATCATTTGCCGGCTCCGGCACCTTCGGTTTCACCTGCGTTGATCTGTGTTCATCTCTGGTTTCATCAAGTCCAGTCGCACGCGCGCTTGCCGTTTCCCTTCATCGCGGGGCAGCCTTCGAAGCGCCGCTGCCGAACCTTTGAGTAAGAAGAAAAGTGATATTCTTCTTAACCATGACGCCGCAATCCGCCAGCCGATCCCGCGCGGCTTCGGCCGCCGATGGTCGATCGCCCCGGCTTTCGAAGTTCGCGCCGGTGCTGGCCGCTCTATCGCTGCTCGCTTTCTCGGAACTGCAGGCCCATTCGGTCGAGCACGAGGTCACACGTGCCGAATCGGTGTTGATCGTGCTCAGCACCGGTCCGGACCAGCCGTTCGCGGCCGCGGGTTACCGGATCTACCGGCCCGAGGGTGGCGAGCCGTTCGCGACCGGCATCACCGACAGAAACGGCCGGATCGCGTTCCGACCCGACCGCGGCGGCACCTGGCGCGTAATCGTTTCCGACTCGAGTGGGCACGGCGCCTCGATCCGGATCGACGTCGACGAAGCGATGGGGCCGACGCGATCGGCCCGGCCCTCCGTGCCGCGGTTGCCCATGCTGCTGGCCGGCATCGGCTACGTGCTCGGCGCCGCCGGCATCGTCGTGCTGCTGAAGGGCGGGCGCTGAATGCACATCCCCGACGGCCTGATCGCGGCCCCGGTCTACGCGACCGCCGCTGCGATCGCGGTGCCGGCCTGGGCGTGGGGAGTACGCCGGGTCGCGCGGACGCTGGACGAGGCCACGGTTCCCCGGATGGCGGTGGTGACCGCACTGGCGTTCGTGCTTTCCAGCATCATGCTGCCGCTGCCGGGTGGGGCGGCAGCCCACCTCAGCGGCGTCGGATTGTTGGTCGTCCTGTTCGGGTTCTGGCCGGCGTTTCTTGCCCTCAACGGCGTGCTGGCGCTCCAGGTCCTGCTACTGGGAATGGGCGGCGTCACGACGCTGCCGATCACGGCGCTCGCGCTGGGCGGGGTGGGCGGCGGGGTCACGCTGGGATTGCGGTCGCTATCGAAAGGCCGACACGGCTTGATCTCGGTGGTGCTGCCGGTCGCGGCAGGCATCGTCGCGGCAGCCTTCGTGCTGGCGCTCGTTCTCGGCGCGCAGCCGCGTTTCGGGACGGACGCGACCGGCCAGCCGCTGTACTTCCCGTTCGGGCCGACGGTCACGATCCCGGCCCTGGTCCTGCCGCATCTGGTCCTCGGGCTTGCCGAGGGCATGCTGACCTGGTCGGCGCTTTCGGTGCTTGCGAAGCGGACCCCGGCGACATGAGGCAGCTGGCGCTTCTCGCTTGCTGGCTGATCGCCGTCGTCGGCGCGACGCTGGTCCACGACCCGCTCGTGCTGGGAACCGCGCTGCTGGCAGCGCTGGCTCTGCAGGGCAGGGCGGCGGCGTCCATCCTGCGGCAGGCACTGGTTGCAGTCGTGCTGGTCAATGCCACCGTGAGCGTCGCCTG
>JBPRGD010000017.1:0-9363 GCA_051428125.1 Candidatus Wenzhouxiangella sp. M2_3B_020
AAACGACGAACCCATGCCAACCAGCCCCGAAATGGTCGAACGCGTCGAAGCCTACCTGCACGACCTGCAGGATCGGATCTGTCGCGCGTTCGAGGAAAGCGACGGCTCGGCGAAGTTCCGCGAGGACGACTGGGTCCGGCCCGAGGGCGGGGGCGGGCGGACGCGCGTGCTCGACAACGGCGCGGTGTTCGAGAAGGGCGGAGCGAATTTCTCGCTGGTCCACGGTGACTCGCTGCCGGCCGCGGCCAGCGCGCGCCGACCCGAGCTGGCCGGGCGGAGCTTTCGCGCCCTGGGCGTGTCCGTGGTCATGCACCCGGTCAATCCCTACGTGCCCACCAGCCATGCCAACGTCCGCTTCTTCGTCGCCGAAAAGCCCGGCGAGGATCCGGTGTGGTGGTTCGGCGGCGGCTTCGACCTGACTCCGTACTACCCGTTCGACGACGACTGCGTGGCGTGGCATCGCGCCGCGCACGACCTCTGCGCCCCGTTCGGCGACGACGTCTACGACCAGCACAAGAAATGGTGTGACGAATACTTCCATCTCAAGCACCGCGGCGAGACACGCGGCATCGGCGGATTGTTCTACGACGATCTCAACGCCTGGGACTTCGATACCTGTTTCGCCTACATGCAGGCGGTGGGCGACGGCTACGTCGCGGCCTACACGCCCATCGTGGACAAGCGCAAGAACACCGACTACGGCGAACGCGAAGTCGCGTTCCAGCGCTACCGCCGGGGCCGCTACGTCGAGTTCAATCTCGTCTACGACCGCGGCACGCTGTTCGGGCTGCAGTCCGGCGGCCGGACCGAATCCATCCTCATGTCGCTTCCCGCCGTAGCGCATTGGCGCTATGACTGGCAGCCCGAACCCGGCTCGCCCGAAGCCGCGCTTGCCGATTATCTGCAGCCCAGGGACTGGCTGGGAGCGTAAGCGCGGACTGGGGGCCGGCGTTCGGCGCGGAATCGCGCCTCCTGCAGGATTGGACCCAGGCAGACCGACTCCTGTGGGAGCGGCGACTTCGCCGCGATCGATCGAATTCTCTAAAAGGCGGGTAACTACGAAGCGCACGAAGGCCACGAAGATCAGGGCCCCTTTCCCCGTTGCCCCGGAACCGACCCGGGCCCAGCCACGTCCCACACGATCCGTCGGCGCGAATTCGCGCCTCCCACAGAAGAAAAATACAGGCCCGGCACACCTCCTGTGGGAGCGGCGACCTCGTCGCGACGATAAAACCCTCGCCAACTAGAGCTGCCCCCACCACCGCACTCCCGACTCCCGTGCAAACTGCCCGCGCTTGCTGAAAACTGCAAACTTCATTCTGATCACTGTTTTTCCTGTGGGAGCGGCGACCTCGCCGCGACGATCGAATTCTCGGCAGCTGGAGCCGCCTCCCACAGCCTGCAACCTCCCGCCCGGATCACACCCGGGCAATCGGCAGCCACTATTCCGACAACCAACGAACCAACGAACCAACGAACCAACGAACCAACGAACCAACGAACCAACCACCCCGCCTCGCTGGCGCTTCCCGTCCGAATCGTGTAAACCCGTTCCAACCTTTCCGGAGGTCATCCCATCCATTCCCATATGCAGAGCGCGATGACGGTCAGCGACATCGACAACGACGGCCCCGAGGACGAGGAGCGCGAGCTCGTCGCCGCGGCGGCGGGCGGCGAGGCGGCGGCCTTCGAGCGGCTGTATCGCCGCCACGCCGGGCGATTGATGCCGGTGCTGTGGCGGCTGGCCGGCGGCGACCGGGCGCTGGCCGAGGACTGGCTTCAGGACGCCTTCGTCCAGGCCTGGAACAAGCTCGGGCAGCTGCGCGAGGCCGCCGCGTTCGGCGGTTGGCTCAAGACGCTGGCGGTCAACATCGCGCTGGCCGAAAAGCGGCGCGGAAGACTGGCCACGGTCGATGCAGAGGTCGATCCGGGCGCGCCCGAGCCGCCCTGGCCGGCGGCCGACCTGGACCTCGAACGGGCCATCGCGGCTCTGCCGGAGCGGGCGCGGCAGGTGCTCGTGCTGTTCCACCTGTCGGACATGGGCCACGCCGAGATCGCGGAACTGATGGGAATCGATCCGGGTACGTCTAAAGCCCAGTTGCACCGTGCCCGCAAGCTGTTGAAGGAGAAGCTGCAATGACGACAAGCGATCGCGAACTGGATGCACGACTGGACGCGCTGACGCGCGAGGCCGAGCCCGACGACCGTACGTGGCGACGGATCGAGCAGAGGCTCCGGCCGCGTCGACGCGCTCCGCTGGCGGCGATCGCCGCCGCGGTCGTGATCGGCCTCGGCACGTTGATCGTCGCGCAGTTTCCGTTCGGCGGCGACGAGGTATCGCGCGACCGCCTGCTGGTGCAGGCCGAGGTGCGCGCCATGGCCGCGTCGGCACCCGACGAGACGGCATTGCAACGAACCAACTCGCCCGAGGAACTGATGCAGGCCTGGCAGGAAAACCGCGACGCGATCGAGGAACTGGAGCGTGCACTGGAGCGCGATCCCGACAATCGCCTGCTGCTGGAATTCCTGAGCGAAGCGAGGCTGCGACAGGCTCGGCTCGTTCAGCAGGGCATGACCACCACGGAAAGGAGCATGAAGCTATGAAGAACCTCACCAGAACCATGCTGGCCGGCGGATTGATCGCCGGGCTGGCGATCAGCACCGTTTCGGCCGAATCCATCGACGAGGCTCGCCCGGCCGCGGCCGACGGCCGCATCGAATTCGAGGCCGTGACCGGCGACTTCGAGATCATCGGCCACGACGCCGAGGAATTCCTGTTGTCGGGCGATCTCGGCGACGACGTCGAGGAACTCGTCATCGAAGGCGACGCCGACCACTGGAAGATCCGGCTCGAGATGAAGGAAGGTGAAAACCGGGGCATGGGCTGGAGCTCGTCCGATCTCCGCCTGCTGGTGCCTCGCGGTACCGACCTCGGCGCCGATACCGTCAGCGCCGACCTGGTCCTGCGCGAGCTGAACGGCCCGTCGGTGGGCGCTCGGTCGGTCAGCGGCGACATCGACCTGGCCGGCGTCCGACCGGGCGAGCTCGGCGTGCGCACCGTCAGTGGCGACATCGTCACCGACGCCGGGGGAACGGAAGTCACCCGGCTCCAGTCGGTCAGCGGCGACCTCGAACTGAGCGACGGACACGGTCGCATCGGGGTGAAATCGGTCAGCGGCGAGATCGAGATGCAGGGCACCGAAGTCTCGGAGTTCGAAGCCGAAACGGTCAGCGGCGACATCGTCGCGCGGCTCGACCCGGTCGAGCGGGCCCGGGTGAGCGTGACCAGCCACAGCGGCGACGTGGAACTGTTCCTGCCCTCGGAAACGGCGCTTCGTCTCGAGGCCGAGACGTTTTCCGGCAGCATCGAAAGCGGCTTCGGGGGCGAGCGAAGCGGTGGCTACGGCCCGGGCGAGAAGCTCTCCCTGGACGGCGGCGCCGGCAGCGTGGAAGTCGATGCGCGTTCGTTCAGCGGCAGCATCCGGATTCGGGGCGAAAACTGAACGCGACCGTTCGGTCGAACCGGCGGCACGGTGCCCGCGGGGCCGTGCCGCCGGCGCGTTCAGCGGCGCCGATAGAAGTCGCTGCGACCCCAGTACAGGATCATCCCCAGCCCGAACAGCATGCCGCCGAGGTGCGCGAAGTGCGCCACGCCCGACATGCCGCCGGTGACGCCGAAGAACAGCGTCAGCAGTCCGTAGCCGATCACGAAGTACTTCGCGCGGATCGGCACCGGAGGGATCAGCAGCAGGATGCGCTGGTTCGGATACATCATCCCGAAGGCCAGCAGCAGCCCGAATACGCCGCCGGACGCCCCGATCGTGGGATAGACCCCGCCCGTGACCGCGGCTACGAGCAGCTGCACCAGACCGGCGCCGACGACGCAGACGACGTAGTAGATCAGAAACCGTTTCGATCCCCACGCCTGCTCGATCGGCAGCCCGAACATGTACAGCGCGAACATGTTGAAGAACAGGTGGCCGATGCCGCCGTGCAGCAGCCCGTACGTGACCAGCTGCCACGGGCCGAATCCCGTTTCGACGGTGCCGACCCCGGAGAACCGGATCTGGTCCGGCGTCCCGATCGGCCACAGCGCCAACAGCCGGATGGACTCCAGCGCGTTCATCGACTGCAGCAGGTAGGCCACGACGGTCACGCCCAGCACGATCATCGCGGTCGGGGGACTGGTGACGGAGCGCCGACCGTTCACGGCGCCACCTCCTCGAGCAGGGATTCCAGATCGGCACGCCCTTCGAGAATGCCGCGGTCGGCGAACCGGGCGCGCAGCTCGGCGATGCGTCCCGCGCCGGGGGTGCCATCGGGCCAGTCGGCCCATCCCGCTTCGTTCATGAAGCCGAGCAGGGCGGCCAGGTCGTCGTCGGAGACCTGCGTCATCGGGGGCATGTAGCCCCGGTAGGTACGGCCCGCGACCTCGATTTCGCCCTTCAGCCCCACGAGCACGATCAGCGAAACGGCCTCCGGCCCGAGACCCAGCCATTCCGAGCCGGCCAGCGGCGGAAATGCGGGCGCCTTGCCGGTGCCGTCGTTGCCGTGACAGACGGCGCAATACTTCCGGTACGGCGCCTCGCCGGTGCGCAGGGGCTCATCCGGCGCGTCGCTGCATCCGGTGGCCAGCCAGGCGGCTGCCAGCAGTGCTGCGGCGCGACTACAATACGTCTTCCGTTGTTTCTTTGTCTGGTTCGTCATGAAGGATTCGATCGGCTGTGTCCGTTGAACGAGTAACCGTGTATGCCGCATCCAGCCAGGCGCTGGCGCGGAGATACGTCGATGTGGCTGAACGTCTCGGTCGCGCGCTGGCCCAGGCCGGATTGCCCATCGTCTACGGGGGCGGCGGCACCGGCCTGATGGGCGCGATGGCCGACGCCGCGCTCGAAGCGGGCGGCGAGGTGCATGGCGTCATCCCGGAGTTTCTCATGGATCTCGAGAAAGGTCATGAACGCCTGACCAGTCTCGACGTGGTGCCGGACATGCGCGAACGCAAGCACCGGATGCTCGCCGACAGCCGGGCGGTGGTCACGCTGCCGGGCGGCTGCGGCACCTTCGAGGAGGTCTTCGAGGCGATGACGCTGAAGCGCCTGGGCCAGTATTTCGGCCCGATCGTGCTGGTCAACACGCACGGCTACTACGACCTCCTGCTCGATTTCCTGCGCCACAGCGTCGAGGAGAGATTCATGAGCCAGGCTCACCTGGACCTGTGGCACTCGGTGTCCGAGCCCGAGGACGTGCCCGAGGCGCTGGACTGCATCGAGCCCTGGAGCGCCGACGCGCTCCGTTCGGCCTCGGTATGACCGCCCGCGGGCCGCAATCACGGACCACGACCGGAGAGCATTGATGGCGAAGTCCCCCCGCATCGACAAGGCGAGCTTCGGCGACGGCGTCGGCTGGCTGATCAACGGCGGCGAGCTGCTCGGCAGGGGAGGCGCGCCGCTGCTGCGCGTGGCCGTGGTGCTGCTACTCGTCTCGCTGATCCAGGCCGTGCCGCTGATCGGTCCGGTGGCGCTGATGCTGATATCGCCGGCGATCACGGCCGGGCTGCTGAACGTGTTCCGCGCCGTCGACCGCGGCGAGGCCGTCGATCACCGCACCGTGCTCGCGGGGCTGACGGATTCGAACACGCGAGGCTCGCTGCTCGTGCTCGGGGCCGTACTGCTCGTCGGGTTGTTCGCGGCGCTGGCCGCGCTCATGGCCTGGCTATCGCCGCAGATGGATATCCAGGAACTGGCCCGCCTCGCCAACGAACCGCAGGCGATGAACGAGAACCCGCAACAGCTGTTCGCGCTGTTCGAGGGCGTCAACGTCTTCGGCGGCCTGGTCATCGCCGCCGTCATCGGCGCGCTCACGCTGGCCGCCCTGTACTTCGCCGTCCCCCTGGTGTTCTTCTGGAACTGGCCGGTGCTGGCCGCGCTGCTGTGGAGCGTGCGCGCGTTGCTGGTCAACTGGATCGCGTTCGTCGGGTTCGGGATGGTGCTGATCGGCGTATTGCTGATCGCCGGGCTGGTGTTCGGCCTGTTTGCCGGCATCGTGTCTCTTGCCCTGGGCGCGATCGGCCAGTTCGTCGTGCAGCTGCTCTACATCGCTCTGTCGCTGTTCGTGCAGCTGTTGATCGCCGCGGCCCAGTGGCGTGCGTTCGTGCGCGTGTTTCCCGCCGCGACGGGAGCTAACGGCTCCGATTCGGACTCCGATTCGGACTCCGGCTCGGGTTCGGACGACCGCGTCGAGCTCTGAAGCGTCCCGCGCGAACGTCCGGCGGCGCATCGGTCGAAACGGTTACAGCGACTTCCGGGCCGGCACGATGCAGACGTCGATGAGTTTCGCGCGACTGCGGGCGGCGAGGATCAGCCCGACTTCGGCGCACGACATCGCGTCGTCCAGCGCGTTGTGCGACGAGCGCGGCGAAAGGCCGTAGTGCTCGCGCACCGCGTCTAGGCGGGTCGATGCGGCGGCGGCTTCGTTGTCCCGACCCAGCTGGCGGCGCCGGAACCAGGCAAGCGTATCCACGGCCGGCCACAGCCACCCGATGCCGAACGTGTCGCGCAGCGCGCGGTCGAGAAACGCGGTGTCCAGCGGTGCATGGTGGAACAGCGCGATCCGGCCGGCCAGCGCGTTCATGAGCTCGGCCAGCGCCGCATCGCTTCCCACGCCCCGGTCGCGGTCGCAGTCACGGATGCCGTGGATCGTCGCCGACTCTCCGACCGCTTCTCCGGCTGTGGCCGCCACGGCGACCTCGCCCGTGCCTCCGAGGTCGATTCCCCCGGCATCGATGGGCACCCAACCCATCGTCAGTATCGAATCGGTTTGCGGGTCCAGGCCGGTCATTTCCAGGTCGATGGCCAGCAGCCGCGTCTCGCGGATGCGCTCGGACGGACGCGGCAGCGGTGCGCGCAGGGCATCCTCCAGCGGCGGGCAGACGCGGGCCGCGGCAGCGCGTGCACGCATCATCCGCAGCCAGCGCCACCGACGCAGCGCCATCACAGCATGTAGCGCTGGGCCAGCGCCTTCTGCGCGGAGGTCACGATGCCGAATGCCGAGCGCAGGTAACGCCGGTGCAGGCCGGACATCTCGTCGGGATCGACCAGGTGGTCCGGCTTGTCGTCGACTTCGAGTTGCCGGGCCTGGTGGCGAAGGCGCATGTCGCCGATGAACCGGAAGGCGTGGATCAGGTCGTCGGCGTCGCCGGCGTTGATCACGCCGGCGTCGGCCGCGGCCTGGAGACGTTCCTCGGTGTGGATCACGCCCAGCGCGCTCTCCAGTGCCCGCACGCGGGCCAGGTCGACGATGGGGATCACGCCGCGCTTCTTCAGGTTCAGGCCCTTGCTCTGTTCTCCGCCTTCTTCCTGCACGAACTGGCGGAACACGCCGATGGGCGGACGGTGGCCCATGGACTCCGCCGCGAGAAAGCGCCGGAAGATCTCGGCCTGGCTGGCCTGCTCGAGGACCTCACGGTGCAGCTGCTCGGCCAGCGAAGGCTCACCGGCGACTGCGCGCATGTCGAAGAAGATGCTGGATTGCATCACCGACTTGGGGTCGGGCTCGCGCATCCAGTCGTCGAAGCGCTTTCGCCACCGCTCCATGGACATTCGCCACTCGCCCTTGGCCATCACGCCGCCGGGACAGTGGACGTAGCCGCATTCGTGCAACCCGTCGCAGACCCGCTCGGCCAGGGTCCGGAAATAACGTTCGCCTTCGGCATCGGGTTCTTCGGCCAGCAGCAGGCCGTTGTCCTGGTCGCTGACCAGCCCCTGCTCCAGCCGGGCCTGCGAACCGAATGCCAGCCAGGCCCAGGCGACCGGTGCCGATCCGAGTTCCTTCTCGGCCAGGGCCAGCAGCCGGCGGGTGCACGCATCGGTCACGCGCCCGGCGATCCGGCCGACCTCCGAAGCAGAGCTTCCGCCGCGGGCGAGCCCGGCCAGAAGGCCCGGCGCCTTGCGGGCCAGCTCGGCGACCTGGGATGGGTCGCCGGCGCGCTGGATGTCGCGCACCAGCCGGAGCGGGTGGGGCGACTGGATTCGCATCAGGTCCCCGGAGCTGACGACCGCGGCGAGCGCCCCCTCGCCGTCGATGACCGGAAGATGGTGGATGCCCAGCCGCATCATCTCCACCAGCGCCGCATCGATACGACCGTCGATCGCGACGGTGGCCGGCTCGGGCGTCATGATCTCGGAGACCCGGATTTCCGGATCGGTGCCGCGGGCGACGACCCGGTTGCGCAGGTCGCGGTCGGTGATGATGCCCACCAGTCGGCCTTCTTCGATCACCGGCAGGCAGCTGACCTGGTGCTCCGCCATGCGCCGGGCGCACTCGGCGATCGAGGCCCCGGGCGCGGCGGTCACCGGCGCGCGCAGCGGAAGCTCGGCCAGCGTTTCGGTGCGGCCCCTGGCCCGGTGCTCGTCGCGCAGGCGCGCCCCGGGCCCCGCCTCGAAGAACGCGGTCAACGACGGGTGCCGCTCGAGAACGCGGCTGAAATGCTCGGCCGAAAGGTGCCAGATCAGGCAGTCTTCCACGGCGCGGACACGGTAGCCCGTCCGACCCTCGCCGGAGAACGCGATGCGATGGCCGAACAGCTCCGCCTCGCCGCGCTGTTCCAGCATTTCGCCGGACCCGTCCAGCAGTTTCACCGCCCCCTTGCGGATGATGAACACGCCGTCTTGGGCAGGCGGATCGAAGTCGCCCAGCGACTCGCCCTCGGTGTGGTAGCGAACGCGCAGTCGCCCGGCGATTTCGGCGATCACCCCGGCATCGAGCCGGGAAAACGGCGCGACCTGGGCAAGGAAATCGGTGATATCTGGGGAGGGACGGTTCATTTTTCTCCAGGGGTTCCGTGTCGAATCTTGATATTCCTGCGCCGGCTCCATTATTGACGATACCGGGCCAATGATTCATCCGGTCCCCGACCCGCCTTCCAGGATCATGAAACGCAGTCGATCTGGACTTTAGAACAAAGAGACCGTGGCCCGGCCCGTCGCGGCGAATTCGCCGCTCCCACAGAAGAAAGAAAGCTCGGGCTCTGATCGAGACGGTAGGTCGGCGCGACCTCCCCGACGGAAAGGGGGTCAACCCGTCGCGGCGAGGTCGCCGCTCCCACAGAAGAAAAAAGCTCGGGCTCTGATCGAGACGGTAGATCGGGGCGACGTCCCCGACGGAAAGGGTTTCAACCTGTCGCGGCGAAGTCGCCGCTCCTACAGAAGTCAAGCAGAACTCCACCCCACTCCTGTGGGAGGCGCGACTTCGCGCCGACGGATCAAGACCACCGAATCTGGTCAACACCGAACGGAGGAACAACCAGCTCCAAAGCCCGAGGCTGGCGCGGCCGAGGGCCGCGGGCCTGTCCGGCTCGAGGTCGTT
>JBPRGD010000018.1:0-3466 GCA_051428125.1 Candidatus Wenzhouxiangella sp. M2_3B_020
GTCGGCGAACCATCGGGGTTCGTCGTCGGCGACGTCGGCTCGGCCTGCGGCACGCTGGAACTGCCCCCGCAACCTGCAAGGACGCTTGCAACCAGCGCGAACGCCGGAATCAGACGGTACTTCATCAGATTTTCTCCCCGAAGCTAGTGCTTGTCGGTCGTTTTTTGAATCTCGGCTCCACCCGGGCGGTCGCGAATGGCGTATCGGACGGAGAACCTATGATATGAACAGGCGTCGCGCGAATGCAAGCGCGCGAATGCCCGCGAACCCTTTGTCTGCCGGTCAAGCGTACCTCAATTCTCACTTGCGGCACAGCATTTCGTTCCGGCTTCGCAGCGAGCGCGCCCGCGGCCGAAAGCAAAGCGGAACGAATCGCGGCGTGCGCCGCATCGACGATCGGCCTTAGACTCCTGCACTGAACCACGCCGACTGCGCCGATGGCCCGACTCGACGACGAAACGACGCTTTCGAAGCCATCCACGATTCGCTCCGCTATCGGGCCGGGCCTGTTGATGGCCGGTGCCGCGGTCGGCGTGTCGCACCTCGTCCAGTCGACGCGTGCCGGAGCCGAGTTCGGCCTGGCCCTGCTCGTGCTGGTACTTGTCGGATGCGCCGCGAAATACCCCTTTCTCGAATTCGGGCCGCGCTACGCGGCCGCCACCGGCGAACATCTCATCCAGGGTTACCGGCGCATGGGCCGATGGCCGCTGGGGTTGTTCGTCTTCCTGACGCTTGCGACGATGTTCATCGTGCTGGCTTCGGTGACCATCGTCACCGCCGGCCTGGCCGGCACGCTGTTCGACCTCGACGCAGGGGCCGCGACCATCTCCTTCTGGGTTCTCGCAGTCTGCGCGGGAATCCTCGTGATCGGTCATTACCGCGGGCTGGACCTGTTGATGAAGATCGTCATGGTCGTGCTCTCGCTGGCCACGCTCTGCGCCGTAGCGCTGGCGGCCGGTCGTTTTCCCGAAGACGGAGTCCTGCTGCCGACATGGTCGGACGCAGGCCTGCTGTCCGGCGCCGGCCTGGCGTTCATGCTGGCGCTGCTGGGCTGGATGCCGATCCCGCTGGACGCCGCGGCGTGGCACTCCCTGTGGACGCTGGAACGCGCCCGCGAGACCCGCAGCGGCACAAGCGTGCAGCACGCTTCGGTGGACTTCGCGATCGGATACGGCGGCGCCACGATTCTCGCCGTCGCCTTCATGCTGCTGGGCGCTTTGGTAATGTACGGCTCAGGCCATACGCTGGCCGGATCCGCGGTCGAGTTCTCGGCACAGCTCGTGGAGATGTACGGGCGGTCGCTCGGGGACTGGGCGCGTCCCCTCATCGCGTTCGCAGCGGTCGCGGCGATGCTGTCGACGACGCTGACGGTAGCCGATGCCTACCCCCGGGTCCTGCGCGCCTTTCTCGAACTGCGCGACGACGATCCCGGAACCGATCCCGCACGCCATCGCGCGCGCTACCTCTCCGGCATGCTGCTGACGATGTTCGGTGCCTGGCTCATCATCGCGTTCATCGGCCGGCACTTCACGCTGCTGATCGATTTCACGACGACCGTGTCGTTCCTCGCCGCCCCGGTCATCGCGTGGCTCAACCTGAGGCTGCTGACCGGCCCGCTCACGCCGGCGGACGCGCGTCCCGGCCCGGTGCTGACCGTGACGGCATGGACGGGGCTGGCCTTCCTGGCGCTGTTCTCCCTGACCTGGCTGGGCTGGAAGATCGCGACGCTGTAACGACGGCAGCGCGGGGCCGGCATCGTGCGCAGACCCATCCCGGCGCCGGGCTTTGTACTACACTACCGCTTCGCCTCGACCGGCTTCGCTTACCGGTCCGGATCCATTCGTCATCCTGGTTGCAAGACCCCACATGTTCAAACGTCTGCGCGGCATCTTTTCCAACGACCTGTCCATCGACCTGGGCACGGCCAACACGCTGATCTTCGTGCGCGGCCAGGGCATCGTGCTCAACGAGCCCTCGGTGGTCGCCATCCGCATGGACCGCGGCCCCGGCGGCCCGCAGAACGTCGCATCGGTGGGTATCGAAGCCAAGCAGATGCTCGGCCGAACGCCCGGCAACATCCGCACGGTCCGGCCGATGAAGGACGGCGTGATCGCCGACTTCGACATGACCGAGCAGATGCTGCAGCACTTCATCAAGAAGGTGCATTCGACCCGTTTCCTGCGACCGAGTCCGCGCGTGCTCGTCTGCGTGCCGTGCTCGTCGACACAGGTCGAGCGGCGCGCGATCAAGGAGTCGGCCGAAGGCGCCGGTGCGCGCGAGGTGTTCCTCATCGAGGAGCCCATGGCAGCCGCGATCGGCGCCGGCATCCCGATCCACGAAGCACGGGGCTCGATGGTGCTCGACATCGGCGGCGGCACGTCGGAGGTCGCCGTGCTGTCGCTCAACGGCATCGTCTATTCGGCTTCGGTGCGCATGGGCGGCGATCATTTCGACGAGGCCATCGTCAATTACGTCCGGCGTTCCTACGGCACGCTGATCGGCGAAACCACGGCCGAGCGCATCAAGCTCGACATCGGCTGTGCCTATGCCCTCAACGAAACGCGGGAAATCGAGGTATCCGGGCGCAATCTGGCCGAGGGTGTGCCGAAGATGATCACGCTGAACTCCAACGAAATCCTCGAAGCCCTTTCCGAGCCGCTTTCGGGCATCACCAGCGCGGTCAAGAACGCGCTCGAGCAGACGCCCCCGGAACTCTGTGCCGACGTCGCCGAGACCGGAATCGTGCTGACCGGGGGCGGCGCGCTGCTCAAGCAGCTCGACAAGCTGCTGATGGAAGAAACCGGGCTTCCGGTCATCATCGCCGAGGATCCGCTGACGTGCGTGGCGCGCGGCGGCGGCCGGGCGCTCGAGATGATGGACGAGAACAAGGGCGATTTCTTCTTTTCGAACTGAGCGTGGCCTACTCCGTGCCTGAGGCGGTAAACCGATCGGCCCCGCGTCGCCGGGCAATCCGGGCGCGGACTTCCACCGCGTGCGGGCCGCGTGCGGGTCTTGCCCGCCCGCGCTCGTCGCCGGGAACGTGAAACGCGCCTCGCCCAGCGAACGCGGCACCCCATCGGCCGGCGCAAGCGGCACCGCCCGATTGATGTTCTACGCACTGATCGCCATCAGCCTCATGGCGCTGGACTACCGCGGTCACTACGTCGAGCGGATGCGGTCGCTGGCCGAACGGGCGATCGAGCCGGTCTTCTGGATCGTCGACCTGCCGGCACGGACCTTCGAGTTCGCCGCCGACGCGCTGCGCGATCGCGCCGAGATCGAAGCGCGGCTCGACACCGTCGAGATCGAACTCGAAAAGGCCCGCGCCCGGCTCGGCGTGCTCGCCGACCTTCGACTCGAGAATTCACGCCTGCGAGCCCTGCTGGACGCCGCACGCCGGACCCGGCAGGAGTTCATCGCCGCCGAACTCGCCGGCGTCGATCTGGACCCCTTCGCCCACCGCATC
>JBPRGD010000019.1:0-1987 GCA_051428125.1 Candidatus Wenzhouxiangella sp. M2_3B_020
TGCTGTCCTACCCGGTGGTCATTCTCCGCCGAGTTGCCGGCGAGGTCCGCAGGGTGGAGTCCGGGCGCCAGGAACTGCTCGGTGGTCGCTATCCACGCGAACTCACACCGCTGACCGAAAACCTGAACGCGCTGTTGAAGACCGAGCGCGCCAATGCACAGCAGTACAGCCAGGCGCTGGCGGATCTCGCGCACTCGCTGAAGACGCCACTGGCGGTCATCAATTCGCAGATCGATGCCGGCCGAAGCATGGGACCGCGCGAACTGCGCGAAACGATTGCCCAGATGCAGACCAGGATCCGGGCCGAACTGGACCGGGCCGCCGTATCCGGGCGTCGCACCATGCTGCCGGCGGTCGATGTCGCTCCCGTTGCCTGGCGGCTGGCGGCGTCGCTGAAAAAGCTCTATCCACGCGTTCGATTCGACGTATCGGTGGACGATTCGCTGACCGCCCACGTTGCCGAACGCGACCTGTTCGAGTTGCTCGGCAACCTGATGGAGAACGCCGCCAAATACGGCCACGGGCAGGTGCGCCTAGGATGCGGTCCGGTCGCCACCGGTGGACGAAGGGCTGGGCTGCGAATCATTGCCGAGGACGACGGCGACGGGCTGACGCCATCGTCGTTCGAGCAGATGCTCCAGCGGGGCGTGCGTGGCGACGAGCGGGCCGAGGGCCAGGGGCTGGGTCTGGCGATCGTGCGCCGCATCGTCGAAAGCTACGACGGCGCCATTCGCGCCGACCGCTCGGAGCTCGGTGGCCTGCGGGTCGAGGTCGAACTCCGGCCGGGATGACCGGCTGCCTCGACGGTACATTCGTGCGTTCCGAATCCGGCGAATGCCGAAGCCCCGGGCATACAATGAGTCGATTCGTACCAGGAACCGGCCGGATGACCCGCGATAGCGACACTACCCCGATCGAACGCCTTCTGGAAGTCATGGACAGTCTGCGCGATCCCGAGCGCGGCTGCCCCTGGGACCTGGAGCAGACGTTCCGGACGATCGCCCCCTACACGATCGAGGAAGCGCACGAGGTCGCCGACGCGATCGAGCGCGGCGACATGGAGCATCTGCGCGACGAGCTCGGGGATCTTCTGTTCCAGGTGGTGTTTCATGCCCGGCTGGCGCGAGAGGCCCGAGCCTTCGATTTCGACGATGTCGCCTCGGGCGTGGCCGACAAGCTGGTCCGGCGTCACCCCCACGTTTTCGGCAGCGGGCCGAAGATGGACTCGGCCGAGCAGACCGAAAGCTGGGAACGGATCAAGGCCGAAGAGCGTGCGTCGGCCGGGATGTCCAGCCACGTCGATGGCGTTTCCGGGGCCCTGCCGCCGCTGCGGCGCGCCGTGAAGCTGCAGAAGCGGGCCGGACGCGCCGGCTTCGATTGGCCGGACTGCGCGCCGGTGCTGGCCAAGATCCGCGAGGAACTCGACGAGTTGGAGCGAGAGCTGGGAGCGGGCGACCCGGATCGCATGGAGGACGAGCTCGGCGACGTATTGTTCGCGGTGGCCAACCTCGCGCGAAAGATGGACATCGACGCCGACGGTGCGCTGCGGCACACCAACCTCAAGTTCGAACGCCGGTTCCGCGCGATGGAAGCCGAGGCCGGGCGCCGGGCTCAGCGGTTCGAGGATCTCGATCTCGATGCCCAGGAAGCGCTCTGGCAGCATGTCAAGAGCGAAGAACTCTGAGCGGCTCATGGACGTCGCCGCGATCCGCCGATCTCGGATAGGTCGGCGCTACGTCGCCGACGGGATGGCGGGCCGAATGCCGCCGTCGGGATAGT
Organism: Candidatus Wenzhouxiangella sp. M2_3B_020; assembly: GCA_051428125.1. Lineage (GTDB taxonomy): Bacteria > Pseudomonadota > Gammaproteobacteria > Xanthomonadales > Wenzhouxiangellaceae. Next base: position 1,780 of record JBPRGD010000019.1, read on the forward strand.
CCCGCACCGTTTCGGCGGGGACGGCGCCCCGACCTACGGCAGGGTGGGCCTCGGCCGCGTAGCGGGTGCCATCATCGCGCCCACGGTAGGTCGGCGCTACGTCGCCGACGGGATGGCGGGCCGAATGCCGCCGTCGGGATAGTCCCGCACCGTTTCGGCGGGGACGGCACCCCGACCTACGGCAGGGTGGGCCTCGGCCGCGTAGCGG
>JBPRGD010000020.1:0-2688 GCA_051428125.1 Candidatus Wenzhouxiangella sp. M2_3B_020
GGCGCGTCTTCAGCCGGTTTCGCGAGCGTCTCGCCGGCCCAGGTAGTGCCGGATGCCGCCGAGCAGGTGCAGCCCGAGCAGGATCGGCAGGATCCATTCGCCGAGGAGCTTGTGGACTTCCTCGGCCGGCTCGTGGAGAACCTCGAGGCTCGCCAGCGGGAGGTAGAAAGTGAACCAGCCGAACACGTCCATACCCTCGCCCTCGGTGAACAGGTACAGCGGGCCGGTCAGGAGCTGCACGGCGATCACGGCGAGCAGTGCCCAGTGCGTGGTTCGGCCCACGTAGCGGGTGAGCGCATCGGCCCCGGGATCCGGCGGAAATCCCTCGTAGAGACGCCAGGCCACGCGCCACAGCACGAACAGCATGACGAAAAAGCCCAGTGCGACGTGGATGCCCATGATGTAGTGCTCGGCGGCATCGCTGTCGGCCTCGCCGGCGGCCAGCCCCAGCGTGAGCATGGCCACGATGCCGAGCGCGGCGATCCAGTGGTTGAGAACGGAAAGTCCCGAGTAGCGCGAATGCGTTTCCATCCGATCGGCTCCTGTGGCGGTTCGCAGGTGTCGGTTCAGCCGGCCCGCACGGCCGGCCGCTGCCCGATAATGTGCGCCGGAACCGCGCGCAGCACCATCCGTCAAAAGACCGAAACCGCCCCAGGATCGACGTACTCATGACCCACGGCACCAACCCGAACCGCAGCGCCTGGCTGCTGACGCTGACGTTCGCCGCGATTTTCCTGCTGGTCGCGTGGGATCTGCTGGCCGATGCCGCCGAAGGCGTCGAGATGCTGCATGTCGTGATCGAAGGCGCGGTGCTGGCAATGTCCGGGGCGGCGTTCTCGTGGCTGGCCACCAGCCTGCTGCGCCAGCGACGCCGGATGCGGGCGCTGGCACGCGATCTGGGGCAGGCGCGGCGCGACGCCGCGCGCTGGCGCGAGCGCTACGGCGAGACCGTGCGCGGGCTGGCCGGCGCGATCCGGGCACAGTTCGATGACTGGAAGCTCAGCGCGGCCGAAGCCGAGGTGGCGATGTTATTGCTCAAGGGGTTGAGCCTGCGCGAGGTCGCGCAGGCGCGCGGGACTGGCGAGCGCACGGTGCGGGACCAGGCACGCGCGGTCTACAGGAAGTCCGGGCTTCCGAACCGCTCGGCGCTGTCGGCGTTCTTCCTCGAGGACCTACTGCCGCCGACCGACTTCGGGTGACGGTCAGCCCCTTACGTAGCTGCCCGGTGCCGGTTCGATGATGTCGAGGCCGCCTTCGCCCGGCTCGCGGGCCGCCACGCGCGGTCCGGCGTACTGCTTGACCCACTCGTTCCAGTGGTTCCACCACGAGCCCTCGTGGTATTCGGCATCGGCGAGCCAGTCGTCGGGGTCGGGCGGAAGGTCGTCGTTGGTCCAGTGGCAGTATTTCTTCGCTTCCGGCGGATTGACGACGCCGGCGATGTGGCCGGAGCCTGCCAGCATGAACGTCGTTTCGCCGGAATACAGCTGCGTGGCCTTGTAGACCGACCGGTACGGCGCGATATGGTCCTCGCGCGTGGCCTGGATGTAGACCGGCAGGTCGACCGTGGTCAGGTCGATGGGCACGCCGCTCATCTCCACGCCGCCGGGCTCGACCAGCCGGTTGTCGTGGTAGAGCTCGCGCAGATACCAGGTGTGCATCTTCTCCGGCAGCCGGGTGTAGTCGGAATTCCAGTACAGCAGGTCGAAATCCCGCGGCTTGCGGCCCAGCAGGTAGTTGTTGATGACGAACGTCCAGATCAGGTCGTTGGCCCTGAGCAGGTTGAACGTCATCGCCATCGCCTCGCCGTCGAGATAGCCCTTCTTCTTCATGCGCTTCTCGAGGAACTTCAGCTGCTTGTCGTCGATGAACACCCGCAGGTCGCCGGCCTCGCTGAAGTCCACCTGCGCGGTGAAGAAGGTCGCCGAACGGATCCGGTCCTCGCCCATGGCCTTCATCCACGCCAGCGTCGCGCCCAGCAGCGTGCCGCCGATGCAATACCCGATGGCGTTGACCTGGTACTGGCCCGTGGCCTCCTCGATCGCCGTCAAGGCCTCGAGGATGCCCTCGTGCATGTAGTCCTCGAACCCCCTGTCGCGCAGCGTTTCGTCCGGGTTGATCCAGGAAATCACGAACACCGTGTGACCGCGGTCGACCGCCCAGCGGATGAAGGAGTTCTTCGGCTGCAGGTCGAGGATGTAGTACTTGTTGATCCACGGCGGCACGACCAGCAGCGGCCGTTCGTGCACCGTCTTCGTCGTCGGGGAGTACTGGATGAGCTGCATCATCTCGTTCTGGTAGACCACGGCACCGGGCGTGGTCGCGATGTCGGTCCCGACCTCGAACGCGCCCGGGTCGGTCATCGAGATCAGCAACTGGCCGTCGCCCCGGTCCAGGTCCTCGAGCAACTGCCGGTAACCGCGCAGCAGGTTCAGCCCTTTCTCTTTCCGCGTTGCCTCGAGCACCTCGGGGTTGGTCAACACGTAGTTCGTGGGCGACAGCGCGTCGGCGAACTGGCGCGTGTAGAACCGGATGCGGGCCTGATCGTCGGGCGAGAGTTCGCGCATCCGGGCGGCGTTGGCCAGCATCCAGTCGGCCGTCGTCAGGTAGACCTGCCGGAGAAGATCGAAGATCAACCGCTCGTCCCAGTCCTCGGAGCGGAAGCGTCGATCGCCCTTGCCCTCGACGGCG
>JBPRGD010000021.1:0-1195 GCA_051428125.1 Candidatus Wenzhouxiangella sp. M2_3B_020
CACCGAACGGCAAGGAGAGCCTGCGATGACCATCGACGAAGTGCAGGACGAGATCATCGACGAATTCTCGCTGTTCGACGACTGGCTGGATCGATACCAGTACATCATCGACCTGGGCCGCAAGCTCGAACCGCTGGACGAGGCCGAAATGACCGATGACGCGCTGCTTGCCGGCTGCCAGTCCAGCGTCTGGCTGCACGTCCACGGCGATGCCGAACGTCTGCAATTCCGCGCCAACAGCGATGCGGCGATCGTCTCGGGGCTGATCTTCCTGCTGCTGCGCGTGTATTCGGATCGCAGCGCGCGGGAAATCCTCGACGCCCAGCCCCGGTTCGTCCGGGAGCTGGGCCTGAGCGAACACCTTTCTCCGACGCGGGCCAATGGACTCAACGCGATGCTACAGGCGATCCAGGGACACGCCCGGCAACGACTGGAGGCGTGAACCCCGGGCCACGGTCGACGACAATCGCACACATCTAAAACGAAAAAGGCCCGCACGGCGGCGGGCCTTCGAACATCGCTCGTCGTATCGTGAACTCAGTCTTCGCGGTCGATCACCGAGATGACGACGCGCCGGTTCTGCTGGCGGTTCTCGGGCGACGTGTTCGGCACGCGAGGTCGGCTTTCGCCGTAACCGACGATCTTCATGCGGTCGCGGTCCACGCCCCGGTTTTCTAGATACTCGGCCACCGTCCGGGCGCGACGCTCGGAGAGTTCCTGGTTGTAGGCTTCGGCCCCGATATCGTCGGTATGACCGGCAACCTCGATGAGAATGATCTCGTCGCGGGGCTCCAGCACCCCCGCGGCACGGTCCAGCTCGCTGCGCGCTTCGGGCCGGAGCTCGGCGGAATCGAAGGCGAAGAAGACCGTGGCGTCGAAATCGAACAGGACTTCCCGATCTTCCGGCTCCGGGGCCGGCGACGGCGGCGCGGGTTCCGGGACGGGCTCGCGCGGAGGCGCCCGCCGGGGTTCGGGAGCCGGCGGCGCCGGCGGCTCGCCGAACGCGAACGTCAGGCCCACCGACGCGATGAAATCGATGAAGCCATCCTCGCGCTCGAGGGTCGCGCGATCGTTGTCGTAGCGGCCCTCCAGCTGCGTGCGCAGGCTGAGATTGCTTCCGAGTTCGGAGCGCAGACCGACGCCCCACGACACGTACATGTCGCGCCCGTCGTCGAGAAAGTTGTCGTGATCCTGG
>JBPRGD010000022.1:0-11112 GCA_051428125.1 Candidatus Wenzhouxiangella sp. M2_3B_020
CGGTCGCTTTTCATTAGCTGCGTCGAGTGGTACTCCGGCAAGCCTTGCGCCATGACCGTTCGGCCCCCACCCCAGCCCTCCCCCGCGAGCGGGGGAGGGTGCGGGAGGGGGGTGATTCGGCGCAATCGCCTGCCGTACTCGCTTCCTTCGCCGTGCCCTTCGTGCCTTCTTGGTGTCCTTCGTGCAACTGCTTTTCGGCTTTTGAAATGTCTGCAAAGGGCCATGAACGGTCGACGATCGCCGCGAAAGGCCGGAAAGCTCTTACCAGCGTGCTCTTCCGCCAAATGACCACTGATTCGACTCACCCGGCCGGATCGCGGCCGACCAGGCGGTCGAAGAAGGCCTCGCGCTCGTCCTCGGTCACGCGCGCCGGGCGAGTGAACGAAGCGGGTTCGCCGGGATTTTCGGGGTCGAAGAGGATGCCCCACAGCGGCCGCTGGCTGGCCGGGTCGATGGCATAGCGGAAATCGCCGACGAAGATCTCTTCGCCTTCGTCGTAGCGGTAATACCGGAACAGCCAATCACCGGAGAAATGCCTGAAGCGCTCGAGGTCGTTACCGAGCCGGCTGTCGGCGGAAATTCCTTCCGGCTCGTAGCGGGCGACCGACGATCCCGGCCAGACCAGCGCCTCGCTGCCCGGGAGGATCCGGACCGCCAGCGCGTGCAGGTTCTCGCCGTCGTCGACCAGCCCGCGCCACAGTACGAGGTTGGCGAACGACGGCTTGGCCAGCACTCGCTCGGCGTCGATGCCGCGCTCCTCCGCCCAGTGCGCCGTGATCGATTCGGCGCGCTGGTGCTGCACGACGCCGATGGCCAGGTAGAACGCCGCCCAGATCCCGGCGATGCGCAGCAGTTTCCGATTCGTGCCGACGATGCCGAATGCCAGCAGCGCCGCGAGCGGCACCGTGAACAGCGGGTCGATGACGCTGATGATGTTCCAGGCCACCCGTAGATCGGAAAACGGCCACAGCAGGCGGGTTCCGTACGACGTCGCCGCATCGAGCATGCCGTGCGACGCCACGCCGAGCAGGCTCCACGCGAACACGCGGACGAACTTCACGTCCGGGCGCCATCGCCGCACCGGCCACCAGGCCAGCAACGCCACGACCAGCGCGAGCACCGGAATCATCGCGAAGGCGTGCGTGAAGTGACGGTGGTACTCGATGGCCAGCAGCGGGTCGGACGACGAACGGATCAGAACGTCGATGTCGGGACTCATCCCCGCCACGAACCCGACCGCGGCGGCCGGGCGGATCTGGCTGCGTCGTGCGCCGGCCTCGGCGAACAGCGTGCCGAACACGCCCTGCGTGACGGGATCCATGCGCTATGCTGTGCGCGCCCTGCCAGGCGCGCGCGTGGTCGGCGATTCGATCATCGGGCTCGCGGCCTGATCGGAAGAATGCAACGGAGTGTACGCGATATGAAAAAACGGCTTCTTGCCGCAACACTCGCCTGCGCGACGCTCGGCGGCTGCGCCGGGACGCCGGACTGCAGCGGGCCGGTGACGCTCGCGGAACGCGCCGCCGACGAGCGGCGACCGCTGGCGGCATGGATCGGTGAAGTCGAGCCATCCTGCCGCCCGGCCGCTCAAGCGGCCTGGACGGGACGCCTCGAAGCCGGCTGCGATCCCCTGTTCGGATTCCATGCCGCCCGCACCGGCATGAACCGCCCGGTTCGCTGCGCCGGAGCAACCTTCGAGGAAGCGTGGAACCTCGGGAACATGCTGGGCGAAATGGAGCGGGAACAAGAGGACATCAACGCGAAGCTTCAATCGCGGGATCTTTCCGACCGCGAACGGCGGCGCCTGCGGCAGCGGCTGATCGTCATCGAGCGCGATCGGCCCCAGGTCGAAGCGCTGGCGCGCATGGAGGGCTGGCTGCCGCCCGCCGAGGTTCCGGAGCGGCCGGCGCGGTAAGGGACAGGTTGCCCGGAGCTCCTGGGGGAGGCAGTTCCAGCTGCCGAGCCCGGGCCGGGTCATCTTGAGCTGGAGCTTTCTCCTACGGGGGATCTACCGACCTCAGGAGGCAGGTTCAGCTGCCGGGGCCGGGCCGGGTCATCGTGAGCTGGAGCTCACTCCTACGGGGGATTTTCCTCTCATCCCGTCGCGGACGGTGCCGCGACCTATCCTTCGGCCGACGCTGCATCGCCGATCGGAAACCTGCCGCAGGTCGGCGCTACGTCGTCGACGGGAAGCCGGATCGGAGATACCTCACAACGGCGCCTCGCACAGGCAGTGGGCCATCGGCTCGGCGGGCGTGCGGCTGCCGCTGGCGCGCGCGACGAGTGCGAACTGCCCCTGCAGGCGGCGTACCAGCGAACGTCCGGGAAACCAGCCCATGTTCGACAGCGTCCGCTGGAGCCCGGAGGCCGCCAGCGCCTTGGCACCCATGTTGGCGAACAGTCGATCGAGAGCGCTCAGCCTGGGCGAGACGTAGACGGTGTCGAAATCGTCACCGATGCCGGCGATGCGCGCGGCCGAAGCGGTGGCTTCCTCCAGCGTGCCGAGCTGATCGACGAGGCCGCGATCCAACGCCTGCGTACCGGTCCAGACACGGCCTTCGGCGACCTCCCGGACCTGGTCGACCTCCAGGTCGCGCCATTCGGCCACCAGCGAGACGAACTGCTCGTAGCCCTGCTCGATTACAGCCTGGATCACGCGGCGCGCAGCCTCGGGCAATTCACGATCGGGCCGGAACGCGCCGGCCAGCGGCGTGACGCCGAACCCGTCGGTGTGGATGCCGATCTCGTCGAGCGTGTCCTGGAACGTCGGCAGCAGACCGAAGATGCCGATCGAGCCCGTGATGGTGTTCGGATACGCCCAGACCTCGTCGGCGCCCATCGCGATCCAGTAGCCGCCGGAGGCGGCAACGTCGCCCATGCTGACGACGACCGGCTTGCCGCCGTCCTTCAACGCCAGCATCTCCCGGCGGATGATCTCGGAGGCGAACGCGCTGCCACCACCGGAGTCGATCCGAAGCACGACTGCCTTGATGTTGTCGTCGCGCCCGGCCTCGCGCAGCAGCTTCGACAGCGTGTCCGCGCCGATCGTGCCGGGCGGCTGCTCGCCTTCGGTGATGGCGCCCGCCGCAACGATGACGCCGACGCGGTCGTCGCCGAAATCCGGCTTGCGCGGCAGGCGCAGATAGTCCTTCATGCCGATCCGGCGAAAACCGTCGGACTCGTCCGGCGCGCCCCGGTTCGCAAGTTCGATCCTGGCGTCCGGCCTGGCCCTGAGCGCGTCGACCAGCCCCGCCTCCAGCGCGGCCTGCGCGGCGTTGCCGCCTGCCTGTTCCAGGCGCTGCACGGCGTTCTCCGCGATCCCGGCCAGGCGCTCGACGGGCATGCCGCGGTGCCCGGACACGATGTCCAGGTATTCCTGCCAGAGGCCGCCGATGAAATACTGGGCGGCCTCGCGATCGGCCTCCGACATCGAATCCCGGATGAACGGCTCCATCGCCGACTTGAATTCACCGACGCGGAACAGGTTCACGTCCACTTCCAGCTTGTCCAATGCCTCGGCGAAGTAGTTGCGGTAGTAGGAGTAGCCCTCGATCAGCACGCCGCCGTCGGGGTTCAGCCAGACCTCGTCGGCCAGCGCGGCGAACGAGTAGGTGCTCTGCGTCATGCCGCCGCCGTAGGCGATCACGGCCTTCCCGGATTTCCGGAAGGCGTCGAACGCCGCCGACAGTTCGGTGAGCGTGCCCGGTGCGACGCCCAGCAACCGGTCCGTGCTGATCAGCACCTGTGCGACGTCGTCGTCCTCGGCGGCCAGATCCAGTGCACGGACGATGTCGCGCAACCTCGTCTCCGGAATCTGCTCGCCCAGCGCTTCGTTCAGCGCCCGCTCCGACGGCGTGCCGGTGTACTGCTCGACGATCAGGCCGGTCGGCGCGATCACCAGCGTCGTGTCGGACTCCAGCTCGATCGCATCGCCCGGCGCCAATATCAACCGGATGACGAACGCGAGCACGACGAGAAACAGGATGTTGAAGACCGCCATGCGGAACGCGGTCAGCCCGTTCCAGAAGCCGAGCCAGATTCGCAGCAGGAAGTTTCGCTTTTTCGGTTCGTTCATCGAGTCGGTTCCAGGTGTTTCCTTTGCAGTGATCCATCATCGACCACGGGCATGAAGCACGCATCAAGCGCCGCCGGCCCGGGTCGCGGAAAGAATCGATTGTCGACGCAGGCCGGTTGCCGCGCAAGGGTCAGAAGTCAGCCTCGGGAATCCGATGCGGCTGCGTGATGCGCAGAAAGCGGCCGCCGAGCAGGATCGCGGCAGCCGTCAGGCCCGCGATCAGGCCCACCCACATGCCGGCCGCGCCCCAGTCGCGCTGGAACGTCAACCACGTCCCGATCGTCAAGCCGATCGCCCAGTACGACAGCACGCTGTAGATCATCGGCACGCGGGTGTCCTTCAGTCCGCGCAGCGCGCCGGCCGAGGAAACCTGCAGGCAATCCGAGATCTGGAAGACCGCGGCGAACAGCAACAGGCTCGAAGCCAGCTCGATCACCTCGCGCTCGCCGGTGTAGATTCGCGCGATCCATTGGGGGAACGCCAGCATCACGACCGCCGAGCATAGCCCGAAGCCGACCGCCAGCGCGATACCCACGAAGCCCGCCCGCCGGGCGCCTTCGGGGTCTTTCCGGCCCAGCGCGTTGCCCACCCGAACCGTGATCGCCCCGGCCATCCCCAGCGGCACCATGAAGGCCATCGACGCGAAATTGATCGCGACCTGGTGGGCGGCGATCGGCAGCGCGCCCAGCGTTCCGATGAGCAGCGCGGTGGATACGAACAGGCTGGCTTCGAAGAAGATCGTGATCCCGATCGGCACGCCGACGCGCAGCAGCCCACTTATCTCGCGAGGACTGGGGCGGCTGAACCGCCGGAACAGCTCGAACGCCTCGTACCGGCGCCGGCGCGCGATGTGGAACGCGAGCACCACGAACTGCACCCAGAACACGACGGCCGTCGCCCAGCCGCAGCCGACCGCGCCCATGGGCTCAAAGCCGAGCTTGCCGAACATCAGCACGTAGTTCAGCGGCACGTTGAGCGCGATGCCGAGCAGCCCGATGTACATCGTCGGGCGGGTGTAGCCGGCACCTTCCGAGAAGAACCGCAGCACGAGCATCAGCGTCAGACCGGGCGCGCCCCAGCTCATGGCATCGAGATAGCCCAGCGCCAGCTCCGCCACGGCCGGCTCCACCGACAGCAAGCCCATCACGATGTCGGCGTTGCGCGCGCTGACGAACATCAGTATGGAGACCGCGATCGCGATCCAGAGCGCCTGGCGGGTCATTTCTCCGGCCTGCAGCCGCCGCCCGGCGCCGTCGAGCTGGGACACCGCCGGCGAGACCGACATCAGCACGCCGAGCGCGAACATCAGGCCTGCCGCCCATACCGACGATCCGATCGCGATCGCGCCGAGATCGACCTTGCCCAACCGGCCGGCCATCACGGTATCGACGAAATTCATGCCGAAGCTCGTGACCTGGCCGACGATCAGCGGCCCGGCCAGCAGCATCGTGCGCCGTACCTCGTAGCCCAGCCCGGAGCCTTCGGGTCGCGGCGGCGGCGGCAGGTCGGTGGTCATCGGGTGGGCGCTTCCGGGCTGGGAAGCGGGTCAGTCTAGCGTAGGAGGGGGGTGTGCCGGTCCGGCCGGCACGGGCCGGTGAAAAGCCATCGAGCCGCCCGTTCGCTCGAAGCGGTGCGATGACGATTGGATTCGTCGCTCGGCAAAAACCGTTTCGCCCGCCCGCTGCGCGGACTTTTCGGCGAGTTACTTCTTGGCGCCCCAAGAACAGGGGAGCCTCCAGCCCACCGCTCGGGGAGCGCGTTCCGATCGGAGAAGCCGTGGATTTCGTGCGTCGTGGCGAGCGGCGTTCGCCGGGGTCCGCCGAACTCACTCCCTTCGGTCGCTCAGACATGCGGCGTCCCTCGTTCCGGGGCTCGGGCATGATCCCTTGTAATCCCTTAAAGCCGTTTCGCCGCTCGCTGCGCGAGCTGATGCGACTTACTTCTTGGCGCCCCAAGAAGTAAGCAAGAAACGCCATGCGGGCGAAGCAGCCCGGCTGACGCCGGGTCCCCTGCGGTGCTCGCCTTCGCCGGGGTCCGCCGAACTCGCTCCCTGCGGTCGCTCACACATGCGGCGGCCCTCCTTCCGTCGAAGGCTCCGCTCCTCGGCTGCTTCGACGCAGAGGGCGGGCAGGTGAAGGGTCGATGCAATGAACCGGAGAGAGGGCGGGATCCATGGCCTTGCTACCAGTGCCGTCGACGGCGCCGAGTATCGCAGCCGCGAACGGGGATTCCCGGTTCCGCATGTCTGAGCGACCGCAGGGAGCGAGTTCGGAACCGGCCCGATTGTCATGACAATCGGGGCGAGAAACGCAGGGAACCCGGCGCGAAGCGTCGGGCGCCGTTGCCCGGCAAGCGTTTTTGCTTACTTTTTTCGCGACTGAAAAAAGTAAGGCGCATCAGCTCGCGCAGCGAGCGGCGCAAGGGCTTTTCTGCCAAATTGACACTGAGTAGGCCGAAGCGGGTTGAGTTACCCCGGCGAGGCGGAATCACCGCCGTATTCAGACTCCAACCACGCCAGCATCGTGCGCAGACACTGCGCCTCGCCCCCGGCCGGCCGCCCCGGGCGGTCGTTGAGGTTCCAGGCGTAGATGTCGAGGTGCATCCAGTCGATGCCGCGCGGCACGAAGTGGTCGAGGAACAGCGCCGCGGTCAGGCTGCCGCCCTGCGACGTGCTGCCGGTGTTCGACAGGTCGGCGATGGACGGCTGGATCTGCTGCCGGTACGGCTCGTACAGCGGCATGTGCCAGAGCGGATCCTCGAGCTTCATGGAAAGGTCCTGGATCGCCCGGGCCTGGTCGGGGCTGCGGGCATATAGCGGCGGCAGGTCTTCGCCCAGCGCGACGCGGGCCGCACCCGTCAGCGTCGCGAAGTCGATGATCCGGTCGGCGTCTTCCTCGGCGGCCAGCGTCAGCGCGTCGGACAGCACGACCCGGCCCTCGGCATCGGTGTTGCCGATTTCGATCGTGGTGCCGTTGCGCGTCGTGACGATGTCGGACGGCCGATAGGCATCGCCGGACACCGCGTTTTCCACCGCCGGGATGTAGACGCGCAGGTGCACCGGCAGCTTCAGCCGCATGATCATCTCGGCCAGCCCGATGACGTGGGCCGCCCCGCCCATGTCCTTCTTCATCAGCTTCATGCCGGAGCCGGGCTTGAGGTTCAGTCCGCCGCTGTCGAAGACCACGCCCTTGCCGACCAGTGCCAGCCCGGGATGGCCGGGATTGCCCCACTCCAGCCGGATCAGCCGCGGCGGTCGGCTCGATGCGCGTCCGACGGCGTGGATGGCCGGAAATTCCTCCTTCAGCCGGTCGCCTTCGACGACCTCGAAGTCGCCCTCGCAGCGCTCGGCGAGCTGCTCGACGACGTCGGCGATCTCGGCCGGCCCTAGGTCGCCGGCCGGCGTGTTGACCAGGTCGCGGACGCGGAACAGCGCATCGCCGACGATCTCCACACGCTCGCGCAATTCGTCGGGGACCGCGAGCAGTGTTTCGCGCTCCTGGCCGGCCTTGTAGCGGTCGAACCGGTAATGCCCCAACGCCCAGCCGAGCGCCAGCGATTCCAGCGGCGTGTCGGCCGAGATGCCCTCCAGTTCGTACCGCCCTTCCGGTACGGAGCCCGGCAGCCCGGCGAGCGCCCAGAACGGCTCGATGACCCGGTATCCCACCAGCACCGCACCCGGCGCACCGTCGGCATCGGGCACCGCGAGATGGCTTCCGGCCTCGGCCTCGAAGCCGCTTCGTTCGACCCAGCGGCGCTCATGGTCCCCGGCCCGGCTTTTCCAGCCGTCGAGTTCATCGGGTTCGATCAGCACGATCCGGAGCGAATCGCTCCCGAGGTCTTGCGGCGAGCAGAACATGGCGGTCTTCACGATTTGATGGAATGTCGAGGATAACGGATCATGTGCCATCCATCCTTGTCGCGCGAGCATATGAGTGCGACCAACGTCGTGTCTCGATGTGACCGCCAATCCCCCTCCCACATCCTCCCCCGCGAGTGGCGGAGGGCCAGGGGTGGAAGCCGAACAGGCCGGGACAGAGCATCGTCCAGGCATAAAAAAGGCCCGCCGTGAAGGCGGGCCAGTGTTCTAGCCGGGTTTGTTATTGGTTGGATCGAAGCTACGCGATCAGTACCGGACCTGCAGCGTGAACGTGTACTGACGACCCAGCAGCTCGGCGAAGCTGAAGTGCCCGGCGGCCTGCTCGATCTTGTTGGGCATGCGGCGGAACACGTTGTTGACCGTAAGCTGGGCGCGCGTGTCCTGCGGCATCCAGTCGAACCAGCGCGGCAGCGCCTGCGAGACCGTGATGTTGCTGATGAACCGGTGGCTCGTGGACGTGACCTGCTCGCCTTCCTCGTTGAAGTACGCATTCTGCTGCGACGGGGACAGGCGTGCACGGTTCTGCCAGATCGTCCGCCAGAACACGCGGGTGTCGTTACGCGACCAGGTCACGTCGAACGTACCGGAGTACTTCGGCGAGTTGAACGAACGGCTGGAGCGCACGATTTCCTCACCCGTCACCGACTGCTGCCGGCGGCGATCGCGCGAGATCCGCGTGTTCAACCGGACGAAGCCGAGGTTGCTGTCGGCCATGCCTTCGTTGAAAGCACCGAACGCGTCGGCCAGCTCGAACCGGTAGTCGACGAAGAAGTCCTGGACTTCGACGCGGAAGCTTTCGGCGTTGGTCTGACCGGTGCTGAAGTCCACGACCTGGTTGGCGTCATTACGCGTGAACGCGTCGCAGGCCGAGTTGTTCGGGAAGTTCGTCGAGTCGTAGCAGGCCACCATCAGGCTGGTGAGATCCAGCGCGGTGATCGCGTTCTCCAGTTCGATGTCGAAGTGGTCTGCACCGATGATCAGGTTGTCGACCCAGCGCGGTTCCCAGGTGAAGCCCGCCGACCAGGATTCTGCAGTTTCATCCTGGAGGTTCGGGTTACCGCCCGTCACGCCGGTTGCGGTGGCGTTGACGATGTTCGACGTAAAGTCATCCGGATCCTGGATACCGTCGGCAATACAGTTCTGGCGACGGACGTCCGGATTCGGACCCTGGTCGACGAAGCGGAAATCGCAAGGGTCGTTGGCGAAGCTGAACGACTGCGTGCGCGGGGCGAACAGCTCGACCAGCGACGGCGCGCGGATCGACTCGGTGTAGTTGCCTCGAACGTTCAGCGTGCGGACCGGCTTCCAGTTACCGCCGGCGCTCCAGACCGTCGACGTACCGGACTGCGAGTTGTCGATCTCGCGGACGGCACCGTTGAGCTCCAGGGCGCTGAAGCCCGGAATGTTCATGTCCTCGCTGAAGATCGGGGCGACGGCCTCGGCGAAGAACTCGTCGGTGTCGAACTCACCACCCGTTTCGGCGAACGGCGCCGAACGCGTGACCGGCAGCTCGGTACCCAGGCCCGGCGTCCAGACAGCGGACTCGCGGCGGCCTTCGTAACCGGCGTTGACGGCCAGTGCACCGGCCGGCAGGTCGAACAGGGCACCACCGATGTTGAAGTTGTAGACCGTCTGCTTGATCTTCGTTTCGGTCAGGCGGTCGCCCGTGACCCACTCGCGGGCCGCTTCGTCGCGGACACCTTGCCCGAAGACATTGAGCGGGATACAGCCGTCGATGAACAGGCGGTCGGAGGACACGCCGCTGCCGGAGATCGTGCCGAAGCTCGGATCCAGCGCGGCCTGGTAGACGGCTTCACAGACTAGGTCGCCGGCGCCGACGGCGCCCTGACCACCGATGGACTGCAGGGCCGAAGCGCTGACGTTGGCCAGGTCTTCTTCGGTGAGGCGTCGGACGTCGACAGCGTTGAGGAAGCGGCCGTCGATGATGCCTTCGGACTGCGTCTCGATGTCGGACTCGCCGTGCACGGCGTAGGCTTCCCAGTTCCAGCGCTTGTCGCCGATGAAGAAATCACCCTCGAAGCCGCCGGTCCAGCGCCACAGCTGCTGATCACGATCATTCGACGAATCGATGATGTCGTTGTTGAAGCGGCTGAGCACGAACTGGTCGATACCGTTGGCCGCCAGCACGTCGCGCGCCTGCTGCGGCAGGAACGGATGGTCGGCGTCGAACACGAGACCGGCCGACGTACCGGTGAACGCACCGGTCTGGAAGCCGCCCTGATTCGTCAGCTCGGTCGCGTTCGAGTCGGAGAACAGGAAGTCGGACGAGAAGCGGACGTTGTTGGTCAGGTCGTAGTTGAACTGGCCGGTGAACACGCCGCGGTCCAGCGGCGACTGCAGCTGCTCGACCTGGTCGAAGAAGTCCGGACCGTCGCCGCCCAGGGCGAAGAAGATGGAGCCCGGTCCTGCGGCGCCCGGCGTGAACGGAACCAGGTTCGAGTTGGTGTCGAACTGGTAGAAGTTGCCGTCGGGGAACGCACCGATGCCGAACGACGGCACGGGGATTTCGTCCGAGAAGTTCGGGCCCAGCGGCAGACCGAAGCCGGCCGGGTGAATCAGGCCGCCACGCGTGAACAGGTTGATGCGGTTGTCACGGTAGATGTCGAACCGGCCCGGCGAGGTGTTGCCGAAGAACACGTCGTTCTCGCCAGCGGAGAAACGCGGGCGCTCGGTGCCCAGCAGGCCTTCCTGGCGGTACCACTCGGCCGAGAAGGTCACGTTGCCCTTGCCGTCAGCCGTATTGGCACCGGCGACCATCAGGATGTTCTCGAAGTCGGCATCGCCCTTGGACGTCATGCCCTTGCGGAACGTCGTTTCCAGCCCTTCGAAGCGGTCGCGCAGGATGACGTTGATCGTGCCGGCGATGGCGTCGGAGCCGTAGATCGGCGCGCCGCCGATGCCGACGGTTTCGATGCGGTCGACCAGCGCGATCGGGATGACGTTGAAGTCGACCTGCAGACCGCCGGACTCGCCGAACACGGACGGCACGTTGGCCGAGACGAAGCGGCGGCCGTTGACCAGCGTCAGCGTACGCTGCGCGCCCAGGCCGAGGAAGTCGACGAAGTTCTGGCCGACGGAAAAGCCGTTCTGCACGCCCTGCGGCGTGGCGTCCGGGTTGCCGAACGTCGGGATCTCGTTG
>JBPRGD010000023.1:0-3620 GCA_051428125.1 Candidatus Wenzhouxiangella sp. M2_3B_020
ATCGCCGATGCGCTCGGACTTGATCTCGAGGATGGAGATCTTGTCGAGCAGCTCGCCGGGCGAGATTGGAACCGATATGGGCCTGGTCATGGGAAGGCGATCGAGAGATCGCGAGCCGGGGCAGGGCGCTCCGGCTCGCGAACGGCGATCATTCGCCCTGGTCGACGGCCTTCATGCTGAGCCGGATCCGGCCCTGCTTGTCGACCTCGAGCACCTTGACCTTGACCCTTTGGCCTTCGGACAGCTCGTCGGTGACGTTCTCGACACGATCGTCGGAGATCTGCGAGATGTGCACCAGGCCGTCCTTGCCCGGGAGGATCTGCACGAACGCGCCGAAGTTCATGATCTTCTGCACCGTGCCCTCGTAGACCTTGCCCACCTCGACGTCGGCGGTGATCTGTTCGATCTGCCGGCGTGCCTCGTCGGCGGCATCCTTGTTGGCCGACGCGATCGTGATCGTGCCGTCATCGTCGATGTCGATGGTCGTGCCGGTTTCCTCGGTGATCTGGCGGATGGTCGAGCCACCCTTGCCGATCACGTCTCGGATCTTGTCCGGGTGCACCTTCATCGTGAACAGGCGCGGTGCGTATTCGCTCATCTCGGTGCGCGGCTGCTCGATGACGCGGTTCATCTCACCGAGGATGTGCGCGCGGCCGGCCTTCGCCTGCTCCAGCGCGGCCTGCATGATCTCCCGCGTGATGCCCTGGATCTTGATGTCCATCTGCAGCGCGGACACGCCGTCGGCGGTGCCGGCGACCTTGAAATCCATGTCGCCGAGGTGATCCTCGTCACCGAGGATGTCGGTAAGCACCGCGAACTTGTCGCCTTCCTTGATCAGGCCCATCGCGATGCCGGCCACCGGCGCCTTGATGGGCACGCCGGCGTCCATCAGCGCCAGCGATGTCCCGCATACCGATGCCATCGAGCTCGAGCCGTTCGATTCGGTGATTTCCGAGACGACGCGGATGACGTAGGGGAAATCCGTAGGCGCGGGAAGAACCGCGGAGACGCCGCGGCGCGCGAGGCGGCCGTGGCCGATCTCGCGGCGTTTCGGGCCCAGCATGAAGCTGGTCTCCCCGACGCAGAACGGCGGGAAGTTGTAGTGCAGCATGAACGGATCCTTGTACTCGCCCTCGATCGCATCGACGATCTGCGCATCGCGGCCGGTGCCCAGCGTCGTGAAGACCATCGCCTGGGTTTCGCCGCGGGTGAAGATGGCCGAGCCGTGCGTGCGCGGCAGCGTGCCGACCTCGATGTCGATGGGGCGGACCGTCGTCAGGTCGCGGCCGTCGATGCGGGGCTTGCCCTCGATGATCTGGCCGCGAACCAGGTTCTTCTCGACCCTGGCGAACGCGGACTTGACGTCGTCGACGCTGTATTCGCTGTCCTCGCCCTCGGGGCACAGTTCCTCGACGACCTTCTTCTTGACCTCGCCGATGGCTTCGTGGCGCTGACCCTTGTCGGTGAGCTGGTAGGCCTGCTTGAGACCCTCGAGCGCGCGGTCGGAGACCTTGTCGGCCAGCCCGGCCGGTTTCTCGGGCGGTTGCCAGTCCCAGGCGGGCTTGCCGGCCTCGTCGGCCAGTTCCCGGATCGCCTTGATGGCCGTCTGCATCTGCTCGTGTCCGAACGTCACCGCGCCGAGCATCTCGTCCTCGCTCAGCAGATCCGCTTCGGATTCGACCATCAGGACGGCGTCCTCGGTACCGGCGACGACGAGGTTGAGGCGGGAGTCGGCCAGTCTGCTGGCGTCGGGGTTGAGCACGTAGTCGCCGTCGATGAAGCCTACGCGGGCGCCGCCGATGGGGCCCTGGAACGGCGCGCCGGAAAGCGCGAGTGCCGCCGAGGCGCCGATCATCGCCGGGATGTCACCGTCGACTTCGGGATTCAGCGACATTACCGTGGCGATGACCTGGACCTCGTTCATGAAACCATCGGGGAACAGCGGACGGATGGGACGGTCGATCAGGCGCGAGGTCAGCGTTTCCTTCTCGGTCGGTCGGCCCTCCCGCTTGAAGAAGCCGCCGGGAATCTTGCCGGCCGAGTAGAACTTCTCCTGGTAGTTGACCGTCAGCGGAAAGAAGGCCTGGCCGGGCTTGGCCTCGGGGCGTGCCACGGCGGTGACGAGAACGACGGTGTCGCCCATGGTGACGAGCACGGCGCCGCTGGCCTGGCGGGCCAGGTGGCCGGTCTCGAGTTTTACGGTGTGCTCACCGTACTGAAAGGATTTGGAAACTTTGTTGAACACTTGCCTGACTCCAGTCGCAAAGAAGGGAATTCGGATACGACGAAGGCACCGGCCGTTGCGAAGAACAACCGGTGCCTCGACGGATCATCGAAGTTCGGGGGAAGGGCGGATCAGCGGCGCAGGCCGAGGCGCTGCACGATGTCACGGTAGCGCTGCACGTCCTTGTTGCGCACGTAGTCAAGCAGGGATCGGCGCTGGTTGACGAGCCGAATCAGACCCTTGCGGGAATGGTGATCCTTCTTGTGCTCCTGGAAGTGGCCCGTGAGGTGCTTGATGCGCGCGGTCAGCAGCGCGATCTGCACTTCGGGCGACCCGGTGTCACCGCTCGACAGCTGATACTCGGAAACGATCTGCTGTTTCTGTTCTGCACTCAAAGACATGTCGTCCTAACTCCAAACTGATTTCGTGTCGTTATGGCGACCGGGCTTTTCCAGAAAACCCCCTCGGGAACGGACGGCGAATGCCGGATGCCGATCGAAGGCGGGCTTTGTGCAAAAGCCCCGATCACCACGGACCAAGCGCGCAATTATACGGTGTTTCGGGCGCCGAGGACAAGACGTGGCCGGAAAAATCCGGTTCGGTCAATCGGCGTCGGCGAGCAGGCGTTTGCGCGCGCGGTCGAACAGGCTGTCCGGCGTGAAGCGGCCGTCGCGCCAGGTACCCGGGCTGGTGCCGATGAGCAGCTCCAGGACCTGGGCCAGATTGCCCGCGACGAGGACCTGGAACAGGTCGTTGCCGACGGCCTTGATCAGTTCCGGCCGCAGCATGAGGCCTTCGCGCTGGACGGCGGGAACGATCACGCCGGCGTTGCCGCGCGCCGAGTCGCGCTGCGCGACCGCGAAGGCGTCCTCGATCCGCTCGTTGATGCCCGACACCGCAGTCAGCCGCCCATCGCTCTCCAGTTGTCCGATGAGCGCCAGGTCCTGGCGCAGCGGTACGTCGGCCAGCCGGCTGAGCAGCGCGACGACGGTCCCGAGCAGCGTGCCGGGTCCTTGGGAACTCGGGTTCCCGCCCGGCACCCCCGCGCAGCCGATGAAGGCATGGATTCCGATCATCCGGTCGATGCCCAGCACGCCGGCAAGGGTGGCCTGAACGCGAATCTCGGTCGCCCTGTCGCGCGTACGCGTGCCTTCGAACACGATCCGCATGTCGCGATCGGCCGCGACCGCGGCCTGCACCCGGATCAGTTGCCCGAATGCCAGATCCCCGTCCAGCTCCAGACCGCAGGCGTGGGCCTGGCCCGGTTGGGGCTGGCGGCCGGGAAAGCGCAGGCGTGTCGCATCCGCGCCCGCATCGGCCGGACGAGTGGGAAGCAATCGATCGACCGCGTCGTGGACGTGCACGGCGGTGACATGGTCCTCGCCTTCATCGGCCG
>JBPRGD010000024.1:0-1339 GCA_051428125.1 Candidatus Wenzhouxiangella sp. M2_3B_020
GGCCGGTCCCGACACCAACCCTTCGCCGCCGCAGCACATCTTTTCCGGCGCGCTGGTGCTGGCCGCGTTCTTCATCGCAACCGATCCGGTCTCCGGCTGCTCGACGATGAGAGGACGGCTGGTCTTCGGCGCCGGCGTCGCTCTGCTGACCCTGGCCATCCGACGCTTCGGCGGCTACCCCGACGGCGTCGCGTTCGCCGTGCTGCTGATGAACATGGCCGTGCCGATGATCGACCGGCTGACGAGGCCGAGGACGTACGGGCATTGAGCGGGACGAGAGCCTTCGGGCCGCCGCCCGTCGTCGGCGTTCCGGACTCCGGCCACCGAACCGCGATACGGACGAACCGGAATTGCGATAATCCCGACCCGATGCCGCCGACCGCGATTCCATGCTGCGCACGCTCCTGACCCTCGCCGCGATCGGGCTGGTCGCCGCGGTGCTGCTGTCGGGCGTGCACCTGCTGACCCGGGACCGCATCGCGCTTCAGGCCGAGCGGCAGGCCCTGGCGACGCTGAACCAGCTGGTCGATCCGCGCGCCTATGACAACGAGCTGACCCGGGACCGGTTCAAAACGGCCATCGACGGGCTGGTCGACCCGGCGACCATCTACCGCGCCCGGCGCGACGGCGCACCGGTCGCGCTGCTCGCCGACGTCACGACACCGGAAGGCTACAGCGGCGACATTCGCCTGCTGATCGGGATCGAGCCCGGCGGCGAACTCATCGGCGTGCGCGTTCTCGAGCACCGCGAAACACCCGGACTCGGCGACGAGATCGAGCTTCGGCGCTCGGACTGGATCCGGCAGTTCCGCGGCAAGTCGCTGGGCAATCCGCCCGAGGACCGCTGGGCCCCCGACCGGCGCGGCGGCGCATTCGACACCCTGGCCAGCGCGACCATCACGTCGGCGGCGGTCATCGAGGCCGTGGAGAACGTGCTTGAATGGTTCTCGGTCAACCGGGACAATGCGTTCGACATCGAAGCCGAATCGTCATGACAGGCAACGCCGCGACCATCTGGCGCCAGGGGCTGTGGGACAACAATCCCGGGCTCGTGCAACTGCTCGGCCTCTGTCCGCTGCTGGCGGTCACCGGGACGGCCGTCAACGGCCTCGGATTGGGGCTGGCCACGCTGTTCGTGCTCGTTCTGAGCAATTTCGCCGTGTCGGCGACGAGGAATCTCGTTCGACCCGAGATCCGCATCCCGGTCTTCGTGCTGCTGATCGCGACGCTGGTCAGCGTCGTCGACCTGGTCATGCAGGCCTGGTTCGCCGGACTGAGCCAGACGCTGGGCATCTTCATTCCGCTGATCGTCACGAACTGCACCATTCTCGGCCGGGCC
>JBPRGD010000025.1:0-18316 GCA_051428125.1 Candidatus Wenzhouxiangella sp. M2_3B_020
GAGAGCATAAGCATTCGCGCCGTCAAATCCAGCGGTGGACCGGCGAGCGGTCGGATTTCCGGATCGAGCGGTCGTTCCGGACGGTTCGGGCCCGCGCGGCGGCCTTCGCCAGCGGTCGTCGGGCCGGTCCGTGGACGCGCCCTACGCTATAATCGCGCCCCGATCGCTCGCCGCCCGCCGTGGCGGCGTACCCGAAATCGACGGCCATCCGAGGCGACGGCCAATCCGAATTCCAAGGAATCAGCGTGAGCGAGCAAGACGACCGTATTTTTCTCAAGCGCTTCAGCCTGGTGATCGTCGGGCTGGCCATCTTCGCCGTCCTGATCATCTTCCTGGCGATCCGGATGGACGAACGCGTCATCGACAGCGAAAACCCCAGCCGCGAGACGTCCAGGGTCGAGCGGATCCGGCCGATGTTCGACGTCTACGCCGGCGATACCGGCCGCGCCGCCGCGCAGGCCGCGGCCGCCGAAGCCGAACCGGCGCAGGAGCAGCAGGTCGCGTTCGGCGGCAGCACGGACGGCCAGATGATCTACGAGCGCGTCTGCCAGGCCTGCCACATGGCCGGTGCGGCCGGTGCACCCCAGCTCGTGGCCGACCAGTGGACCGACCGCCTCGACAAGGGCATGGACACGCTGGTCGATCATGCGATCAACGGTTTCGGCGCGATGCCGGCCAAGGGCGGCCGGACCGATCTGACCGACGAACAGGTTCGCGCGTCGGTCGAGTACATGGTCGGACAGGTCGAGTAACGCCTAGCCCGGACCGAACCGGTCCGGTACGTCCTCCCGGAACGCGGTGGCCCGGCCCACGAGGTCGGGGAACAACCGCAGGAAGCCCGCTTCGATCTCCGGCCCCATTCCGTCCAGCAGTTCCAGGCCGTCGGCCAGCGGGCTCGCTTGGCCGTGGCGGTTCGCAAGCCGGGCGAAGATCCCGGCCAGCATCGCGCGGTCGTCGTAGCGTTCCCACAGCCGGGTCCGGCGCGCCCAGCATGAAAAGCGCGCCAGGCGCTCGGGCAATTCCGGCCGACGTTCGGCCAGCAGCGCGTCGATGCCGCCGGCGAACTCCCGCAGGTTTCCCTCGCCGAAGCGATCCCAGTGGCGAACCAGCATCGTGTCGAACAGTACGTCGAACACGATGCCGCTGTAGCGGCGCCAGCGGGCCCCGGACCGCGCCCGCAGGGCGGCGACCGCCGGGTGCGCGTCGGACCAGACGTCGATGCGCCGATGTAGCCGGACGCCTTGCGCCACGCCCGTCGTCAGCGCATCCAGCGCCTTCGTTCCCTTGACGTGATCGCCCAGGAACGCGCCCAGGCGGTGGTCCGGGTCGGGCCCTGCCAGCAGCACGTGGGCGAGATGGTTCATCGTGTCTCGACGACCGGGGGAAGGCCCCACGGTAGCAGGGATTGCGGCGCGTCCCATTGGGTTATCATGCCCGCCGGAGCCGTTTGAAGTGCCGAGATGAGCGAGCCCAAGCCCACCGATCCCGGCGGTTTCCCGTCGGAGCAGACCGAGTTGTTCCTGTCCGGCCCGGCGGGACGGCTGGAATGCGTCGCCGATGCGCCGGAACCGTCCGATCGGGTCGCGGCCACGGCGGTGCTTTGCCACCCGCACCCGCAGCACGGCGGCACGCTGCGCAACAAGGTCGTGACGATCATGGAGCGCGCACTGCGTGAAGCGGGCTTGTCGACGGTGCGTTTCAACTTCCGGGGAGCGGGCGATAGCGAGGGCGAGTTCGACGACGGAGACGGCGAGCTGGACGATCTTCTGGCCGTCGTCGAGTGGGTGCGCAAGACGCGCCCGGACGACGATCTCTGGCTGGCCGGCTTCTCGTTCGGCGCCTGGATCTCGCTGAAGGCGGCCCAGGACCTGCCCGTGCGCATGCTCATCACGATCGCGCCCCCGGTCGAACGCTACGGCTTCGCCGACCTGATGCCGCCGAACTGCCCGTGGCTGGTCGTCCAGGGCGACGAGGACGACGTGGTGTCGCCCCGCGCGGTCACCGAATGGATCGAGGGGCTGGACCGCAAGCCCGATCTGGTCATGATGGAAGGCAGCGGCCACTTCTTCCACCGTCGCCTGATGGACCTGCGCGGCCTCATCAAGAACGCCGTCCAGCCCCACCTGCCCTGATCCACGTTTCGCGCACGTTTCGTCCGGATCGATGAACTCCCTGCGCTCCGCCGTGCAGCCGATGCCCGCAGGGGGCGCGCGGTGACCGAGACGCCGACGAGCTGGAAAGGGCTGAACGGCCCGCTGGGCCGCTACCGCGGCCTGGCCGATGCCGGCAAGCTCGTCGCCGACCCGGCGCAGGATCGCGTCGCGCAGGTGCTCCAGCGCTGCCACGACCGGCTTGTCGAGCACCGCGGCGGCTGGTTCCGGCGACCGCCGCCGGTGCCCGGCGTCTACGTGCACGGCGACGTCGGTCGCGGCAAGACGCTGCTGATGGACCTGTTCGTGCAGTCGCTTGCCGAAGCAGGCGTGGACGTCGAGCGCGCGCACTTCCACCGTTTCATGGACGACGTACATGCCCGGCTGAAGGCGCTGGGCGGGCGCAGCAGTCCGCTGGCGACGATCGCCGCGGAGCAGCGCAAGGCCTTTCGCGTGCTGTGTTTCGACGAGTTCCACGTCGAGGACATCGCCGATGCGATGCTGCTCGGCGAACTGACCGCGCAGTGGTTCGAGCGCGGGCTCACGCTGGTGGCGACGAGCAACCAGGCGCCTGGCGGCCTCTATGCGGGTGGACTGCAGCGCCGGCGATTCGAGCCCGCGATCGACAACATCGAGCGTCACTGCACCGTCGTCGAGCTCGATGCGGCCGAGGATTTCCGGCTGCGCGAGCTGGAACGTCACCCGACCTGGTACACGCCGGCCGGGCGGAATGCGGATCGCCAGCTTGCCGAGGAGTTCGACGCCCTCAGCCCGGACCAGCCGGTGACCCGCGAGCCGCTGTCGGTGCGCGGCCGCTCGCTGCCGATCCGCAGGCGGTCGGGCTCGCTGCTGTGGGCGACGTTCGGTCAGCTCTGCGACGGACCGCGCTCGGCGGGCGATTACATCGATCTTGCATGGCGTTTCTCGACGCTGATCGTCAGCGACATCCCGGCCATGGACGACGATGCCAACAACGCCGCGCGCCGCTTCATGCACCTCGTCGACGAGTGCTACGACCGGCGCGTCAAGCTGATCGCCTCGGCCGAAACCGCCATCGAGGACCTCTACACCGGCGACCGCCTCGCCGACGCGTTCCAGCGCACCGTTTCGCGGCTCATCGAAATGCAGACCAAGGATTACCTCGCCCGCCCCCATCGGCCGTAGGCCGGGCCACACGAACATCCCGTCGGCGACGTAGCGCCGACCTACAGTTTTTTCCGGCGAATTTCCTGAGTCAGTCAGTCTGTCGGCGATGGTCGATCGGGCCGCACCCCGGCCCTCCCCCGCCAGCGGGCGAGGGTGGATGAGGGGGTGACCGCGAGGCTTGCGCATCCGGTTCCCGTCGCCTGCTCGCATCTTCGCGCGTCCATCCGGGTCGGCATCTTGCGTTTCCATCTGTTCCTGCCTTGCCGAGTGCCTCCGCGGACGATGGGTAGGTCGCGGCTACGTCCGCGACGGCGGATGTCGTTCCGGCAGGTTCGGCGTGCCTCTAGGACGCAAAGACCGGCTTGTTCAACGCGGTGGCCGTGCTGAATCCCGTCGGCGGCGTAGCGCCGACCTACCCGACGAGATCGAGGACGCACGACCGAGCGAAAAGGTGCAGACGCACTGCCTCGGTCAGCTTTGGCCGGTATATCCATAGACCCGCGTCCTGGGCCGTCGGATCGAAGCGAGGGGTTCTCGGGTGCCGTGATGGCGGGGTTTTGCGACCGAGCCGCCCGCAGGCGTAGCAGGACTCTTTACGAAATCTGAATTTCAGTAGCCCATGCCCGTTGTTCGGGTTGCCGTATCGAAGCGAGGGGGTTCGAGGTGGTGCGATTGGTCGTTTTCGTGACCGAGTGCCCCACAGGCGTAGCAGCGCTACGTCGAGGACGCACGAGCGAGCGAAAAGGTGCAGCCGCACTGCCTCGTGTCGCACCAAAACACGATTCGTGCTGATGAAGATCCAAGCAAGACCCGGCTGTTTGGCCGGGGCGTCGAAGCGAGGGGGCTCCGGGTGGTGTGGCTGGGGGTTTCCGCGACCGAGCCCGCCGCAGGCGTAGCAGCGCTACGTCGAGGACGCGCGACCGAGCGGAAAGCCGCAGACGCGCCGCTCCGGGGGCACCGCAGCCGACGTCCCGGCCAAACAGCCGGGTCATATAAAAAAGGCCCCGGGAGAGGGAGGAACCCGGGGCCTTCAGGGATTGGATCCGGTTTGGGGACGTTACCGAATCCATATTGGGCTCGCTCAGGGAGGAAAGCGAACCCTGGCCCTGCGCAGGGCTACCCACTATGACCGGGGTGGCGAGAAAAAAGTTTCAGCGGGTTTCGAAAAATTTTTTCGGCGCCGGGCGGCCGGCATCCGGCTTGTATCGCTACGGTGCTTGGTTCATCATAGCGGATGGAGGCCGTCGTCCTGAGCCGTCGGCCCGAATCGAAGCCCAACAAAGATCTGGAGACCCCGATGAACGTCCGCAATTCCAAAATCACGCTGAAGTGCCTGGTCGCCGGCGCCGCACTCGCGCTGGCCGCCGGCTGCGCTTCCAACCAGAAGGTGGACCAGGCGCAGTCCGAAGCCGCAGAGGCCAGAAGCATGGTCGAGAATCTGCAGAGCCAGGTCGAGCGCCTGCAGAGCCAGGTCGAAGAGGCACTGGCCGACGCCGAGGCCGCGATGGACGCCGCCGAAGCCTCGCAGCAGTGCTGCACCGACCTCGAGCGCAAGCTCGATCGCGCGCTGCAGGACATGCAGCAGAAGTAATCGCGTCGATCACGCGTGATTCTCAGCCGCCGGGCCCTTGCCCGGCGGTTTCGTTTCCGGGGGGTGCGGGCGCTCGTCCAACGACGACCGGAATGCCGTCTGCGCGCTCGAACGCCGCCCGGGCCTCGGCGAGATCGACGCGGGCTTCCGTCCCGCTTCGCGCATCCTGCAGGCGCTGTTCGATGGCCGTCCAGACGGCGGGGGCGTGGCGATCGTGGGATTCGTCACCGGGCGGGTCGACCTCGAGATAGAGCCGTTCCGAGCGCCAGCCCAGCCGCGCCGGCTCGTGGACGATCCGGACCTCGGTGCCCACCGGGATCTGCCGGATCAGGTTGGCGATGCTCTCCGGGTACAGCCGGATACAGCCCTGGCTGACCCGCATCCCCACCCCTGCCGGGCGATGCGTTCCGTGGATCATCAGGCCGTCCGCGTCGAGAATCAGCGCGTGTCGGCCCAGCGGATTTTCGGGTCCGGGCGGCACGACGGGTGGCAGGATCTCGTTCTTTTCTCGCCGGTACCATGCGCGGACTTCGGGCGTCGGGTACCAGGCCGGGTCGTCGACCCTGGCGGTCACGTGCGTTCGCAGCACCGGCGTCGAGCGCTCGAGCAGCCCGACGCCGACCGGGTGCGTGCTGACCACGGGGCCGTCGCGGTCCGGCCATTCCTCGGCGAAGTAATACAGCCGGCGTTCGGAGAGGTTGATGACCACGCCTTCGCGCGGCCCGGCCGGCAGCACGTGGAGCTGCGGGATCGTCACTTCGGTCCCGGGCGCGGGCAGCCACGGATCGATGCCGGGATTGGCCGCACGGATCGCGAAATGGCCGATGTTGTGCATCCGCGCCATGTCGATCAACGTGTCGTCGGGGCGCAGCGTGTCGGTGATCAGCTCGCCGACGACGTCGGTGTCGGGCTGAATCGGCCAGGTGACCGCCGTCGCCGGGCTCGCCGACGCCGCCAGCGCGGCCAGGGTGATCGATGGCAGCAGCCGCGACCTCGTCATGCCAGCAGGCCTTCGGCGTCTTCGCCGGTCATCTCCAGCAACGGCCCGTCGCGGCCGTCCCGGATTCGCCCCAACAGCGGTGCCGGAAGCAGCCTTT
The DNA here is from genome assembly GCA_051428125.1 of Candidatus Wenzhouxiangella sp. M2_3B_020. Lineage (GTDB taxonomy): Bacteria > Pseudomonadota > Gammaproteobacteria > Xanthomonadales > Wenzhouxiangellaceae. The sequence goes on from JBPRGD010000025.1 coordinate 5,985, forward strand.
CCAGCGTGCGCTCGTTGGCGTCGGGTTCGGCGAATTCCGGGTCCAGGTAGTTGGCGATCCATCCTGCCAGCGACACGCCGTCTTCGGCGATGGCGCGGGCGGTCAGCAGCGCATGGTTTAGGCAGCCCAGGCGCATGCCGACCACGAGCAGCGCCTGCGCGTCCAGGCGCCTTGGAAGTTCGGGCAGCAATCGCTCGTCGCCGAGCGGAACGAGCCAGCCCCCGACGCCCTCCACGAGCGCGATGTCGCACGCCGTTCCCTGGATTTCGTTGCAGATCATGTCCAGATCGAAGGAGATGTCGACTTTTCGTGCCGCAATGTGCGGTGCGATCGGAGGTTCCAGTCGGTACGGGTTGACCTGCTCATGGCCCAGTTGGACGTTCATGGCCCGCATCAGTTCGACGGCGTCGTCGCTGACCAGGCGGCCGGACTCGACGCGGCAGCCCGATGCGATCGGCTTGAAGCAGGCCACGCGCCGGTGGCGGCTTGCGAGGCGCCGGGCGAGCAGCGCGGTGGCGGTCGTCTTGCCGCAGCCGGTGTCGGTGCCGGTGACGAATACGGTTCTTTCGGGTCGGTTCGCTGTAATCGGTCGTGTCCTGGTGGCGCCGGCCGAGGGCGAGGGCGCTATATAATGCCAGCCCTCGTCCGCCAAGCTTGGTTTCCCTATGGATTTCAACCTGATCAGCCCCGGTGAAGACCCGCCCGACGACTTCAACGTCGTCATCGAGATTCCGACCGAAGGACAGCCCGTCAAGTACGAGGTCGACAAGGCGACCGGCGCCATCCAGGTCAACCGGCTGCTGGCGACCTCGATGCGCTATCCGTGCAATTACGGGTTCATCCCGAACACCTTGGCCGAGGACGGCGATCCGCTGGACGTCATGGTGCTGATTCGCCCGGGCCTGATTCCCGGCTCGGTGATCCGCTGCCGGCCGATCGGCTACCTCGAGATGACCGACGAGGAAGGTCGCGACAACAAGATCGCCGCGGTTCCGATCGAGAAGATCAGTCCGCTGCACGAGGACATCCGCGACATCCACGACCTGGCGACGTTCAGCCGTCGCCAGATCCGGCATTTCTTCGCGCATTACAAGGACCTCGAGATCGGCAAGTGGGTCGAGGTGCTGGGCTGGCACGGTCCCGAGGATGCGCGGGCAGAGATCATGTCGGCGATCGAGCGCGCCGGCACCGCCGGGAGCGCGAGCGGGTGAAGGCGCTGAATTACCGCGCCGTCTGGGATCGGCGCTCGGGTGACGAGAACGCCGCCCTGGATGCGGTGGACAACAGCGGGGACGAGAACGTCGCGAGGGCCACGGGCGCGTGGACGGCCGGCCAGCTCCGGAGCGCGCTGGCGATCGAGAGCGGCGACACGCTACTGGAACTGGGCTGCGGTGCGGGCCGCATCGGGCGCGAGATCGCGCCCCACTGCGGGCGCTGGATCGGAGTCGATATCTCGCCGAACATGATCCGGGTCGCCGGCAGGCGGCTGGAAGACAGCGACAACATCCGGCTCGAGGTGCTGGAGCGCACGTCGCTGGACATGATCGAGACGGACAGCGTCGACAAGGCCTACACGGTCGCGGTGCTGTGCCACATGGACAAGGAGGACCTGTTCCTCTACCTGCGCGAAATCGCCAGGGTGCTCAAGCCGGGCGGGCTGGCCTACCTGGAGACCTGGAACCTGGCCGATCCCACCGGCTGGGCGCGCTGGATGTACGAGGTCGAGTACTGGGACCGGGCCGACCAGGACCAGCGCAAGGACGTCGCCCGCAACCAGTTCTGCGTGCCCGAGGAGTTCCGGCTCTATGCCGTGCGCGCCGGTCTGCAGCCGCTGGTGCTGTTCCGCGATTCGCCGTGGATACAGCTGGTCGTCGGCAACGGGCTGGACGCCGGGCGCATGGAGGCCGAGCGCTCTCGCCTGGCCGAGCGGCGCCACCGGATCGGCTACAGCCCGTTGTTCGGCAGGCTGTTCCACGAGGCCGCGCGCGTCATCTACGGCGAGCGGCACCCCTCCGATGTGCTGGCCGACCTCGACGCGATGCCCGAATCGCCGGAAATCCCGCTGTTCCGGACCTACATCCAGGGGCTGTGGCAGGCCGATCCGGACGCCTACGGTCCGGCGCCCGGCTCCGCGCGGTAGTCCAGCCGCAGCCACCCGTCGCGGTGCGTTTCGCCGGCCGGCCGCAGCAGCGGGCGGTAGGCGGCGTCGACCTGGTCGAACTGCGACTCGAGAATCCCGGACAGCACCAGCCACCCGCCCGGGGCGACCAGTCCCGCGATCCGCTCGGCCATGTCGGCGAGCGGGCCGGCGAGGATGTTGGCCAGCACGATGTCGGCCTCGAGCTCTCCGCATTCGGCCGGTGCGATCGCCCGGATCCGGTCGGCCACGCCGTTGCGTTCGGCGTTGTCCCGCGTCGCGTCCAGGGCCTGCGGATCGTGGTCGACGGCGATCACGTCGCGTGCGCCCTTCAGCGCCGCGGCGATCGCGAGAACGCCGGACCCGCAGCCGTAGTCGACGACTTTTCGGCCGGTCGGGTCGTGCGCGTCGATCCATTCCAGGCACAGCGCAGTGGTCGCGTGGGTGCCGGTGCCGAAGGCAAGCCCGGGGTCCAGCCGCACCACCAGCGGCCATTCCGGCTCCGGCTCGATGTGCCATGGGCAGATCCAGATGCCGGACCCGAAGCGCATCGGTTCGAAGCGGTCCATCCACGCGCGTTCCCATTCGCGTTCTGCGACATCGACGAACTCGATCTCGTCGATGCCGCCTTCGGCCAGCGCGGTGCGCACCGCGGCCGGGTCGATATCCTCGGGCAGCAGCGCATCGACCACGGCCTGCTCCCACATCGGCGCCTCGCCCGGGCCGGGCTCGAGCAGCGGCTGATCGGCGGCATCCGAGATCGTCACCGCGTGCGCTCCCAGCCCCCACAGCGCCTCTTCGGCGGCATCCAGCGCAAGGCGGTCGATCGTGAAACGCACGGTGGCGGACATTGCGGGCTTCCCGGCTGATGGAAGGCGAGAGTTTGCCACGGGGGCGGGGCCCGCGCCGCGCGCCGGCGGTTGCATTCGGTCGCGATGCACCCAACCATTGATGGCTGGATCCGAACATCTGGTGCATTGATGAACGAAGAAAGCCGCGAACAGCTCAAGTTCGATACCGACAACCTCTACCGCGTAGACCTGTTCACCGATCAGCGCTCCGGCTCGATCCGCCGCATGACGCCGGTGGACCGGGACGGCAACCCAGACGACGCGCGGCCGGTGCGCTACATCGGCGAGGCATCGGCGATGACCCCGGCCGGAAGCCTGCCGCTGAACTTCGAACTCGAGGGAAACGATCTCGCCGAGGCCGCCGAAGGCTTTGCCGAAGCCGCCGAGCAGGCCCTGGCCGAGACCGTCGAGGAACTCAAGCGCATGCAGCGCGAACAGCAGGGCTCGATCATGGTGCCCGGCCAGGGCGGCGGCGCCCAGGGCGGTGGAATGCCGGGAGGCGGCTTCCAGCTCTGACCGAACGCTTCGCGGCGGCGGTCGCCGCCCATGAGCCTCAACGATTGCCGGCCAGCAGCTTCTCCAGGTAGTGGATGTTGGTGCCGCCGGCCTGGAAGCCGGAGTCGGCCAGCAGCCGCTGGTGCAGGGGAATGTTGGTCTTGACGCCGGACAGCACGATCTCGTTGAGCGCCACGCGCATTCGAGCGATCGCCAGTTCGCGCGTTTCACCGCGGCAGATGATCTTGCCGATCATCGAGTCGTAGTTCGGCGGCACGGTGTAGCTGTCGTAGATGTGGGAATCCACGCGCACGCCGGGACCGCCCGGCGCGTGAAAGGCCTCGATCGTGCCCGGCTGCGGCATGAACCGCTCCGGGTCCTCGGCATTGATCCGGCACTCCACGGCGTGCCCGCTGAACTCGATGTCTTCCTGGGAGAATGGCAGCGGCTCGCCGGCGGCGATCGTGATCTGCGCCTGCACCAGGTCGACGTCGGTAATCATCTCGGTGACCGGATGCTCGACCTGGATGCGCGTGTTCATCTCGATGAAGTAGAACTCGCCGTCCTCGTACAGGAATTCGAAGGTGCCGGCGCCGAGATAGCCGATGCGCTTGCACGCCTCGGTGCAGATCCGGCCGATCTTCTCGCGCTGCTCGGGAGTGATGCCCGGCGCGGGTGCTTCCTCGATGACCTTCTGGTGGCGGCGCTGCATCGAGCAGTCGCGCTCGCCGAGGTGCACGGCGTTGCCGTGCGCGTCGGAGAGCACCTGCACCTCGACGTGACGCGGGTTCTGCAGGTACTTCTCCATGTAGACGGTCGAGTCGCCGAAGCCGCTGCGCGCTTCCTCGCGCGTGAGCTGGATGGACTTGACCAGGTCGAACGGGTTGTGGACCACGCGCATGCCGCGCCCGCCTCCGCCGGCCGCGGCCTTGATCAGCACCGGGTAGCCGACCTCCTCGGCCAGCCGCCGGATGCGTCGCTCGTCGGTGTCCAGCGGCCCGTTCGAGCCCGGGACGCACGGAACGTCGGCCTTGCGCATGGCGTTGATCGCCGAGACCTTGTCGCCCATCAGCCGGATGGTCTCGGCGCGCGGACCGATGAACGTGAACCCGGACTCCTCGACGCGCTCGGCGAAGTCGGCGTTCTCGGCCAGGAAGCCGTAGCCGGGATGCACGGCCTCGGCGTCGGTCAACTCCATCGCCGAAATGATGGCCGGAATGTTGAGGTAGCTGTCGCTTGCCGGCGCCGGGCCGATGCAGACCGATTCGTCGGCCATTCCGACGTGCTTGAGGTTGCGGTCCACGGTCGAATGCACTGCCACGGTGCGGATGCCCATGGTCTGGCAGGCGCGCAGGATGCGCAGCGCGATTTCGCCGCGGTTGGCGATGACGATCTTCTTGAATGCGGCCATGTCAGGGGCGGATCACGAACAGCGGCTGATCGAACTCCACCGGCTGGCCGGATTCCACGAGGATCGCGGCGACGGTGCCGTCGTACTCGGACTCGATCTGGTTGAACATCTTCATCGCCTCGACGAGGCAGAGCGTGTCGCCCCTGGATACCTTCTGGCCTTCCCTGACGAACGGGTCGGAGTCCGGGTCGGGCGCGTCGTAGTACGTTCCCACCATCGGCGAGCGCACGATCTGGCCTTCGGGCAGCGACTCGTCGCCGGACTCCTCGTCGCCCGAGGATTCGGAAGTTCCGGTGGGTGCCGCGGGTTGCTGCGGGGCTGCCGGCTGAACCGGTTGGGCCGGGGCGGCGGGTGCCGCGCTCCCGGGGCGACTGAGCCGCACCGATTCCTCGCCTTCGTGGATCTCGAGTTCGGCGAGATTCGACTCCTCGAGCAGTTCGATCAGCTTCTTTATTTTTCTCAGGTCCATCCTCTACTCCGAAGCAGTTCTTGTTATCAGTCCGATCAGGCCGCGAAGCGCCAGAATGTACGAATCGCCGCCGAATCCGGCCACGCGGCCCGCCGCCAGGTCGGCGAGAAGCGACGTGCGCCGGAACTCCTCGCGTGCGTCCGGGTTGGACAGGTGCACCTCGACGAAGGGCAGATCGGTCGCGGCCAGCGCGTCGCGGATCGCCACCGACGTGTGCGTGAATGCCGCCGGATTGATGACGATCCCGTCGGTCCCGTCGGCGCGGGACCGCTGGATGCGATCGACCAGTTCGTGTTCGGCGTTGGACTGGAGCGAAGTGATCCCGCACCCGGCCGCGTCGGCCTCGGCGGAAAGGCGCTCGTCGATATCGGCCAGCGTCTCGTGCCCGTACACGTCGGGCTCCCGCTCGCCGAGCAGGTTCAGGTTCGGGCCGTGCAGGACCAGAATCCGCACTTCTCGATGCTCCGCAAGTCGGTCAACAGCGGAACAGTTTGCCTCAGTTCAGACGCAAATGCCAGCCGTTCGCATCACGTTGGCCGAATTTGAGGAATTTTCAGGGCAGATCGGCAAGCGCGTCCTCGAGCATGGAGCGCTCGAGTTCGCCGAGGTGGGTCCAGCGGACGATGCCGGCGGCATCGACGAGAACCGAGTACGGCAGCATACCACCGGGATTGCCGTACCGCGCCAGCGTTTCGCGGACGTCGTCGGTGCCGACCAGGACCGGATAATCGATGCCCAGGCGTTCGGCGAAGCGGGCCGCGGCGCCGGGCTCGTCGATCGCGATCCCGACAACGCGCAGCCGCTCGCCCCGTTCCTTGTTCACTGCGTCCAGCAGCGGCATCTCGCGCACGCACGGTGCGCACCAGGTCGCCCAGAAGTTGACCAGGACCGGCGCGCCGTCGAAATCCCGGGCCCGCCAGAAGCGACCGTCGACACCGGCGTGGCGGAACGCCGGCCGGCGGTCGCCGACCTCGGCGCCGATCTCGTCCGGGGCCGGGGGCTCGGGTCGGTTCCCGTGCAGCAGCCAGCCCAGCAGCAATCCGCCGGCCAGGCCGGCGGCGCCGGCCGTGACCAGCGCCCGAGTCAGCGTCACGGCGCCGCCCGGCGGACGGCCCGTAGGTGGTCGATGAACGGCTCCGGCGGCACGAAACCGAACAGACGGTACGACTGGAGTTCCTCGCCGCCGCGGAAGAACAGGTAGGCCGGAGGGCCGATCAGGCCGAACGCGTTGAGCACGGCCTGGTGGTCGTCGTTGAAGTCGGTCATGTCGATCTTGAGCAGGCTGAACTCGTCCATGACCCGCGCGACGGCAGGATCCGAGAACGTGTTGCGCTCCATCTCCTTGCAGCTGATGCACCAGTCGGCATAGAAATCGAGCATGACCGGCCGCTCGGTCGACGCCACGGCGCGCTCGATCTGCTCGAGGTCATCGACTTCTATGAACGTCACCGACTCGGCCGTCGCCGGGCCCGCGGCACCGCCGGCCAGCGGCTTCAGCGGTCGGAGCCAGTCGCCGCCGCCGGCCGCCGCGCCGATGAACTGGAGGACGCCGAGGACCAGCAGCATCACGCCCAGTGCCTGCCAGAGCTTGCGCCAGCCGCCGGCGTCGGGTCGCAGCCGCGTCAGCGCGCCGAGGTAGACCCCGCTGGCGATCGCCAGCGCACCCCACAGCAGCATCGTGACGCCGCCGGGCACGATGCGCTCAAGCATCCAGATCGCCAGCGCCAGCAGGCCGACGCCGAACACGGCCTTGACCGATTCCATCCAGCCGCCGGCGCGCGGCAGCCAGTGACCCAGCCCGACGCCGATCGCCAGCAGCGGGACGCCCATGCCGAGGCTGAGCGCGAACAGCACGCTGCCGCCCAGCACCGCGTCGCCGGTCTGGGAAATGAAGATCAGGATGCCGATCAGCGGGGCCGTGACGCACGGGCCTACGATGAGCGCGGAAAAGAAGCCCATGATCCCGGCGCCGATGAAGCTGCCGCCGGACTGGCGGTTGCTGACCTCGGTCAGCTTCGCTTGCCAGGACGGGGGCAACTGCAGGTTGTAGAAACCGAACATCGCCAGCGCGAGCAGAACGAAGATCGCGGCGAATGCGCTGAGCACCCACGGATCCTGGAACACCGCCTGCAGGTTGTACCCGGCCAGCGCGGCGATCACGCCGACGGCGGTGTAGGTCAGCGCCATGGCCAGCACGTAGGCCAGCGAAAGGCCGAACGCCCGTCCGCGCGTGATGTTCTCGCCCTCGCCGGCGATGATGCCCGACAGGATGGGAATCATCGGGAACACGCACGGCGTGAACGCCAGGCCGATGCCCAGCAGCACGAACAGCAGCATCGTCAGCGGCAGCGGCTGCTCCTCGATCAGCCGGGCCAGGCGGTTCTGCTCGCTCTCGATCGCCGGCGGCGCGATCCCGTCGGAGCCGGAAGCCGGTTCCACGGCGGAGGGTGCGCCGGCGCCGATCGCTTCTTCGGCGGCCGGCAGGTCGACGGCGATGCGTCGCTCCATCGGGGGGTAGCAGATGCCGCCTTCCTGGCAGCCCTGGAACCGGACCGTCAACGGGAGTTCGGAGGCCGGGCCGGCCGGCCGTGCCAGCTCGATCGGGATCTCGACCTCGCCGAAGTAGGCCCTGGTATCGCCGAAGTACTCGTCGGTCACCGGCAGGGCCGGCGGGAACGACACGTCGGAGACGCGAATGGACTCGCCGGCGGTCTCGAACTCGATGGTGTCGCGGTAGACGTAGTAGTCCGGCGCGGCGGTGAAGCGGGCCAGCAGCCGGCCCGGGCCCAGCGCAATCGCTTCGACGCGGAACGCCTGCTGGGCCGGAAGCGCCTCGCCGCGGCCGGTCAGCTCCGGGACGGTGCCGAAATCCTGCAGCGCCTGCCGAAGGCGTCCGACGTTGGTCGTCGGCTCGCCGCCCGCCACCGGCCGCGGCACCGAAACCTCGATGCGCTGCGGCGGATAGCACACGCCGAGATCGGCGCAGCCCTGGAACTTCACGCGCAACCGCAGCGGACCGGCGTCCGGCAGACGCTCCAGCGCAACGACGGCCGAAACGCCGTCCCGGTAGATCTCGACGTCGCCGAAGAACTCGTCGCTGTAAGGCGTGCCCGACGGCAGCCGGGCGTCGCCGAGGACCAGCCCGTCGCTCAGCGCCTCGAAGCCGAACGCGTGGCGATACATGTAATAGCCGTCTGCGATGTCCCAGGTCAGGCGCACCGACTGCGCGTCGTCGACGGGCTCGGCGGTCATCGCGAAGGCCTCGTCGACCGGAAGCAGGTCGTCGGGGTCGATCTGCGCGGCGGCCGGCGCCGCCAGCGCGGTCAGCCCGAGCAGCAGCCCGAAAGCTCGGCGCATTCCCTGCTTCATGCCGGGTCCTCGCCGCCGCCGGTCCAGTCGCGCAGCCAGTCGACGTACTCCGCGTTGCCATCGACCACCGGGACGGCCAGGATCTCGGGAACGTCGTAGCTGTGGCTGGCCTCGAGCCGGGACCGCAGGGCCTCGAAGCGGGAACGCACCGTCTTGAGCGTCAGCGGCGTTTCGCCGTCGCGCTCGATCCGGCCCTGCCACGGGTAGATCGAGACCACCGCCCGGCCGACGCTGGCACAGGCGGCCAGGCGGGCTTCGACCAGTTCGCCGGCAAGGCGCTCGGCCTCGTCGGCATCGGCACAGGTGGTGTGGACGAGAATCAGTGGATCGGACTCGTTCATTGCCTTCTCTCGAGATGGTCGTATGCGCCGCCGGCCAGCTTCATGCCGCTCGCGCGCAGAGCAGACCCGGAAGCGCGGCGCAGGATTGCACGCATTCTAGCGCGAGGTCGTCGCCGGACTGGCCTCGCCCCGTTTCCGGCTGCCGACGCCCCGATTTCGCTCGACTCGCACAGCGGCTCTTGAAATGCTCCGCGCAGGGCTCCATTTGCCGAGACAGGCTGGCGCCCTCGGCGGCACGTTTCGGCGTGCCGGCCCGGGGCCCGGCACTCCAAGTTCGTTCCGCCGCCGACCCGACGGTCTCCGGCGGACTGTTTATGACCTGATTACCGGAAGGGAGATACATCCATGAACCTGCGTCCTTTGCATGATCGCGTGATCGTCAAGCGTGTCGAAGAAGAGCGGACCACGCCCGGCGGCATCGTCATTCCCGACAGCGCGGCCGAGAAGCCCATCAAGGGCGAAGTGCTGGCCGTCGGCAACGGCAAGATCCTCGACGACGGCAGCAAGCGTGAACTCGACGTCAAGGTCGGCGACAAGGTGCTGTTCGGCAAGTACTCGGGCACCGAAGTCAAGGTTGCCGAGGAAGAGCTGCTCGTGATGCGCGAAGACGACATCATGGCCATCATCGAGTCCTGAGCCGACCCACCGAATTCGACTGCTGAACCAATCACAAGCTTCAAGAGGAAACCAACATGAGTGCCAAAGAAGTCCGTTTTTCCGAGGACGCCCGCAACAAGATGCTCAAGGGCGTCGACACCCTGGCCCGCGCGGTCAGCGTCACGCTGGGTCCCAAGGGCCGCAACGTCGTGCTCGAGAAGAGCTTCGGCTCGCCGACCGTCACCAAGGACGGTGTATCGGTCGCCAAGGAAATCGAGCTCGAGAACAAGTTCGAGAACATGGGTGCGCAGATGGTCAAGGAGGTCGCTTCCCAGACTTCCGATGCGGCCGGTGACGGCACCACCACGGCCACGGTGCTGGCCCACTCCATGCTGCGCGAAGGCCTGAAGGCCGTCGCCGCCGGCATGAACCCGATGGACCTCAAGCGCGGCCTGGACAAGGCCGTCCGCGCCGCCGTCGACGAACTGCAGAAGCTGTCGACCCCGTGTTCGGACGACAAGTCCATCGCCCAGGTCGGCACCATCTCGGCCAACGCCGACGAGGAAATCGGCAAGATCATCGCCGAAGCCATGGGCAAGGTCGGCAAGGAAGGGGTCATCACGGTCGAGGAAGGCCAGTCGCTGGACAACGAGCTGGATGTCGTCGAAGGCATGCAGTTCGACCGCGGCTACCTCTCGCCGTACTTCGTCACCGACCAGCAGGCCATGCAGGTCGAGCTCGAAAACCCCTACATCCTGCTGTTCGACAAGAAGATTTCGAACGTCCGTGACCTGCTGCCGATTCTCGAAGCGGTCGCCAAGCAGAGCCGCAGCCTGCTGATCGTCGCCGAGGACATCGAAGGCGAAGCGCTGGCCACGCTGGTGGTCAACAACCTCCGCGGCATCGTCAAGGTCGCCGCCGTCAAGGCGCCGGGCTTCGGCGACCGTCGCAAGGCCATGCTCGAAGACATGGCGGTGCTGACCGGCGGCCAGGTGATTTCCGAGGAAGTCGGCCTGAGCCTGGAGAAGGCCACCATCGAGCAGCTGGGTTCGGCCAAGAAGATCCAGGTCGACAAGGAAAACACCACCATCATCGACGGTGCCGGCGATGCGTCGGCGATCGAAGGCCGGGTCGGCCAGATCCGCGCCCAGATCGAGGAGTCCAGCTCCGACTACGACCGCGAGAAGCTGCAGGAACGCGTGGCCAAGCTGGCCGGCGGTGTCGCGGTGATCAAGGTCGGTGCCGCCACCGAAGTCGAAATGAAGGAAAAGAAGGCCCGCGTCGAGGACGCGCTGCACGCCACCCGTGCCGCCGTCGAGGAAGGCGTCGTGCCGGGCGGCGGTACCGCACTGGTCCGTGCGCTGATGGCCATCTCCGAGTTGACCGGCGACAACCACGACCAGGACCTCGGCGTCAAGATCGCGCTGCGCGCAATGGAAGAGCCGCTGCGAAAGATCGTTTCGAACGCCGGCGGCGAACCGTCGGTCGTGCTCAACCAGGTCCGCGACGGCGAGGGCAATTACGGCTTCAACGCCGCGACCGGTGAGTTCGTCGACATGATCGAAGCCGGCATTCTCGACCCGACCAAGGTCACGCGCTCGGCGCTGCAGAATGCCGCGTCGGTCGCCGGCCTGATGATCACCACCGAGGCGATGATCGCCGAGCTGCCGAAGGAAGACGAAGGCGGCGGCGCGCCGGATATGGGTGGTATGGGCGGAATGGGCGGCATGGGCGGCATGATGTAGGACGCGGCCGCATCTTCCGGCCCAGGGCGGCGCTTCCCCTTGGCTCGCAATGCTCATGTACACGAAACGTACACTGCGCTTGCTCGCTCAAGGCTCATCACCGCCCTGAACCGGAATCTGCTATCCGCTCGCTACGAGCCCATGGCTGTCTATGCAGCCCGATCGAGAAGCCCCGGCCCCGTGCCGGGGCTTTTCCATTTTGGATTCGCGTGGCGGACGTGCGGGGCCGGTACCGAAATCTTCTAGTCCCTCGCCCTGTGCCCAAAGGCACCTTGAAGCGAGATCGAACCCCGGCTTCGGCCGGGGTTTTTTTGTGGGACGCGCCGGCGTCTTGCGGCACGGGGCAACGCTTCGCTTCGCTCCGGGATCCGGGGGGCGCCGGAATCGGTCTTGCGGTTTTTCTTCCCGTGGGAGGTGCCTCCGAGCGCCGATTCGGCTTCGCCCGATTCTCTGCACCAGTCTGCAGCGCCGGCGGCATGGCTTCCCGTGGGAGGCGCGAATTCGCGCCGACGGTCGGAGGCGACATCGTCGACGACTGCACAACCGCACAATCGCCGCCCGATCCTCTGCACTTCGTTTCGGCCGCCGCTGCATAATGTCGGCACTTTCCGAGCGTCCGGACTGTCGTGGCCGAATTCGACGCCCTGCCCTGGAACGAGAACATCGAAGGTCGTCCGCGCCGCGTGGGCGTCGAGATGGAGATGGCCGGTGTCGATCCCGAAACCATCGCCGGCTGCGTGACCGACGTGATCGGCGGCCGGTTCGAGTCCGAAAGCGCGTTTTCGGGAACGGTCACGGATACCGAGCTCGGCGACTTCGGCGTTGAGCTCGACGCCAGCGTGCTGACGTCGCGCCGGTATCTGGATTCACTGCGCGCGCTGGGCATCGATATCGAGCCGGGCGAACAGCGCGACAAT
>JBPRGD010000026.1:0-32265 GCA_051428125.1 Candidatus Wenzhouxiangella sp. M2_3B_020
TGCCCGGGAAAAGGCAGTGAATGGGAGATTAGTGAAGAGAAGAAAGGGGTCAGGGGTTAGGGGTCAGGGGTTAGGGGTTAGGGGTTAGGGGTTAGGGGTTAAGGCCCTCCCCCGCTTGCGGGGGAGGGTGCGGGAGGGGGCGCTATTCACTATTCACTATTCACTATTCACTATTCACTATTCACTATCCCCTTTCTAAAAAAATGGGCCCGCCGTGAGACGGGCCCGCAAGGGAACGGCGCGTGGGATACCGGTGACGCGCCGCTTCGGGGTAGTCGTTGCGGACTAATCGCCTCCGTGCGCGAAGTCCGGGTAGGCCTCCATGCCGCATTCGGCGAAGTCCAGCCCGGCGCGCTCGTTGTCGGCGTCGACGCGGATGCCCAGCGTGGCGCGCAGGATCGCCCAGGTGCCGAGGCTGAGCACGAACACGAACGCGCCGATCGCGCCGATGCCGGCAAGCTGATCGAGGAACGACGCGCCTTCGTCGGACAGCGGCACGACGAGCAGTCCGAAGACGCCGCAGGTACCGTGCACCGAGATCGCGCCGACGGGGTCGTCGATGCGCACCCGGTCCAGGGCGATGATGGAGTAGACGACGATGACGCCGCCGATCAGCCCGATGCAGACGGCCAGCAGGGGCGTCGGGGACAGCGGGCCGGCCGTGATCGATACCAGCCCGGCCAGCGCGCCGTTGAGCGCCATCGTCAGGTCGGCCTTGCCGAAGGTCAGCCTTGCCGCCAGCAGCGCGGCGACCAGCCCGGCGGCGGCGGCGAGGTTGGTGTTGACGAACACGCGGGCGACGTTGTTGGCCGAGCCGACGTCGGAGACGATGAGTTCGGATCCGCCGTTGAAGCCGAACCAGCCCATCCAGAGGATGAACATGCCCAGCGTGGCCAGCGGCAGGTTGGCTCCCGGCAGCGCCCGCGCACGGCCGTCCGGGGCGTACTTGCCCTGCCTTGGTCCCAGCAGCAGCACTCCGGCCAGCGCGGCGAACGCACCGGCCATGTGGACGATGCCGCCGCCGGCGTAATCGGAATACCCGATCCCGGCCAGGAAACCCCCGCCCCACGACCAGTAGCCCTGCCACGGGTAGATGATCCCGGTCATGACCACGGCGAAGGCCAGGAAAGACCAGAGCTTCATGCGCTCGGCCACGGCGCCGGAAACGATGGACATCGCCGTGGCCACGAACACGACCTGGAACATGAAGTCGGCCATGGCCGAATACACGATGCCGCTGTCCGGCGCGGTCACGGCGTCGGCCGAATGATCACCGCCAAGCCCGAAACCCGGGCCGGGCCAGAAGCCGTTGACGCCGTCGGACGGATACATCAGCGAATAGCCGACGACGAAATACATCAGGCACGCGATGGCATAAAGCGCAACGTTCTTCGTCAGGATCTCGACGGTGTTGCGGGCCCGGACCAGCCCGGCCTCCAGCATCGTGAACCCGGCCGCCATCCACATGACGAACGCAGCGCAGACCAGCAGGTAGAAGGTATTGAGCGCGTATTCGATCTCTGTCATGACTGGGTTCTTACCCCGGTTGATTCGTGGTCAGGTCGTAGCAGATCGGGCCATGGATCACCCGGGTTCACAATGCCGATTCGTCGACTTCGCCGGTGCGGATCCGCACCACGCGCTCGAGCTCGGTGACGAAGATCTTTCCGTCGCCGATGCGGCCCGAGCGGGCGGTCTCGGTAATCGTCTCGATGACGCGCTCGACGTCGTCGGCCGCCACGGCGATCTCGAGCTTGATCTTCGGCAGGAAGTCGACGACGTACTCGGCGCCTCGATAGAGTTCGGTGTGTCCTTTCTGGCGGCCGAAGCCGCGCGTCTCGCTGACGGTCATGCCCTGCACGCCGACGTCGGCCAACGCCTCGCGCACGTCGTCGAGCTTGAACGGCTTGATGATTGCGGTGATCAGTTTCATTCCAGGCTCCGGAGTCCGTTCGTTCTTTGCCAGGCAGGCGTCCTGCCAGCGATATAAGCAAGATGCTTGCCATCCCACGCAAGTGCTTGATTGGCGGTGCAGGAGGATTTCGGACGCGTTTCCGACGCCCCGTTGCAGGGCAGCGGGTTGGTCCGATGCACTCAGACGGTGCATACTGAAAACGGACTTTTCGGTTCCCCGTTGCCGGGTACCGGCTTCCGACCGCGAGAGCGCAAGCTGGTCGCCCGGCGGCGGATTGGACGCACACGGAGACAGTCGCAATGATTCGATTGACGATCGCCGCCATCGCATCACTGCTCGCGCTGCAGAACGCGGCCGGGCAGGACATCGATGCGCGGATCGCCGCCACGCTCGAAGACCATGTCCAGCCGTTTCGCCTCGTCGAGGGGCGGCTGCAGGGCCAGGGTGCCAACCAGCTCGTGGCCGAAGGCCGCCGGGCCTCGTTCTTCGCGCTCGGCGAATCGCATCTCAACGAGGAGACCCCGGCGTTGACCGAAGCGCTGCTGGAAGCGCTGAAACCGGCCGGTTATTCGGCGCTGGCGATCGAGACCGGGCCGATGATCGCCGAGCACGCCGCGGCGGCGTTGCGCGGCGGACGCCGCGACGCGCTGGCCGGGCTGTTCGCCGAGGTGCCGTTCACGGCAGCCTTCATCGACCACGCACCGGAATTCGGGCTGCTGGAGCGCGCGGTCGATCTCGGCTACGCGCTCTGGGGGCTGGACCAGGTGTTCATCGGCGGCGCGCGTTTCAACCTTGATTCCCTGGTCGAACTCGCGCCGAGCGACGAGGCGCGCAAGCTGGCGGCCGCGGCGCTGGAACGCGCCGAGCGCGGCTACGTCCGCTTCGCCGAGACCGGCGACAGCGCCCAGGGGTTCCTTGTCACGGCGAGCGAGGCCGAGTACGACGCACTGCGCGCGGCGTTCGACGGCGTGCCCGAGGCCGGTCGCATCCTCGACGAGCTTGCCGCGAGCACCCGCATCTACAGGCTTTTCGGCCAGGGCGAGAACTACCGCAGCAACCACGAGCGCATCGAGCTGATGAAGCGCCACCTTGCCGACAATCTGCGGGAAACCGATACCGGAACGAAGGTGTTCCTGAAGTTCGGATCGGTGCACATGCAGCGCGGCTACTCGCCGCTGAACCAGCTGGATCTCGGCAATGCCGCCGCCGAGCTCGGGTTCTACCGGGGCGGCGGCTCGCTGCACGTCAAGGTCACGGCACTGGGCAGCACCGGGCTCGACGGCGAATTCGACGACTGGACCGAATCGTCGCCGTACCTGGATCGCTTCGAGGCCGCGATGCCGGAAGATTCCGAATGGGCGGTGTTCGACCTGCGCGCGCTCCGGCCGATCTTCCACGATCGCGATAACGCCGACGGCCGCGGAGCACTGGCCGAGATCGTCTGGGGCTACGACCTGCTGGTGCTGGCACGCGAATTCACGCGCGCGGAACCACTGCCGGGGGTGCCCTCCCCGCCGGGCGGTTAGCCTCCCTCGTTCTCCGCCGGCGCTTTCCGCGCCAGCGTATTGCGCCCGATCCCGAGCAGCCGGGCGGCGTCGGCCCTGCGACCGCCGGTGGCCTCCAGGGCTTCCGCGATCAGGGCCTTCTCCAATTCACCGGACGCCTCCTGCAGCAGGTTGCCGGGTGATTCGGACAGTCGGCGACGAGCCCAGTCGCGCAGGCCCGCTGTCCAGTCGGTCGACGGACCGGCGGCACCGTCAATCACCGAAGGAAGGTCCTCGCGACGGATCGCCGACCCCGGGACCAGCGCCGAGAGCCGCCGGCAGAGGTTCACGAGCTCGCGCACGTTGCCGGGCCAGTCGTAGGCGACCAGGCGTTCACGGGCTTCGGGTTCCAACGTCTTCCCGGGAACTCCGATTTCCTCGGCGGCGCTTTCCAGGTAATGGTCCAGCAGGGCACCGATGTCGTCGCGGCGTTCGCGCAGCGGCGGTACCCGCAGTTCGACGACGTTGAGACGATGGTAGAGATCGGCGCGGAAGCGACCCTCGGCGACGGCCTGCTGCAGGTCCCGGTTGGTCGCGGCGATCAGTCGTACGTCGGCTTGCCGCGGCGCGCGCCCGCCCAGGCGATAGAAGTCGCCCTCGGCCAGGACGCGCAGCAGCCGGGCCTGCAGCGCGGCCGGCATCTCGGCGATCTCGTCGAGAAACAGCGTGCCGCCCGCGGCCTGTTCGAAGAAACCGGCGCGCGCCCGATCCGCACCGCTGAATGCGCCCTGCTCATGGCCGAACAGCTCGGATTCCAGCAGTTCGGCCGGCAGCGCGGCGACGTTGAGCGCCACGAACGGCCCGTCGGCACGGTTGGACGTCTCGTGCAGCGCCTGCGCGATGCGCTCCTTGCCGGTGCCCGACTCGCCGACCAGCAGCACGCCGAGATCGGTGTTCGCGAGCCTGCCGATGACGCGGAACAGTTCCTTCATCGACGGCGCGCTTCCGATCAGCGACGGGCCGCGGCGGTCGTCCCCGTTCCGGCTCCCGCTTTCGTCGCGCCCGGCCAGCGCCCGCTCGACCAGCGCGACGGCCTCGTCGATGTCGAAGGGCTTGGGCAGCATCTCGAAGGCGCCGTCGCGCAGCACCGCGACCGAGTTGTCGAGATCGGCGTAGGCCGTCATGACGATCACCGGAATACCGGGCGCCTGCTCCCGGACAGCGCGAACGACGTCCAGCCCCGAGCGGCCCGGCATCCGGAGGTCGGTGACGATCGCCGCCGGCGCTTCACCGGCCAGCAGCTTCAGCGCGTCATCGGCCGATTCGAATTCGCGCACGCGGCGATCGTCCCGCTTCAGCGCGCGGTCGAGGACGCGCCGGATCGAGGCGTCGTTGTCGATGATCCAGACTTCGTTCGGTTTCGTCATCGTCGTTCCGCCGGGGCCCGGCTTCGTTGTCTCCCGTAGGGTGACGCTTCGCGGATCGGAGCCATTCCCCTGACCCGACACTGCCGTCCAGCCGTCCCGTCCGGATCGATTATGCCGGTACCGGCAGAAGCAGTCGAAACACCGTGTGCCCCGGACGGCTCTCGAACTCGATGCGGCCGCCGTGGCGGTCGGCGATTTCCTGGGCGATGGACAGGCCCAGCCCGCTGCCGTCGTCGCGGCCGGTGACCAGCGGGAAGAACAGCGAGTCGGCCAGCTCCGGCGGCACGCCGGGACCGTCGTCGACGACCTCGACGGCCACGGCCAGCCGGTGCAGCCGACCCTCCCAGGTCACCCGGCGCTTGACGCGGGTGACCAGCCGGAGTTCGGTGGCACCGGCTTGCAGCGCGTTGCGGCCGAGGTTCAGCAACGCGCGGGCCAGCGCGTCGGCATCCAGGTCGACTTCCGGAAGACTGGGATCATAGTCGCGCGTGACCGTGATCCGTTCACCGCCCTCGGCGCGCAGCAGGCCGTACAGCCGATCGACGGGCTCGTGCACGTTGGCGCGCGTCAGCTGCGCGAAGCCCGTGGGCACCAGCAACTCGTCCACGAGGCGGCCCAGCCGATCGACCTCGCCGAGAATGATGCCGGTGAGTTCGCGCCGCGCTTCGCCGGACTGGTCGCGCCCCAGCAGCTGCGCCGCCCCGCGCAGCCCGGCCAGCGGGTTCCGGATCTCGTGGGCCAGTTGTCGCACGACGCGACGCGAGAGGTCCTGGCGGTCGTGCCGATCCCGATCGGCCTGGGCGCGCCGCCGCGGCGCGGCATCGTGCAGCTCGAGCAGGAATCGGCCGTCCGGGAGCGGCACGACCTCGACGTCCAGGCACGCCTCGGCTCCGTGCCGAAGCCACTCGACGTCCTGTACCGCGACGACGCGCTGTTCAGCCCCGGCGCGCCGGATGATCTCGTCCAGGCCGCTGGCGCGAAGGCCTTCGGCCACCAGCCCGGGTGCGCCGAGAAGATCCTCGGCCGACGGATTCATCCAGTCCACGGTCAGGTCCGCGCGCACGAGGACGACGGCGGTGCGGAGATGGCTCAGCCAGTCCGCATCCAATGGCACCCGGTTTTGTCGATCGTTCACTGTCCGGACCGCGGAGAAAGACCGTCTCCGATCTTACCCCCTGCCTTCACATCTCGATTCAGTCATTGCCACTTCGAACCAGCCGGTCGATCCGCAATCTCTCGCGCTCGTCGAACATCCGCCGGGCACCGGCGGTCACCGCCGCCAGCGTGCCGAAGCCGGTGCCGACGCTGACGGTGAACATGATGAGGATCTGGTACTTGACCGCGACCGCCGGCGGGCTGCCGGCGAGTATCTGGCCGGTCATCATGCCGGGCAGGCTGACGAGGCCGGCCGCGGCCATGGCGTTGATGATGGGAATCAGGCCGGCCCTGACCGCGGAGCGCCGGATCTCGTCGATTGCCTCGTTCCACGGCTGACCGAGCATCAGCCGGTTCTCGATGACGTCGGCCTGGCGCCAGACGCCCTCGGTGAGCCGGTCCAGGCCGAGCGCGACACCGGTCATCGTGTTGCCCAGCAGCATGCCCAGCAGCGGAATCGCGTACTGCGGCCGGTACCACGGATCCGGGCCGATGATCACGACCAGCGTCAGCACCGTGACGCTGACCGCCGAGATGAACATCGATGCCGTGCCGATGCCCAGCGACCACAGGCCGGTGAACCGGTATTCCTGGCGCGCCATGACCTCGCGGCCGGCGACCAGCAGCATCGCGACGGCCATCAGCGCGATCCAGTGCAGCGCACCGACCGCGAACAGCGCTTCGAGCACCAGCCCGATCAGCGAGAGCTGGATGACGGTGCGCGCGGCCGCGATCAACAGCGGGCGCGTGACGCCCAGGCGAGCCAATGCCGCGGTCCCGGCCAGCGCCAGCACCAGCACCGCGGCCAGCGCGAGTTGCCACCAGGCCAGGTCGATCACGCCCGTCACGATTGTTCCAACCGGCCGTCGACGATGTTGAGTCTCCGCTCGGCCACGCGATCGAGCTGGTCGGCGTCGTGGGCCACCCACAGCGCCGGCAGGCCGCGTTCACGGACGACGCCGCGCAGCCAATCCTCGATGCGTGCGATCGACTTCGCGTCGAGATTCGCGGTCGGTTCGTCCAGCAGCAGCGCCCGCGGCTCGAGGGCCAGCGCCCGGAACAGCGCCAGGCGCTGCTTCTCGCCGGACGACAGCCGGTCCACCGACCAGCCCAATGCTTCGTCCGGCAGTCCCAGCGCGTCGGGCAGCGATGCCGTACCGGCCGGGAAATGCGCGCCGACGCGGTCGTGCCACCAGCGGCTCTCGGCCGGGACCAGCATGACCCGCCGCCTCCATTCGTGCGCCGGGATCGCGTCGCGCCGAAGGTCGCCGAGATCGGCGCTTCCGTCGTGGGGCTCCAGGTCGGCCACCGCACGCAGCAGCCGCGTCTTGCCGCTGCCGGACGGCCCGGCCAGGCCGACGATCTCGCCGGCCTCGATCCTGAGGTCCAGCGCGGCGAGCGTGCCGGCGGCAAACCCCTGGAGAACCAGCGCTGCGCCGCGATCGCTCACCGGGCGAGCAGCCGGCGCACGGCGTCGACGACGCGGCGCTCGTCGGGCAGCACGAGGTTGGCGGCGTCACCCAGGGGGATGTAGCAATCGGTGCCGGTGATCCGCCGGATCGGACGATCGGCCGCGCCGCGTTCGACCAGTGCGGTGACCACGCCCTCGCCGATGCCGCCATCGGGGCGGCCCTCGTCGAGCACGACGACCGCGCCGCAGGCGGCGGCATGCTCGGCGACCGCGTCGGCGTTCAGCGGCTTCAGCCAGCGCAGGTCCAGCACGCGCGCGGCGACGCCGTGCGAGCGCGCGAGTTCGCGCGCGGCACGCAGCGCCATGGGCACGCCGTTGCCGAACGTCACGACCAGCACGTCGGTGGCGTCCTCGCCGTAGATCCGCGGCTCCCAGGGCTGGAGGTACTCGTCGGGCTCCGGGTACGCGAAGCTCCACAGGCCGTCGTCCTTGTCGTGCAGGTCCTTGGTCATGTACAGCGCGATCGGCTCGATGATCGTCGTGACCCGCCCATCGACCTTCGCGAGCGCGGCCAGCGTGCGCAGCATGCGCACCGCGTCGTCGCCCCGCGACGGGCAGCCGACGACCAGGCCCGGTATGTCGCGCAGCGCGGTGACCGAGTTGTCGTTGTGGAAATGACCGCCGAAGCCCTTCTGGTAGCCCAGCCCGGCGATGCGCACGACCATTGGATTGCGATAGGCGTTGTTCGAGAAGTACTGCAGGGAGCACGCCTCGCCGCGCACCTGGTCGCAGGCGTTGTGGAAATAGGCCAGGTACTGGATCTCGGGGATCGGCAGGTAGCCCATGGATCCGTAGCCCTGCGCCAGGCCGAGGATCGTCGTCTCGTCGAGCAGCGTGTTGAATACCCGGGCACCGCCGAAGCGCTTCCACAGGCCCTTGGTGACGGTGTAGACGCCGCCCTTGCGCGCCACGTCCTCGCCGAACACCAGCGACTCCGGATGCTTGAGCAGCAGGTCGGCCAGCGCCCGGTTGATCTGCACGGCCATGTGCCTTGGCGCGTCGCGCTCCGGCAGACGGCCCTCTCCGCCCCAGGACTCGACGCGCCGTCCGGCGTCGACGAGGCGGGCGGCTTCGGCGGCGACGGCATCCGGCGAGAACGGGGCCAGCGGGCGGACGACGTCCTCGACGTCGGTCAGCCGTTCCCGGCTATCGGCGCGGTCGGCCTCGTCCAGGCACTGCTTTCGAAGCTGCTCGTAGCGGTCGCGGATGCGCCCGGGCGTCAGCAGGCCGCGGGCGACGACACGGCGCGCCGAAACCAGCAGCGGATCCAGCGACTCGTCGCGCTCGAGCTCCCGCGGCATCCGGTACTCGATCTCGAAATCGGTGCCGGCGTGGCCCATCAGCCGCGTCGTGTCCAGGTGCAGGAACACCGGTCGACGGCGCTCGCGGCAGGTCTCGACGGCACGCTGGACCGAATCGTAGCCGGCCTCCAGGTCCAGCCCGTCGGCGTGGATGTATTCCATGCCGTAGCGGGCCTTCATCGAGCGTGCCGTCCACTGCATCGGCGTCGGCACCGAAATGCCGAGCCGGTTGTCCTCGCACACGAACAGTATGGGCAGCGGCAGGCTCTGGTGGCAGGTCCAGGCCGCGGCATTCAGCGCGGCCTGGGCGGTGGCGTGGTTGACGCTGGCGTCTCCGAAACTGCACACGACGATGCCGTCGGCGGGCACCGGAATGTCGTGGCCGATGCGCTCGCCGTGCGTGATCGCCAGCGCCGTGCCCACGGCCTTGGGCAGGTGACTGGCAATCGTCGAGGTCTGGGGCAGGATCCACAGCGTCGGGTGCCCCCAGACCTTGTGCCGTCCCCCCGAGGCCGGGTCGTCGATCGCGGCGGCGAAGGACAGGCACGTGTCGTGAATGAAATCCGCACCTTCGAGCTTGCGGTACCGCTCGGCGACGAACGCGCCGGAGCGGTAGTGCAGGAACGCCGGGTCGGAGGCCCGGGTCGCGCGGCCGACCATCGCGTTGCCCTCGTGGCCCGACGATCCGATCGTGTAGAAGACCTTGTTCTCCTGGCGCTTGACCCGCGCCATCAGGTCGAGCTGCCGGGAACGTAGCTGGCTTTCGAACAGTTCGAGCAGATCGATGTCGGCGATCCGCCCGTTTTCGCGCGGCGGCGGCTCTGTCTCCAGCTCGGCGAGCCGTTCCAGGAAACGCTCGTCGACGACTTCTGCTCGGTTGAGCTGGCGCGCGCGGCTCGACTGGCTCATGCGATTCGGCCCTATACCCGGAGATCACCGGATTGTACGGGACATGATCCGGGAGCCCCGGCCGCCGTGCTCGGTGCGCCACCTCCGATGCGAGGAAACTCAGGAGGCCGGCGCCTCGCGCTTGGCCGCGTACATCTCGCGATCGGCCGCGCGCAGCAGATCGTCCGGCAATCTTCCGTCGTCGGGATACACCGCGACTCCGATCGATGCATCCAGCGGCACCGGCAGTTCGAGATCCCGGAACGGCGCGCGGATCGCGTCCCGAATGGCCTGCCCTCGGCGCGCCGCGCGATCGGCCTCGGCGATACGGGGAAGGATTACCGCGAACTCGTCGCCGCCCAGCCGGGCGATGCGCTCGCCGTCTCGCAGCACCCCGACCATGCGACCGGCCAGCTTGCGCAGCACGCGGTCGCCCAGCGCGTGCCCGCCCTGGTCGTTGACTTCCTTGAAGCCGTCGAGGTCGATGTAGATCAGCGCGAACGATCGTTCGGCGGCGTGCGCGCGATCGAGTTCACGGCGCAGCCAGCGGCCGAACCGGCGCCGGTTCGCAAGCCCGGTCAAGGGATCCTGCAGCGCCATCTTCGCGATCATCTGGCGCTCCCGCACGACGATGGACAGCAGCACCGCGACGACCAGCGCAACGGCCAGTCCGATGAAACGGTATAGCTGCAGGTTGCCCGATGCGGGATCGTTCCATCCGTCCGCGGGCACGGCGCCGAGCTGCCAGGCGCCTCCGGGCACCGAGATCTCCAGCAGGACCGGGCTTCGCCGGAACAGCTGCTGCGGGCCGGCGATGGCACCGCCGCGTCGCGCGTCCGGCTGCAGCCAGCGCAGGGCGTAATCGACGCCGTTGCCTTCCGCGAAGAAACCGGCGGCGGCAAGCAGCGAATCGGTATCGATCACCATGCTGAGCACGCCCCAGTAGCCTTCTCGTTCGAGAAACACCGGCGTTCGCGAAATCAGGCCCCGGCCGCCCTGCACCAGCTCGATCGGCCCGTCGAGCACAGTGCGCCGTTCGCGCATCGCCCGCTCCACCGCCGGCCATTGCCGCGGGTTGTGTTGGTAGTCCAGGCCGATCGCTTCCCGGTTTCCTTCCAGCGGATAGATGAAGCGCAGCACGTTCTCGGGCGCCATCGCGACGTTCCGGATGTGCTCGCCGTGCCGGTACAGCGTCGCCAGCGCCGTCGTGACGCGCTCGGCTTCCAGGAGATCGTCGTAGGCGGTGACGTAGCCGACCAGCCCGCTGGTGATGTACAGCGTGGAACTGAGTTCGCGCTCGACCCGGGCACGCGTGAGCGCCGCCTTCTGCAGGACCGACGCGCGCGCGGACTCGCTGGCCCGCTGGCTTTCCAGGCGGTACTGCCGCTCGACCAGCACCGCGAGGCAGGCGAACACGATCAGGCCGGCGAGCAGCGCCGACGGCCACGACGTGCGATCCATGATCCGGTTGTCCCCGATTCGCGCCACCGGTCCCCACGCGAAGAACGATCGATCCATTCTATCTCAGGCGCTCGCGCCGCCGGTTTCCGGGAGATCGTGCAACAATCGGATTCGTTGCCCGCTGGGCGCTCTCCGCCCGATTCGCCGGATGTCCGACCGCCAAGCCGGAACGCACTCCCCGCTGCCCGTGGATTCGCTGCTCGCCGAGCTGGTGGAGACGCTGTCGCGCCGCAACACCGTGCTCGTGCAGGCCCCACCCGGCGCCGGCAAGACCACCCGCGTGCCCCCAGCGCTGCTGGACGCCCCGTGGCGCGAAGGACGGCGCATCGTGATGCTGGAGCCCCGCCGCCTCGCCGCTCGGGCGGCGGCGCGTTTCATGGCCGCCGAGCGCGGCGAACCGGTGGGCCGGACCATCGGCTTCCGGACGCGGCTGGAAACGAAGGTCTCCGATGCCACCCGTATCGAGGTCGTCACCGAAGGCATCCTGGTCCGGATGCTCCAGTCCGACCCGGAACTCGCCGATTACGCCGCGGTCGTCTTCGACGAATTCCACGAGCGCTCGCTCAACGCCGACCTCGGCCTGGCGCTGGCGCGCGAATCGCAGCAGGCGTTGCGCGCGGACCTGAGGCTGGTCGTGATGTCGGCCACGCTGGACGCGGGGCCGCTGGCGAAACTGCTCGCAGACGCGCCGGTGCTCGAAAGCCGGGGGCGAAGCCACCCGGTGGACATCCACTACCGACCGTCGCGCAGGGAGCAGCGAATCGTCGATGCGACCGCCTCCGCCGTCCGCCACGCACTGGCGCACGAACCCGGCTCGGTGCTGGTGTTCCTGCCCGGCGCCGGCGAGATCCGGGCGGTGCGCGACGCACTGGGGTCGCCGGGCGACGAAGTCGACGTCCGACCCCTGTTCGGAGCATTGCCGCCGGCCGAGCAGGATGCCGCGATCGCGCCGGCGCCCCGCGGACGCCGCAAGGTCGTGCTGGCCACGTCCATCGCCGAGACCAGCCTGACCATCGAGGGCATCCGCGTCGTCATCGATGCCGGGCTGGCGCGGCGCGCCCGATTCGATCCCGGCTCCGGAATGACGCGGCTGGTGACCGTGTCCGTTTCGCGGGCCGCGGCCGATCAGCGCGCCGGCCGCGCCGGCCGTTTGGAGCCCGGTGCGTGCTACCGGCTATGGTCGGAGGGCGAACAACGCCGGCTGGCGGCGTTCACGCCGCCGGAGATCCTGGAAGCGGATCTCGCGGCGCTTGTGCTCGAACTGGCGAACTGGGGCGCGACCCGACCCGATGAACTGACCTGGCTGGACCCGCCGCCGGCCGCCCACTGGGACCAGGCCGCCGACCTCCTGCGCTGGCTCGAGGCGATCGACGCAAAGGGAGTGCCGACCGTTACGGGACGTCGGATGCTGGCCACCGGCGTGCACCCCAGGCTGGCCCACATGCTGGTCCGCGGCCGCGCGCTGGGCATGGCCGGGACCGCTGCGAAGCTCGCGGCCGTGCTCGCCGAACGCGACGTGCTGGGCCGCCGGGCGGGCAGCGACCTCGAGGAGCGCCTCGCTGCGCTGGACGGGCGGCCTCATCCCGACGCTCGACCGGGGGCGATCGGCGAAGCGCGGCGATTGGCACGACGATTGGCACGTCGATTGGCCGCCGGCGACGAAGAGGAAGCCGGCGATGCCGATGCCGGCGCGCTGCTCGCGCTGGCGTTTCCCGACCGCGTCGCGCGCCGTCGCCCCGGCGGGCCGGCCCGCTTCGTGCTGGCCAACGGCCGCGGCGCATGGCTCCCGGACGACGACACGCTGGCCGGCAGCGAGTGGCTGATCGCCGCGGAACTCGACGGGCGCGGCCGCGATGCCCGGATCTTCCTGGCTGCGCGCACCGATCTCGAAACGATCGAGCGCATTCTCGGCGATCGCATCGAAGAGCGCGAGCGCGCCGAGTGGGACGAAACGCGCGGCACCGTCGTCGTGAAGCGGCAGCGCCTGCTGGGCGCGCTGGTCATCGAACAAGCCGAGACCGGGCCGCCGGCGCCGGAACACGTCACGGCCGGACTGGTCGACGCCGTGCGCCGCAAGGGGCTGGATGCCCTGAACTGGAACGAAGCGACGCGCCAGTTCCGGTATCGCGTCGAGCGATTGCGGGCGCTGGAGCCGGATGCATGGCCGGCGTTCGACGAAACGGGCCTGGTCGATGAACTCGAGGACTGGCTGGCCCCGTTCCTGGCCGGCGTCACGCGCTGGCGAGAACTCGCGACGCTGGAGCTCGCACCGATGCTCGAGCATCGGCTGGGCCACGGTCGCCGCGCCGAACTGGATCGTCTCGCCCCGCCGCGCATCGAGGTGCCCGCCGGTCGTTCGGTGCGGCTGGACTACGGCCCCGAATCCGGCCCTGTGCTGGCCGTGAAACTGCAGGCCGTTTTCGGCTGGACGGCAACGCCGCGTATCGCCGACGGACGCCTGCCCGTCGTGCTTCACCTGCTGGATCCCGCCGGACGGCCGCTCGCGGTCACGTCGGATCTCGCCAGCTTCTGGAACAACGCCTACCCCGACGTGGCCAAGGACATGCGCGGGCGCTACCCCAAGCACCCCTGGCCCGACGATCCGATCTCGGCGAAGCCCACCGTGCGCACCAAGCGCAACCGCGAGCGCTCCTGACCAGGCGCCGCGGCCCGAAGCGCGTATCGACCCCGGAAGAACATTCCGGCAAGCGGGCGTTCACACCCGAAAAGGAACGCCGGCGGGAAGGCCCGCCGGCGTGCTCTGGATCGGCTCTTTTCGACCGGGGTCAGGGTGCGGCGACGAAGGCCCGCGCTCGGCGCTCGAGCATGAACATCCGTCCCTGGTCCAGCAGCTCCAGGTTCCGCACCTCGAACGGTGCGCGCAGCCCGCTTGCGGCGAGCATGGACCGGTCGACCTTCAGCTCGAGCGACCCGGTTCCCGGAGCCAGCGTCGCGGCCGCCTGGGCGATCGCCAACGGCTTCAGCGAGCCGTCCGCCGCGGTCCCGAAGATCTGCCCGTTGACCTGGAACCGGCCCGCGGCGGCGGTGGCCACGCCGACCGTCAGCGCCAGCCCGCCGTCCAGGCGTGCCTGCGCGCGGCCGTCGAAGCGCGCCAGCGGCGGCGCGATGCTGAACGGCAGCTTCAGGTCGCGGCGAACCGTGAGCCCGTTCTTCTCGGTCTCGAGATAGACGTAGGCCTCGAAAAGGCCCTCGTGGCCCGAGACGAACCGCTCGCCCGGCGCTTTCCGCGACAAGCGGCCCCGGCCGGCGTCCACGTCGAGCTGCCACGTTTGATCGGCGAACGGATCGGCGACCACGGCCTGAATCGACTCGACGTCGACCCGTGCCTCGCCAGCGGCCAGGCCGAAGTCGAACGAAAGCTCGTCGCCGGCGAAGAAGTTGTGGCGCGGTAGCGAAAGCTCGGCTACCCAGTCGCTTTCCGGCTCGAACACATGGACGACCATCTGCGCGTCGGACGGCAGGCGCTCGATCGCGAATTCCAGGGTTCCGGCCGGAACCGCGTCGTCGAGCTTGAAGGCCAGCGTCTGCGGCGGAACCGGCATGCCCTGCCGGTTCAGCGCCTGGCCGTCGGTGACCATTCGCAGCAGCGATTCCGCGTTTTCGAGGCGCTTGCCCTTCATGGCGAGCCGGACCCGCGAAGGATTGATGCGGACGTCGCCGTCGGGGTTCAGCGGCGAGACGCGCACGACCGCGCCCCGCGCCGTCAGCGGCAGCTCGACGCCGCGCGCCAGCTCGTCGCCGGTGGCATCCAGCCAGTACTGGCGACTCTCGACGCGGGCTTGCCGCACGTCCTGGGTAGCGGCCGCGTCGTCGAGCTTCCAGGCGAACCGCACCGCCTCGTTCTCGATATGACGACTGTCCGGGACGCGGGAGGGATCGGTTATCAGCGTCGTGGCGCCGAAGTCGCTCGGACCGGCAGCCAGCCAGCTCACCGACAGCGCGTCGGGCGCCGCGGAGCGCAGCGCCAGGTCGCGAGCCGCATCGTTCGATTGCGCCAGCGCCTGCCCGGCGGCCAGCACGATTGCAATTGCAGGTATCGTGAATTTCATGAAGCCTCCCGGTTACAGGTCGTTGCGCAGGATGACGTCCAGGCCGTGGCAATCGCGCCGGCTCTGGGCGTGCGACAGGCGGTCGCCGGAGACCTGGTGGTCGTAGAACCACAGGCGGCCGGCGCCGTTCTGGCTGCTGCAATCGAGAAAGCCGTCGGAGCAGCTGTCCAGCCACTCCTGGGTGATTTCCAGGCCCACCTGGTTGAAGTAGCCGCCGCAGTAGGCCGCGCCGTCCCAGACGGCCGAACGCACGTCGGTGCCGACGACGTTCCAGAAACCGATGGGAAGACCGGGCCGGCCAGCGGTGCCCAGCAGCCAGTTGGCGTTGTAGTAGCTCATCCAGCTCGGCTGCTGCATCCGGACCGCGTCGTTCTGGTAGCCGAGCAGCCAGCCCAGCGCGGATTCGAACACCGTGCCCTGCATCACCGCCTCGGCCAGCGGCGTGCCCAGGCTGGACGCGGCCAGCGCGTTGACCCAGCGCGTGTTCTCGATGATGGTCGGATACCGGCTGTCCCAGGTCGGATTCGACAGGATCCAGCGCATGACGTTGCCGCCGTTGGAGTGGGTCAGCACCACGAGGTCGGTGATACCGCGTGCATTGATGAAGTCGTAGAGCTGTCCGGCGAGACAGCCGGCCGCGCGCGAATCCCACATGTACTGCTCGAAGTCGCAGTTGATCACGACGTAATCGGCCCGATCGGCGAGTCCCTGGCGCACCGAGTCGACCATGTCGGTGGTCCAGTAGTCGTCGAGTGCATCGGTCTGCTTGCCGGTCCCGTGGACGAACGCCACACCGGTTCCGGCGTGCACGCTGCTACCCCACAGCAGTGCCACCAGGCAGAGTGCCAATAGCTTTCGCATGTTGTCCTCCTGATTTTTGTGATGCGGTCGCAGCGAACGGGCTTGATTCTTGTTGGAGTTCGCGGACCGAGCGCCGAGTATAGACGCGGCGCGATCGAGGGCGCAAATCCAGGGAGAAACGACCGTGATCCGGGACACGGCGCCCCACGGGAAACGGAAAAAGCCCCATCAGGGCCGGCGGATCATCCCCTTCCGCGAGGACCGGCAGCGATCAGCGTCGCCGCTTCCGTGCCGCTTCCAGGCAAGCCGCGGCCGCGGCCTCGGCCGCGCCGTTGGCCAGTTCGGCGTGCAGGGCGCCGGCTTTCTCTGCGAAGGCTCGCCGGCGAGCGCTATCGTCCAGCCAGCCGACGACGTCCTCGAACAGCCGCTGAGGCGTGGCCTGGTGCTGGATGCGCTCGGGGACCAGGGACTCGCCTGCGAGCACGTTGGGCAGCGACACCCAGCGCGAGCGCACCAGGCGCAACGTCGCGGCCAAACGGTAGGTCGCCGCCGGCAGACGGTAGAACACCGTCATCGGTGTGCGGCTGAGCAGGCATTCCAGCGTCACGGTCCCGGACGCGGCCGCGGCGACGTCGGCGGCCGCAAGGCCCTCGCGCGTCCGACCGGCCACCACCCGCAGGCCCGCCTGTTCCGGGTCCTCCGCTGCGGCGTCCCGGAACGGCGCGGCGTGCGCGTCGTCGGCCAGAAGCAGCAATGCCACGGCGCCGGCCTCGTCGACCAGCCGCCTTCCCAGTTCGGTCACCAACCCGGCGTGCCGGCGGATTTCACCCAGCCTGCTGCCCGGCAGCAACGCGACGACGGGCCGGGTCGTGCCGTCGGCAAGCGCGGCGCGCGCGCCGGCCCGGTCGGGCTCGACGGACATTTCGTCGGCCAGGGGGTGCCCGACGAAGCGCGCGTCCAGCCCGGCGGACGCGAACAACGGCGGCTCGAACGGAAACAGCGTGAGCAGCAGATCCAGCGAACGCGCGACCCGGGCGACGCGATACCTGCGCCATGCCCAGACCGACGGTGCGACCACCTGCACCGTGCGCACGCCGCGCCGCCGCAGGCTGCGCGCAAGGCCAAGATTGAAGTCGGGGGAATCGACGCCGACGAACGCGTCGACGTCGGCCTCCAGGATGCTTCGATGCAGCCGTCGGCGCAGCCGGTACAGCCTCGGAAGGTGACGTACGACCTCGAACAGTCCCATGACGCCGAGCGCGTCGACGTCGGCCAGCGAGTCCACGCCCGCCGCGCGCAGCCGTGGGCCGGTGATTCCCAGCAGTTCGGCCTCGGGCGCGCGCAGTCGGATCGCCTCGGCGATCCTCGCGGCCAGCTCGTCGCCGGAACGCTCGCCGACGCCGATCGCGATGCGCATCGTCAACGAAGCAGGCCGCGGCTGCTTTCTTCGATGGTCCGGATGAATTCGGCGAGCACGGGCTCCTCGCCGGCGCGATCGCGCAGCTCGGCCAGTGCCTGTTCCAGCGGAACGGCCTGTCGGTAGACCAGGCGGTAGGCCTCGCGGATGGCCCGGATCTGCGCCGCCGTGAAGCCGCGCCGCTTCAGTCCCTCGGTGTTGATGCCGCGCGGCCTCGGCGGTCGGCCGGAGACCAGCACGTAGGCCGGGACGTCCTGGCCGACGCCCCCGTACATGCCGAGGAACGCGTAGGAACCGATGCGGCAGAACTGGTGGGCGCCGGAAAAGCCGGCGAACGTGACATGGTCGCCGACGACGACGTGCCCGGCCAGCGTCGTTCCGTTGGCGAACACGCAGTGCGAGCCGACCTGGCAATCGTGGGCGATATGGCTGTAGGCCATCAGCCAGTTCTCGTCGCCCAGCCGCGTCGTCCCGCCGCCGTCGGCGGTGCCCCGGTTGATCGTGACGAATTCGCGAACCGTGTTGTTCGCGCCGATCTCCAGTGCGCTGTCCTCGCCGGCGTACTTCTTGTCCTGGGGCTCCTCGCCGACGCTGGCGTGCTGGAAGATGCGCGTACCGGGCCCGATGCGGGTACGGCCGGTGATCACCGCGTGCGGTCCCACCCGGCATCCGGCAGCGAGTTCGACGCCGTCGCCGATGACCGCGTAGGGCCCGACCTCCACGTCGTCGGCGATGCGCGCGCCCTCCCCGACGACGGCGGTCGAGTGGATCATTGCGTGTCCGGCCGTGCCGCGCACAGCATCTCGCAGCTCGCCACGCGCTTGTCGTCGACGCGCGTTTCGGCTTCGTACAGACCCATGCCCCGCATCAGTCGCTTCTGGTGGACGTGGAAGTGCAGCTGATCGCCCGGTACGACGGTCTTGGAGAAACGCGCCTTGTCGATCTTGACGAGGTAGAACAGCTGCTCGCGCTCCCCGGCTTCCTCGCGCGCAAGGTGGGCCAGGCAACCGGCGGCCTGGGCCATGGCCTCGAGGATGAGCACTCCCGGCATCACGGGATGGCCCGGAAAATGGCCCTGGAAGAACGGCTCGTTGATGGTCACGTTCTTCAGCGCGTGGATGCGGGGCGGATCGTCCAGCGACCACTCGATGACCCGGTCGACGAGCAGGAACGGATAGCGATGCGGCAGCAAGCGGAAGATGCGCTCGATATCGACGACGGACGGTTCGCTCATGCGATACAACTCCTCATGATTTGGACTTCGGGCTTCGGATCCGACGGAACAGGCGATCCAGCTGCGCAAGGCGCACCAGCGTACGCTGCCAGGTCCGCATCGGCCTGGCCGGAATGCCCGATCCGTAGCTGCCCGGCTCCAGGATCGAGTCGACGACGGTGCTCATCGCGGTGATCACGACGCGGTCGCAGATCTCGAGATGCCCGCCGATGCCGGATGCGCCGGCAATCATGCAGTACCGGCCGATCCTCGTGGATCCCGCGATCCCGGTGCAGCCGGCGATCGCCGTATGATCGCCGATGTGCACGTTGTGGGCGACCTGGACCTGGTTGTCCAGCCGAACGTCGCGGCCCAGCACCGTGTCGCCCAGCGCGCCACGGTCGATGGTGGTGTTGGCGCCGATCTCGCAGTCGTCGCCGATCCGGACCGAGCCGATCTGCGGCACCTTGCGCCAGGCGCCGTCGACCATCGCCAGCCCGAAGCCGTCGGCGCCGATCACCGCTCCGGGATGCACCAGCACGCGCTTGCCGAGCCGGGCTCCGCCGGCGACGTGGACCCGGCCCACCAGGCGGGCGCCGTCGCCGAGCTCGACGTCTTCGCCCACGATGCACCCGGGACCCACCACCGCGCCGGAGCCGATGCGCGCACGCGCCCCGACCACCGCATTGGGCCCGACCTGGGCACCGGCATCGATCTCGGCATCGTCGGCGACCACCGCGGAGGCGTGGATGCCGGGCACCGGATCGGCGGGCGGAAACCACCGCTCCAGCAGGCGCGCCCAGGCGACGTACGGGTCTTCGACCACCAGCGCCGCGACCGGGCAGTCGTCGACGGCGGCAGGGGAAAGGATGACGGCCGAGGCGTCGGTCGACGCCAGCCGGCCGCGATAGGCCGGGTTGGCGAGAAAGGAGATCCGGCCGGGTCCGGCCTCGCCGAGCGGCGAAACGCCGTCGATTCGGGTGTCGCGGTCGCCCACGATCTCGCCGCCGAGCCAGCGGGCGATCCGATCGAGCGAGACCGGCGGCCGGGGCAGTGGATCTTCCGCGTTCATTGCCCGGAGCGCTGGCTCCGGCGTTCGTAGTCCATTTCGAGAAACGCCAGCACCTGGTCGGTGATGTCGATGGTCTCGGAGGCGTAGGCCACGGGACTGGAGAGAACCAGGTCGTAGCCCTCCCTGCGCGCCACGGCCTGCACCGCGATCTCGATTTCCTCGCCCAGTTCCTTGATCTGCTGGTTGCGCCGGAAATTGAGTTCTTCGGCAAGGTCTTCGCGGCGACGCTCGATGGAGCGACTGAGGTTGCGGATCTCGCGCTGGCGCGCGGCAACCTGCTCGCGGGTCAGCCCGGCGGCCGCGGCCAGCCGCTGTTCCATCTCGAGCAGCCGTTCCTCGTCGGCCAGCAGCTCGTTGTTGATGGGGCGGAACTCGATGTCGAGCTCGGCACGGCCGGCGATGACCTGGGGTGCGCTGTCGAGCAGCCGCTTCATGTCCACGTAGCCAATACGGATATCCTGCGCCGCGGCGGCGCCGGCCATCAGCATCAGCAGCGTGAACATCCAGGCTCGCATCTTGCAACCTGCGTTTCGGACGGAGTCGTTCACCCCACAGTATAGGGCCTGAACCCCCTGCTTCACCACCCCGAGCGCGGCAGCGGCGGCCGGGGAGCCTCCGAGCGGCCGCGCGCGGAGCGCGTTTCCGCCGGAAAAGCCGCGAATCGCGTGGTGCGCATCCCATGGTGCCCGGCGAAACGGCGGCCGCAGCCGGCCGCAACGCGCCGGACGCGGCATTTCCGACGCCTGTCATGACGGGCGGTCATCACGATCGCCTTGCCCGGCCGGCGCCCGGATCGGGTACGGGCCGGGCTCCTGCCGACGCTCCGCTCCCGCGCAGGATTGGACGGAGGTTTCCTAGAACTGCGTGCCGAACGAGAACTGCAGCAGCTGGGTCTCGTCGCCCTCGCGTTCCTTGATGGGGGCCGAGATGTTCAGGATGATCGGCCCCACCGGGGCCTCCCAGGTCAGCGAGATCCCGGTCGAGGCGCGGACCAGCTCGGTGTCGAATCCACCGATGTCGGTGAACACGTTGCCGGCATCGACGAACCAGGCCAGGCGCGTGCCGCTGGCCTCGATGAAAGGCAGCGGGAACGCGATCTCGACGCCGCCGGTGGCCTTGAAGTCACCGCCGACGGACCGGCAGAACTGGTCCTTCGGCCCCAGCGAGTTGTCGTCGAAACCGCGCACGTCGGAAACGCCGCCGGCGTAGAAGTGTTCCCAGAACGGCAGGCCGGAATCGCTGGTGACGATCTCGTCGATCTGGCAGTTGCCGGCCAGCCGCTCCGGCTCGATCGGCTCGACGTCGACGTCGGCGTTGTCGTAGTTGTCGCCGTAGGAGAGGTCGGCGCGCAGCACGAACGCGAAGTCCCCGCCCAGCGGGAAGTACTTGCGCCCGCGGTAGCTGCCCGTGAAATACTCACGCGTGCTGCCGGGGAGCGCGACGTTCAGATTGAGGCGGTTCAGCGAACCCCGGGTGGGCGTCAGGAAGTGATTTCTCGTATCGCGCCCCCAGCCGGCGTTGACGAACGCGGTGTCGATCCGGCGCTCATCGTCGCTGAGAAACCCGTCGCCGTTCCTGTCCAGCGTGATCGCCAGCGGCCGCGTGACGGCGAATTCCAGTCGCCTCGGGCTGGTCGGGTCGTCGGGGTCTTCCTGCACCGCCACGAGCTGGCCGATGTTGATGTCCTGACGGCGGATACTGGCGCCGAGCCGGACGAAGTCGATCTCGGTGATCGGAAATCCGAGATTGGCGCCGAGTCCGACCTGGCTGGTGGAGAATCTCGCGATGTTGGCGCGGCCCTGGTTGAACTCCGAGTAGTTGGCGAAGTAGCCCAGCGAGACGCCGTCGTCGGTGAAATACGGGTTGGTGTAGCTGATGTTGAGTGCGCGCTGGATCGACGAGCGGCTGATCCCCAGCCCGATGGTCCGCCCGGAACCGAGGAAATTCTGCTGCTGGATGGAGATCGATGCGATCAGTCCCTGCAGCTGTGAAAAGCCCAGCCCGATCTGGAAGCTGCCGGTGGACCGTTCCTCGACGCTGACGATGATGTCGATCTCATCGTCGCTGCCCTCGACGGCAGGGGTCTCGATGTTGACGTTCTCGAAGTAGCCGATGCGCTGCAGCCGCAGCTTGGAGCGATCGACGGCGGCCTGCGAGAACCATGCGCCCTCGAACTGGCGCATCTCGCGCCGAAGCACTTCGTCCTTGCTGTAGGTGTTGCCGCGGAACTCGACGCGCCGCACGTAGACGCGCTTGCCCGGTTCGACGAAGAACGTGATGTCTACGGTATTGTCGTCCCGGTCGATTCGCGGGACCGGGTTGACGTTGGCGAACGCATACCCGAAATTCGACAGCAGCGATGTGATCGCCTCGACGGTGGACTCGACCTGCTTTCTCGAGAACACCTCGCCGGGTGCGACCTGCACGAAATTGCGAAGCAGCCTTTCGCGCAGAACGAGATCGCCGGTGATGCTCACGTCGCTGATCGTGAACACCTCGCCCTCGCGCACGTTGGCGGTGATGTAGATGCTCTGCTTGTCGGGACTGATCGAGACCTGCGTGGACTCGATCGAGAAATCCATGTATCCGCGATCGAGATAATAGGCGCGGAGCCGTTCCAGATCGCCGGAAAGCTTCTCGCGGGTGTAGTTGGTGCGGCCGCGCCAGAACAGCAGGCCTTCGCTGGTATCGGACTCGAAGTCCTCGCGCAGCTCCTTTTCGCTGAAGGTTTCGTTGCCGACGATATTGATGTGCCGGATCTTGGCCTGCTTGCCCTCGGTGATCTCGATGACGATGCCGACGCGGTTGCGCGCCAGCTCGGACACCTGGGGATCGACTTCGACCGCATAGTGGCCCTGGTTGAAGTACTCGCGCACCAGTTCCTGCTGGATCCGGTCGATGGCGAGTTCGTCGAAGACCTCGCCTTCGGCGATGCCGATCTCGGCCAGCGCGGGGCGCAGCGACTCCGACGGGATCTTGTCGTTGCCTTCCAGTCGCACCGACGCGATCGCCGGGCGCTCCTCGACCTTGATGACGAGAATCTCGCCCTCGCGCCCGATCTCGACGTCCTCGAAGAAACCGCTGCGGTAGAGATCGCGGACCGCCGACCGGATCAGCGAGGGGTTCAGCCGCTGGCCGACCTCGATCGGCAGGAAGCTGAAGACCGTGCCCTCTGAAATGCGCTGCAGCCCGTCGACGCGGATGTCTTCGACGGTGAAGGTCTGCGCCGAGACCGACAGGCTGCAAAGGGCCACCAATAGCGTCAGGAATCTCATCGAATGCCTTTTCTTGTTCGTCTGATGCGTGTTGCGTGGCCGGGCCGCGCAGTCTATTGAAACAGCCGTAAGATATCGTTAAATATCGCGATTCCCATCAGACCCGCGATCATCGCGAGGCCGATGCTCTGGCCGATCATCAGGCCCCGCTCCGAGACCGGGCTGCCCTTGATCCACTCGATGAGGAAATACAGCAGGTGCCCCCCGTCCAGTACGGGGATGGGCAGCAGGTTGATGATCGCCAGCGACAGGCTGATCAGGCCGAGGAAAAACAGGAACCTCGTCACACCCAGGCTCGCCGAGGTGTTGGCCATCTGCGCAATTGTAATCGGTCCGGAGAGGTTGCTCAGCGATGCGTTCCCGGCGATCATCCGGCCCAGGATGCCGAGCGTCGCGCTGGTCAGCCGCCAGGTTTCGCCCACGGCCTCCCCGACGGCCTCGACCGGCCCGTGGCGAAGCACGGTCACCGCTCGCTCCATCGCCCGGCGCGTTTCGTCGTCGGGCTCTACCGGCCGCACGCCGATGACCGGCCGGCCGTCGATTCGCTCCGGTTCGACCTCGACGGTCCGCCGCGCGCCGTTCCGCGCCACTTCCAGCCGGACCGCGCCCTCGCCGGCGGCGGCCGGTATGCGCTCGACGAGGGCGCGCCAGCCGTCGATGGTCTCACCGCCGATTGCGACGATCCGGTCGCCCGCGCGCAGGCCCGCACGCTCTGCCGGCGAGTCCGGGGACACTTCGCCGATCACCGGCGGCAGGTCCGCGCGCCACGGCTGGATGCCGATGTGCTCGAGCACCCGCTCCTCGCGAAAATCGGCACCCAGTTCGTCCAGCGGAAGGCGCAGCTCGCGCCGGCGCTCCTGCCGGTCGGCGACCGTCATCGCGACCGGCTCCCGGTCCAGCGCGCGCGGGATCAGCTCGAGAATCGCGTGCGTCCAGGTCTCTACGGGTTCGTCGGCGACGGCGACGATCAGGTCGCCCTCCTCCACGCCCGCTTCCCGGGCGATGCCGCTGACCTCGCCGACCACGGGCCTGGGTTCCGGAATGCCGATCATGAACATCAGCCAGAACGCGGCGACGGCGAAGATCAGGTTGAAGACCGGCCCGGCGGCGACGATCGCGGCGCGCTTGCCCAGCGATTTGCGGTTGAATGCCTCGTCGACGCGGTCGTCCGGCACCGACCCCTCACGCTCGTCGAGCATCTTGACGTAGCCGCCCAGCGGAATCGCGCCGATCACGAACTCGACGCCGTTGGCCGCGCGCCGGCGCCACAACGGCTGCCCGAAACCGACCGAGAACCGGAGCACGCCCACGCCGCAGCGCCGCGCGACCCAGTAATGGCCGAACTCGTGGAACGTGACCAGCAGGCCGAGAGCGACGGCCAGCCAGAAGATGGAACCCAGGATTTCCATGATTGTTCGAATCTCCTCTACGTCAAACGTTCCCCGGCAGCCGGGAACGGGAGCTGCATCGGGCGCCGAGCTAGACCGCGTGCCACCAGACGAGCAGCGCGAACGCCGGCGCGGCCGCCGAGAGGCTGTCGACCCGATCGAGCATGCCGCCATGACCCGGCAGCAGCGACGAGGTGTCCTTGAGGTTGCGGTGACGCTTGAACAGGCTGATGAGCAGGTCTCCGCAGACCGAGAGCACGACCAGCACGGCCGCGGCCGATGCGGCCACCAGCGGGCCGAACGGAATGTCGGGCATCAGCCGGCTGCAGGCAGCCGCCACGATCATGGCCGACACCAGGCCACCGACGGCGCCGGACCACGTCTTGCCGGGACTGATCCTCGGCGAGAGTTTCGCACCGCCGATCCGGTGGCCCGTGAAGAACGCGCCGATATCGGCCGCGGCGATCAGGAACAGCAGGAAGATGACCTGCCAGGGGCTGGAGACGTGCAGCCACGACACCGAGAGGAACGCGAACAGCAGCACCGCGCCGACGATCAGCAGCTTGGCAGGCTGGAAACGGCGTTGGTCGCCGCGGCCCAGCTCCGGCGCCAGCAGCCATGTCGAAAGCAGCACCCAGCCGGCAACGGCGCCACCGAACAGCCACGGCACGGCGGCCGGATCGTGCGCGAGCCAGACCAGGCCGGCGCCGAGCGCACACAGAAGCGCGATCCAGGCGAACTGCAGAGGACTCGATTCCAGCCCGGCCAGCCGCGTGCTCTCCCAGCCTCCGGCAACCAGGAACAGGCCGGCCAGCACCACGTTCAGCCACAGCACCGGCAGCAGCAGCAGCGCGCTGATCACCAGCGCGGCCAGAACCACCGATGTGATCACGCGCGATCTAAGCATGCCGGGCGGCCGGGGGCTCGATCAGCCCGCCGAACCGTCGCTCACGGTTCCGATAGTCCTCGAGAGCCGCGTCCAGGTCGGCTTCGGTGAAGTCCGGCCACAGGACATCGCTGAAATGAAGTTCGGTGTAGGCGAGATTCCAGAGCAGGTAGTTCGACAACCGGCGTTCGCCGCCGGTACGGATGAACAGGTCCGGGTCGGGTTGACCGCCCAGCTGCATGACGTCGTCGAGCGCCGACTCGTCGATGTGCTCGGGATCCAGTTCGCCGCGCCGGACCCGCTCGGCCAGCGCGCGGGCGCCGCGAACGATGTCGCCGCGGCCGCCGTAGCTGGCGGCGATGTTCAGCGTCAGCCGGGTATTGTCGCGCGTGATCTCTTCGGCCCGCGCCATGCCGCGCTGCAGCGATTTCGAGAACGCCTCGCGCTGCCCGATGAACCGCAGCCGGACGCCGTTCTCGTTCAGCCTCTCGACCTCCCGGTCCAGGGCGCGCCGGAAAAGGCTCATCAACCGCTTGACCTCGTGCCGGGGCCGACGCCAGTTCTCGGACGAGAACGCGTAGACGGTCAGTACCGGAATGCCGCGCTCGGCCACCGCCCGGACGATGCGCCGAGCGACCTCGGTGCCGGCCTGGTGTCCGTACGTGCGCGGCTTGCCGCGGCGTGCAGCCCAGCGCCCGTTACCGTCCATGATGATCGCAAGATGTTGCGGCACCCCCGCCCCGGCCACCATGTTCAGATCTCCATGAGCTCTTTTTCCTTCTCCGCGACCATCTCGTCGATCCGCTCGACGTGCTGGTCGGTCAACTGCTGGATCTCTCCTTCAGCGCGACGCTGATCATCTTCGGAGATCTCCTTTTCCTTGAGAAGTTCCTTGATGTGGTGGTTGGCGTCGCGCCGGATGTTGCGCACCGCCACCTTGGCCTGCTCGCCCTCGCCGTGAACGACCCTGGAGAGTTCGGACCTGCGCTCCTCGGTCAGCGCCGGCAGCGGGACCCGGATCACGGTGCCCGCCGTCGCGGGATTCAGGCCGAGATCGGAGGTCATTATGGCCTTCTCGATCTTGCCGACCATGTTCTTGTCCCATGCCGTCACCGCCAGCGTGCGCGGGTCCTCGACGGATACGTTGGCGGCCTGCGAGATCGGAACCTCGGCGCCGTAGTAATCGACGTGGACGTGTTCGAGCAGGCTGGGATGAGCCCTGCCGGTGCGGATCTTGGCAAGCTCGGAGCGCAGCGACTCCAGGCTCTTGTCCATGCGCGTCTTTGCGTCTTTCTTGATGTCTGAGAGCATTGCGAATTCCGGTGGCTTTGCGTTCCCCGCCTTTAAGAATCGAATTGTAGCAGTCCGGAAGCGGCAGGAACCCGGCGGCGCTAGGGCGCCGCGGGTGGATCACTCCACCAGCGTGCCGATGTCCTCGCCGCCGACCAGACGGGCGAGATTCCCGTCGCCGTGCAGCCCGATCACGCGGATGGGCATGGACTGGTCCCGACACAGCACCATTGCATTGGCGTCCATGACGTTGAGCTTCTTTTCGATGACTTCGTCGTAGCCGACGCGCCGATAGATCGTGGCGTCCGGATCCTTGGTCGGATCGGCCGAGTAGACGCCGTCGACCTTGGTCGCCTTGATCATGAGGTCGGCGCCGATCTCGATGGCCCGCAGGCTGGCCGCGGTATCGGTGGTGAAGAACGGGTTGCCGGTGCCGGCGGCGAAGACCACGACACGCCCCTTCTCGAGGTGCCGGACGGCCCGTCGACGGATGTAGTCCTCGCAGACCTCGCGCACCGAGATCGCCGACATCACGCGCGTCGTCGCCCCGGCGCGTTCCAGCGCGTCCTGCAGCGCCAGGCCGTTCATCACCGTCGCCAGCATGCCCATGTGGTCGCCGGTGATCCGATCCATGCCGGCCGATGCCAGGCCGGCGCCCCGGAAGATGTTGCCCCCGCCGATCACGACGCCGACCTGCACGCCGGCATTGGCGACTTCCGCGACTTCCGACGCGATCCGGCTGCTGACGGCCGGATCGATGCCGTAGTCGTGGTTGCCCAGCAACGCCTCGCCGCTGAGTTTCAGGAGGATCCGGCG
Source organism: Candidatus Wenzhouxiangella sp. M2_3B_020 (assembly GCA_051428125.1). Classification (GTDB taxonomy): domain Bacteria; phylum Pseudomonadota; class Gammaproteobacteria; order Xanthomonadales; family Wenzhouxiangellaceae. The sequence continues at coordinate 27,331 of JBPRGD010000026.1, forward strand.
ATACCGGGGCGTTTCCATCGTCCCGTCCGGATCAGCCGCCGCGGGCCTGCTGCATGACCTCGGCCGCGAAATCGGCCTCTTCCTTCTCGATGCCCTCGCCGACTTCCAGCCGTACCATGCTCACGACCTTCGCGCCCTTCGATTCCAGCAGCTTGCCGACGGTCTGGTCGGAGTCCTTGACGAACGGCTGGCCCACCAGCGTGATCTCGGCCAGGCGCTTGTTCAGCCGTCCGGCGATCATCTTCTCGACGATTTCCGGCGGCTTGCCGGACTCTTCGGCCTGGGCGCGCAGGATGTCCTTCTCCTTCTCCAGCACGTCGGCCGGGACGGCGTCGGAGTCGATGTACTGCGGGTTCAGCGCCGCGACGTGCATGGCGATATCGCGGGCGAGCTCGGCGTCGCCGCCGACCAGCCCGACCATCGCGCCGATGCGGCCGCCGTGGATGTAGGCGCCGATCACGTCCTCTTCTCCGCCCATGCGTCGCATGCGGCGAAGCTGGATGTTCTCGCCGAGCTGAGCGACCAGCTGCTGGCGCTTGGCGTCGACGCTTTCCCCGCCCTCGTACTCGGCCTCGGCCAGCGCCGCGACGTCGTCGGAATCCTCGCTCAGCGCGAGTTCGGCGACGCGGTCGGCGAAGCGGCGGAAATTCTCGTCCTTGGCCACGAAGTCGGTTTCGCAGTTGATCTCGACGAGCACTGCGCCGTTGTCGTCGCCTGCCTGGATGATCGCACCCTCGGCGGCAACCCGGCCGGACTTCTTGTCGGCCTTGGCCAGCCCGCTCTTGCGCAGATGCTCGATGGCCGCTTCCATGTCGCCGTCGGTTTCGACCAGCGCCTTCTTGCACTCCATCATGCCGGCGCCGGAGCGCTCGCGCAGTTCCTTGACCTGGGATGCGGTGATGCTCATGACTTGTCCTCCGAATCTTCTTTCGGCGAATCTTCTTCCGGCAGTTCCTTGGCCGCGGAACTCGGCGTGCCTTCCGGGGCGGGCGTTTCGGCCTCGGCCGGCTCCTGTTGCGCCGCTGCGGCGAGTTCGTCGCTGTCCCGCGAGCGGTCTTCCTTTGCCGATTCGGCCTTGACCTGACCTTCCGGAGCGCCCTCGGGCGCCGGTTCGTCCTCGGTGCCGGCCTTGACGGCTGCCTTCTTGGCCGCCTTCTTCGCGGCTTTCTTGGCCGTCTTCTTCGTCGTCTTCTTCGCGGTCTTCTTGGCAGCCGACTTCTTGGCCGTCTTCTTGGCGGTCTTCTTCGCCGCCGGACTCGCGGACTTGTCGCCGCTGTCGATCGGGTTGCCTTCCTCGTCGAGCTCGACGAACTCGTCCTCGTCACCGGCGACCTGCGGTACCGATGCCTTGCCCTCGAGGATTGCATCGGCTGCCAACTGTGCGTACAGGCGCACCGAGCGGATGGCGTCGTCGTTGCCGGGAATGGCGTACTCGACCGTTTCCGGGTTGTGATTGCTATCGACGACGGCAACGACCGGGATGCCGAGCTTGCGGGCTTCTGCCACGGCGATGTCCTCGTGGCCGATATCGATGACGAGCATCACATCGGGCAGCGATGCCATGTTCTTGATTCCGCCGAGGTTCTGCTCCAGCCGGTCGCGCTCTCGCGTCAGCTCCAGCACTTCCTTCTTGACCAGCCGCTCGAACGAGCCGTCGGTTTCCATCGCCTCGAGTTCCTTGAGGCGATTGATGGACTGGCGGATCGTGCGGAAGTTGGTCAGCATGCCGCCGAGCCAGCGGTGAGAAACGTAGGGCATGCCGCAGCGCTGCGCCTCTTCGGCGATGGCCTGGCCTGCCGCGCGCTTCGTGCCGACGAACAGCACGGTTCCGCGCTTGCTGGCCATCCTGCTGAGGAAGTCCAGTGCTTCCTTGAGCAGGGGCAGCGTGCGCTCGAGGTTGATGATGTGGATCTTGCCGCGGGCCCCGAAGATGTACGGTTCCATCTTCGGATTCCAGTAGCGGGTCTGGTGACCGAAATGCACGCCAGCTTCGAGCATCTGGCGCATGGTGACGTCAGGCATCGTGTCTTCCTTTCATTGTCGCGCCGTGCGATGACTCGCAGCGGACGCAGGGTTTAGGCCTCCGCGATTCCCCATGCGGCGACCCGAATCCCCGACGCCGACCCGATACGGGCACGGTTCTGGAACCGGGCAACCCCGCCACATGTGACGGAACGCGTGTGATTTATGGTGTCATCTGCCGGCATCTCGCCGAGCAAATCCGTGCAATTATAACGCCGAAACAGCCTCGCGACAACGCTCGTGGTTCTTTTTCCGTTGCCGGCAACCGGCCGACTCGGCGGCGTGATCGGATAAACTGATGCCTTCGTGCCGATGCCTCCGGCACCGGCCGGGACCATCCCGCCGCATCGCAGCAACCCGAAGGACCGATCCCTCGATGACCGACCGACGCCATCTCGCAAACGCCATCCGCGCGCTCGCCATGGACGCAGTCCAGCGCGCCGCTTCCGGCCATCCCGGCATGCCGATGGGCATGGCCGACATCGCCGAAGTGCTCTTCAACGACTTCATGCGCCACAATCCGGGGAACCCGGACTGGTGGAACCGCGACCGCTTCGTGATCTCCAACGGCCACGGCTCCATGCTGCAGTACGCGCTGCTGCACCTGACCGGCTACGACCTCGACATGGATGCGCTGAGGAATTTCCGGCAGTTGCACTCGCCGACGCCGGGGCATCCCGAGTTCGGTCACGCTCCGGGCATCGAGACCACGACGGGTCCGCTGGGCCAGGGCCTGGCCAACGGCGTGGGCATGGCGCTGGCCGAAAAACTGCTGGCCGCTCGCTTCAACCGCGATGGCCTTGACGTCATCGACCACACGACGTGGGTGTTCGCCGGCGACGGCTGCCTGATGGAAGGCATCTCGCACGAGACGTGCTCGCTCGCCGGAACGTGGGGGCTGGGCAAGCTGGTCGTGTTCTACGACGACAACGGCATTTCCATCGACGGCGAGACCCGGGGATGGTTCACCGAGGCGACGCCGCAGCGCTTCGAGAGCTACGGCTGGCAGGTGATCGCCGACGTCGACGGTCACGATTCCGATGCCGTGCGCGACGCCATCGAGCAGGCACGCGGCGATGCCGAGCGCCCGACGCTGATCTGCTGCCGCACGACGATCGGCTTCGGCGCGCCGAACAAGCAGGGGACCGCCGATACCCACGGCGCCCCGCTCGGCGACGAGGAAATCGCCGCGGCCCGCGACGAACTGGGCTGGAACCATCCTCCGTTCGAGATCCCGGACGAGGTCTATTCCGGCTGGGATGCTCGCGAACGGGGCGAGGCAGACGAGAAGGCGTGGTCCGGGACCTGGGAGGCCTACCGCGAGCGCCATCCGGAACTCGCCGCCGAGCTCGAGCGCCGGATGAAGGGCGAACTGCCCGACGATTTCGCCGACCGTGCCGCGGCCATCGTCGCGAAGATGCAGGCCGACGACGGCAAGGTCGCCACGCGCAAGGCCTCGGGCCAGTCTCTGGAGGAATTCGGTCCGCTGCTGCCGGAGCTTCTCGGCGGCTCGGCCGACCTGACCGGATCGAACAACACCCGCTGGTCCGGAAGCACCGACATCCTCGAGGCACCGGCCGACGGCAACTACATCTACTACGGCGTGCGCGAGTTCGGAATGACCGCGATCGCCAACGGCGTGCACCTGCACGGCGGTTTCATCCCGTACATCGGCACGTTCCTGGTGTTTTCCGACTACGCGCGCAACGCCGTGCGCATGTCGGCGCTGATTCCCACAGGCGCGATCCACGTCTACACCCACGACTCGATCGGACTCGGAGAGGACGGGCCGACGCACCAGCCGGTCGAACACGTGGCCAGCCTGCGCATGATCCCGAACCTCGAGGTCTGGCGCCCGGCCGACAAGGCCGAAACCGCGGTGGCCTGGCAGGATGCCATCGAGCGCCGCGACGGCCCCAGCGCGCTGGTGCTCACCCGCCAGGGCGTGGCCCACCAGGAGCGCGATGACGAACAGCTCGACGCGATCCGGCGCGGCGGCTACGTCCTGCGCGGTGCCGGCAACGAGCCCGAGCTGATCCTGATCGCGACGGGCTCCGAAGTCGAGCTCGCCGTGGACGCGGCCGACGCACTTTCCGAGGACGGCATAAATGCCAGCGTGGTCTCGATGCCCAACCCGGAGCGGTTCCTGGCCCAGGACGCCGATTACCGTGAGTCCGTTCTGCCGTCGACGGTCGATCGCCGGATCTCGGTCGAGGCGGGGGTGACCGGCTACTGGCACCGCTTCGTCGGGCCGAAAGGCGCGATGATCGGCATCGACCAGTTCGGCGCCTCGGCGCCGGCCTCGGACCTGTTCGAGCACTTCGGGTTGACCGCCGAGCGCATCGTCGAGAAGGCGCGCGAGCTGCTCGAAAAACGCTGATCACGGCATCCAGGAGCCGCCACTGAACCGAGGGTCGGGGGCCGCTGTTCGAGCGATGCCGAACCAGGTCTCCCGGCGCCCCCGTAGAGCCGACCCGAGACACTCTTCTCGCCCCGGACTTGATCCGGGGCCCAGCGGCTTTCCGGGTCGCACCCGTCGCGGATCGGAGTCCGCTCCGACTAGAAGATCGTCGGGCGGCGGTGCGCCTTGGCAGGAGGCAGGTCCGGCCACCGATTCATTCCCGTCTCGGTCGGGAACTGACAGTTGCCGGTCGCTCCCCGTACTTAACCCGGCGCGCTAGCGACCGTCCACGAGCAAGCCGTGAACCGCGTTGAGGGGGGAGGCTACAACCCGGGCGATTCCGTACCGGGCATCCCGTCGGCCGCGTAGGGCCGACCTACGAGACTCCCGTTGCTACGGACCTGAGCGGGGCCCGGCGGCGATCCGGCTCGATCCGATCGCGGATCGGCGTCCGCTTCCGGGGGAGGGTGGGGGTGGCGAGGTGCCTTGCCTCGTGCGGGAGGCCGCTCCGG
>JBPRGD010000027.1:0-57274 GCA_051428125.1 Candidatus Wenzhouxiangella sp. M2_3B_020
GTGGCCGGAAAGTCTTTCGAGCATGCGCTCGATCATCCGCTCGGTCGCGAACGCCTTGCCGCAGCCAGGACAGCTGTGCATGGATGCTTCGTTGAGCAGCCTGGAACCGGGCTCCAGGTGTGCGCTGAAGTTCATCCTGGGTTCCAGCGTGATCGCGTCTTCGGGACATGCCTGCTCGCAAAGCCCGCACTGAACGCAGTGGTCTTCCCGGAACTCCAGCCGCGGCTGGTCTCCCCCGCCCTGCACGGCCGATGCGGGGCATACCGAAACGCAGCCCATGCAAAGCGTGCAGGCGTCCCGGTCCACGCGGATCGCACCGAACGGCGCGTGCGCGGAAAGCTCGATGACGTCCGTCGGCGCCTTTGCCTGCTCGTGCAGCACCCTCAGCGCGCGCCGCATGATTTCGCGCTTGTTGCCGAGACCGCCGAACGATGCCGGCTCTGCGACCAGCGGCGGAATGATTCCGGGCCGGCTCGCCTGGCCGGCATGTTCCAGCCAGATCACCCGTTCGCCATGATGTCGATCTCCAAGGCCTTCGAGCGCCTGCCCCAGGACCCGGATCATCGCGCGGCTGGCCTGCACCTTGCTCGGCGCGGGTGAAGGCCCGGGCAGCAGCCATACCCGTGCGGCACCGAACGCGAGCGCCGACAACCAGGTATCCATGCCTACCGAACCCACGTCCTCGACGGCCAGCGGAAGAACGTGTTCCGGGAGCTCGTCGGCACGTTCGGCGAGCTCCGGCAGTGCCGAATCGGCGCTATAGAGCAGGACTTCCGGGTGTGGTTCATCTCCGGCGTGGTCGCGGTACGTCTTCAGCAGGCGCCGCGCGCCGTCGATGACCTCGACGACGGGCGGCGCCTGGTACTGCATCGCGCCCGAAGGACAGACCGTTGCGCAACTGCCGCAGCCCTGGCAAAGGTAGGGATTGACCTCGACCTTGTCTCCGATGGACACGATCGCTTCGGTGGCGCAGGCGAGCAGGCAATTGTTGCAACCGGTCATGCCGCTGGCGCCGTGCGCGCAGATCTCGGAATCGTATGCAAAGTAACGCGACTTCTGGAAGTCGCCGATCATCTCCGGCAGCTCTTCCAGCGCACGTTCACGCGCGCCCGGCTCGACCGCGAGGTAATAGCCGGGCGGCGGCTCGTCCATGCGCATGTTTCCCGATCCGTCCAGGTCGAGCACGAGATCGAAGGTTCCAGACTCCGTGCCGAAGGCCGCGCCGGCGTCGAGCACGCGTCCGCGGTCGACCTCGACGTCGAGCTCGAATGCGCCGAGATAGCCGTTCAGGTTGCGCGGTCGGCCATCGAGGTAACGGAAGGACGGTGCGGTCTCGGGAGGCTCGCTGGGCGGACTGGTCGCCAGCAGCGCACAGGTCAGCCGATCGGCCAGCGTTTCGGCCAGCGGCCATGCATCATCAGCCGGCCCGATGATCAGCAGCCGGCCGGAAGACCGGTATTCCACCCAGTCCCGCGGCTGCGGCATGGGATCGAGCTCGGCCAGGGCGGCGGCTCGTGCACGTCCGGCTTGCGTGGCCGTCGGCCACCGGATTGGGTCTCGGGCGTCAGTCGCTGTTTCGGTCATGCCTGGAATCTTCGTGATCGTCGGTTTCGTCGGCGTCCTTCAGCGGGACCTCCGGATCGCCGTTCCCGGCAAGTGCGCCCTCTTCCGGTCGCGCGACGGGTTCGGGGTCGGCGGCCGCGAGTTGCTCGTCCGCGCGCCTGGCCAGGCGCTGTGCGGCGACTTCGAGCCGGTGCTTCATCTCGTTGGTCACCAGGCCGCCCATCCTGGTGAACTTCGTGTAGTCGCCGGCATAGTCGTCGAGTTCGTCGACGACGGGCAGCTGGCTTTGTCCGAACAGCCGGCGAAGTGCCGCTCGGCGCAGTTCCTGGCTGACCCGCGGTGAAAAGAAGTCGGCAACGCTGCCGCCCTCGTCGATGCTCTCCAGCGGCGGCATGTCCTCATCGCCCTTGGCTTCTTCCTCCGCAATATCATCGGTAGCCGCGGCACCGGCCTCATCGGAGGCATCGGGCTGGACGTCCGGTAACGGCGACTGCTCGGGCTCGGTTCGAGCCGGCGGTTCGTGCTCCGGGTTTCTTGCCGCATCGGCCTTGCGCCGCATCCAGCGCCGAACGAACGGCTCGGCGTCGCCGCGGTCGTCGGACGGTGTTTCGTCGTGTCGGCGCTTCTTCACGATTCCCGCTTCCTCTGTCGACCGTCGCCGCCTTTTCGCTCGTGCTTGCGGGGTCCCGGTTCCCAGTGCGTTTCCACGTATTCGCGGATCCAGGCGATGATCGGTCGGGGCATCGGAGCTTCGAAGACGATCTCGTCGACTTCGACGGCGGCGACGCAGTCGTCCTGGTCGGCCGTGATCCGAAGCGGAATCGGCTGACCTTCTTCACCAGTCTTGCAGATCACGAAAAGCATGGGGCCGGGGCTGGTGAGGTTGTAGATGTAGTCGTCGCCCTGGTCCGGCTGCAGGCGAAGCGGCAGCCCCTGCCATTGATAGATCTTCGTTTCTCCGCCGTCGCGCACCAGCCGGCGCTGCGGCGCGGCCGGAGGCGGCCCGGCTTCAGGGAACAGGCCGGTGAGCTGCCATCCGGTCGAATCGTGCTGCATCATCAGCGTCATGCCCGTGACCGGTCTGCGTTCGATATTCGATTCTGCCATTTCCGACCCGTGCCGAGGAAGCGTTGCGTCAATTATGCACCAGCCGGCAATGCGTCCTTGCCGCGTGGCCGCTGGCGGTTTTCGCGAGCTTCGGACCCGGGGAACTCCGAACGACCCTGCGCGGAGCGCGTTCCGGTCGGACGAGCCGCGGGTCTGGTGCGCTTGTCATGACGCTCGTCACGACACCCGGGCTCGATCCTCCGGAATGGCCGAACCGCGCTCGCCCGGGCCGAACCCGGGCATACGAAGGCGCCGTCGCGCTTACGCAGTGTTATCCAGAGGTTCCCTAACGGATCAGGATCTTCGGCATCCGGTGCGTGTAGTCGGCAGCCTGCAGCGACAGCTTGGCCGCCATGCGCAACGCGATCCCGATGAAGTTGCCGGCGATGTCGCCGTCGGGCTCGGCCACGACGCTGGGACAGCCGCTGTCGGCATGCTTGCCGATCGAGGTATCCAGAGGCAGCGAACCCAGCAGCGGTACGCCGTATTCGCTGGCGATGCGTTCGCCGCCTCCGGCGCCGAAGACGTGTTCCTGGTGTCCGCATTTGCTGCAGGTGTGCAGGCTCATGTTTTCGACGATGCCGAGCACCGGTACGTTGACCTTGCGGAACATCTGGAGACCCTTGCGCGCATCCAGCGTCGCGATGTCCTGAGGCGTCGTGACGATCACGGCCCCGGCGACCGGCACCTGCTGGGACAGCGTGAGCTGGATGTCGCCGGTGCCTGGCGGCATGTCGACGATCAGATAGTCCAGGTCGCCCCAGCGCGTATCGTTGAGCAGCTGCTGCATCGCGCGCGTGACCATCGGTCCGCGCCAGATCATCGGTTCGTCGTCGTCGATCAGGTAGCCGACCGAGATCGATTCGATGTCGTAGCTCTTCATCGGCTCGATCGCCTCGCCGTCCAGCGAATCCGGGCGACCGCTGACCCCGAGCATGCGCGGTTGCGAGGGTCCGTAGATGTCGGCATCCAGCATGCCCACCGACGCGCCCTCTGCGACCAGCGCGAGCGCGAGGTTGCTGGCCACCGTGGACTTGCCCACGCCGCCCTTGGCCGAAGAGACCGCGATGATGTTCTTGACCGACCGGAGACGCTGCACGTTGGCCTGGGTCTGGTGCGGAACGATGCGGGTTTCGGTCGTGACCTCGGCGGTATCGATCCCTTCCGCGGCCTCGAGCTGCCGGGTCAGTTCGCGCGCAAGCCGCCGGCCGTGCCGCCTGGCCGGGAAGCCGAGCGCCAGCGCGAGCCGGACATCTCCGTTGCTGGCGGTTATTTCGGGCGTGCCCAGAGCGGACTTGAGATCGGACCCGAGAACCGGGTCCTGGAACTGTTCGAATACCTGTCTTGCGCGGCTTTCTGCGTCGGAGCTCATGGACGGGTCCTTGGCTATACTCTGTCGGCGTTTGCGGATCGTATCCGAAATCAAACCCATACCGAAGTGCCTGCATGCCGCCATCTTCAGTCGCAGTCCTGATCGGAACCCGCAAGGGCCTGTTCATCGCCCGCAGCGATGCAGACCGCGAACGCTTCGAAATCGAGGGGCCGCACCTCGCCGGCTACGAAATCCAGCGTGCGTTCCTCGATCCGCGCGACGGCGGACGCACGGGTTATGCGGCGGCTCATCATCCGATCTGGGGCATTCACGTCTATCGCTCGGACAATGCCGGCCGTGACTGGCATCCCCTGTCCGACGTTCCGCGGCACGGCGAGGACGAGGGCCCGGACAGCCTGAAGGTCATCTGGAGCCTGGCACCGGGTCCGTCGGCGCGACCCGGGACGATCTATGCCGGCATCGAGCCGCCCGGGCTTTTCGTTTCCGACGACCGCGGCGAGAACTGGATGTGCCTGGAGGCTTTCCACGAGCATCCCACGGCCCGCCACTGGCACCCGGCCAAGGGTGGATGCGCGGTGCATTCGCTGGTCGCCTCGGGTTCTCGGCTGTACGCGGCACTGGCCGCCGGCGGCGTCTACCGGTCCGACGACCGCGGAAAGACGTTCCGACCCTGCAACCGCGGCGTGCGCGCCCCGTACCTTCCGCAGTCCAGGCCCGAGGCGGGCCACAACGACCATACGCTGAGAATGCATCCGGCCGATCCGGACCGGCTGTACCGGCAAAGCCATACCGGCACGTGGCGGTCTGACGACGGGGGCGAGAACTGGGTAGAGATCACCGACGGCCTGCCCAGCGATTTCGGCTACGCACTGGGAATGGATCCGGACGATCCCGACGTGCTGTTCACCATTCCGGAAGATTCGTCCCAGTTCCGTTCCACCGTCGACGGGCGGTTGCGGGTGTACCGGACCGAGAACGCCGGCACCGACTGGCAGGCGCTGCAGAACGGACTGCCGCAGGAAAACTGCTACGTCACCGTCTTGCGCGACGGGCTGGACACCGATGGCCTCGACCCGCTGGGCGTTTACCTCGGCACCTCCAGCGGCCAGGTCTACGCCAGCCGCGACCGCGGCGAGCACTTTCGTCCGCTTCCGGCCATCCTGCCGCCCATCCTCAGCGTCCAGGCCGGGCGAATCGAATGACCGGGCTGCTCGAGGCGCTGGACGTCGACAACGGCATCGTCGCCGCGATCGGTGCCGGCGGCAAGAAGAGCCTCCTGTACGCGATTGCCGCGGCAAGCGACGGTCGGATCGCGTGGACCACGACCGTGCACAGCCCGGTGCCGCCCCGGTGGACGGGAATCGAGGTCAACGTCGCCGACCCCTCCGAGCTGATCCGGCGCGCCCGGTCGGGCAGCGATGCCCGGGTCCGAGCATTCGTGCAGCCGGCCGCTAAGACCGGTCGCGTGGCCGGGCTGGACGTCGAGCAGGTCGAGACCCTGCATGCGGCCGGCGGATTCGACCTGACCCTGGTCAAGGCCGATGGCGCGCGGATGCGGGGCATCAAGGCGCCCAAGCCCGGCGAGCCGGTGTTGCCGCCGAGCACGCGCCGGGTCCTCGTCGCGGTTTCGGCCGGCGTGCTCGGCAAGCCACTGGACGATGAAGTCGCCCATCGTCCGGAACGAATCGGGCGGATCACGGGACTGGAGGCCGGGCATCGAATGGAACCGGCGCATTTCGCGCGCCTGTTCAGCCACGAGCACGGCCTGTTGCAGGGAACATCGGGTTTCGAGGTGCGCGTGGTGATCAACCAGGTCGATGACGAAAAACGCCGCCGCGATGCCGAGGACGCATCGCTCGAGATCCTTGCGGCCAATCCCGCGCTCGACCGCGTGGTGCTGACCTGCCTGCAGCGCGGTCGCGACCCTGCCGGCGCGGTGGTGGCGGTCATCGATCGGGAATGCGCGTGATAGCATTCGGGGTCCTCATGTGCGATCCGCGACTTCACCGCATCGAATCGATATGTCGATGATCAGCATCGAACTTCCCGACGCACTGCGGCCCCTCGCAGGCGATGCGGATCGCGTCTCGGTCGAGGCGACCACCGTGGCCGGTGCGCTGGATGAGCTGGGCCGCCTACACCCGCAGGCGAAGCTACGGATACTGACGCGGGGCGGCGAGTTGCGCCCGCACGTCAACCTGTTCGTGCGCGAACGAGATATCCGCTCGGTCGATGGTCTGGAGACCCGGCTGGAAGACGGCGACTCGCTGCTGGTCGTTCCCTCGGTCGCGGGAGGGTAACCGCGCGTGTCGTCGCAAGAAGACCGCAGCTCGGATTCGAACGGGGCGATTTCCAGTCTCACGCCGCAGGAAGCCAGCAGACGCGTCGCCGGCGGCGTCGTCATGATCGACGTTCGCAACCCCGGAGAAATCGCGCTGGGCATGCCCGAGGGGGCGCACGCGGTGTTGCCCGAAGTGCTGGACGCACGCGTCGGGGAACTGGCGGGACCGGAAGATCCCGTCATACTCGTCTGCGCGGCCGGGCCGCGGGCCGAGCGGGCCGCGGAGCATCTGCACAAGCTCGGCTACCGGGACCTGTCGGTGGTCAGCGGCGGCGTGAATCGATGGCGGCGCGAAGGCCTGCCCTGCGTGCGCAGCGATCAGCTCGACGTCGAGGACGCCGAGCGCTACGCGCGGCAGCTGAACCTCCCCGAGCTGGGCATCGAGGGCCAGGCGCGATTGGCGTCGGCGCGCGTGGCGATGATCGGGGCCGGCGGCCTCGGCTCGCCGGCCGCGCTGTACCTGGCCGCGGCCGGCGTGGGCACGCTGGGCCTCGTCGACGACGACACGGTCGACCGCAGCAACCTGCATCGCCAGGTGCTCCATCGCGACGACCGCATCGGGCAGCCCAAGACCGATTCCGCGCGCGCCACGCTGGAAGCGCTGAATCCAGGGATCGAGGTGCGGACGCACCGGCTGCGTCTCGGGGCGGAAAACGTCGAAGAGGTGCTTTCCGGCTACAGGATCATCGTCGACGGATCGGACAATTTCCCCACGCGTTACCTGGTCAACGACGCCTGTGTCCGGCTGGGCCTGCCCAACGTCTACGGCGCGGTGCAGCGATTCGAAGGCCAGGTTTCGGTGTTTCCGGCCGGAGGCCGGCCCTGCTATCGGTGCCTGTTTTCCGAGCCGCCCGAGGCGGGCGCGGCGCCGTCCTGCGACGAGGCCGGGGTACTGGGCGTGGTTCCGGGCATCATCGGCATGCTGCAGGCGCTGGAGGTCATCAAGCTGGTCACCGGCATCGGCGAGCCGCTGGCCGGTCGCCTGCTGCTGTTCGATGCGCGCACCACCCGTTTCCGGGAACTGGCGCTGGGCCCGAACCCGGGCTGCCGCTATTGCTCGCCAGACCGCGAGTTTTCCGGCTACGTCACCGAATCATCGGCCTGCAGCACTTCTGCTTCGCCGACCGGGCTCGCCGATGATTGACCCCGGGCGGATCACCGCCGTGGTGCTGGCCGGCGGCCAGGGGCGCCGCATGGGCGGGATCGAGAAAGGCCTGGTCGAAATCGCCGGCAGACCGATGATCGAATGGACGCTGGAAGCGGTTCGACCGCAGGTCGACGACGTGATCGTCAATGCCAACCGCTCGCTGCCGGCCTACGAGCGGCTCGGCGTGAAGGTGGTCCCGGATCGGCTAGGCGGGTTCCAGGGGCCGCTGGCGGGCTTGCACGCCGCGTTTTCCGCGGTCGGCGGCGATTACCTGCTGAGCGTTCCCTGCGATGCACCCTGTCTGCCGCCGGATCTCGTCGAGCGACTCGGCACGGCGCTGGAACGCGAAGGAGCCGAAATCGCCGTTGCCGAAGCCGGCGGGCGATTGCACTCCCTGCACGCGTTGTTCGATTGCCGACTCGCGCCGGACCTGGCGGCGCGGCTGGAGGACGGCGAGCGCAAGCCCGATCGATGGTACGCAAGCCGAAGATTCGTCCGCGTGGGCTTCGACGACCAGGCAGAGCGCTTCATCAACGTCAACACGCCGGATCAGCGCGACGCGCTGGCGGCCATGCTTTCCCGAGGAGGACCATGAACGCATCCGATCTCGAAACCGGCGGCGGCTGCGGTCACGACGCGCCGGCTCTGCCCGTGGAACAGGCGCGCGACCGGATACTGGAGCGGGTCCGGCCGGTATCCGGTCGTCAATCCGTGCAGCTGCGCGACGCGCTGGGCCGGGTCCTGGCCGAGCCGGTCGGTGCCGCCATCGATGTGCCCAACCATACGAACTCGGCGATGGACGGGTACGCCGTTCGCGCGACCGATCTGTCCGAGGCCGGTGCCGAACTGGTCGAGATCGGCGAAAGCTTTGCCGGCCATCCGTTCGACGGCCGGGTGGAATCCGGTCAGTGCGCCCGGATCATGACCGGGGCGGTGATGCCGGACGGGGCCGATTCGGTCGTGATGCAGGAGCGCACCGAGCGCGACGGTAAGCGGATCCGTTTCACCGGGGCGTGCAAATCGGGGGCCAACGTCCGCCCGGCCGGCGAGGACGTCGCGCGCGGCGATACGGTCTTCGACGCCGGCCACCGGATCGGCAGCGCGGATCTCGGCGTGCTGGCGTCGGTCGGTGCGGCCGAAGTCGCGGTTCTGCCGCTACCCCGGGTCGCGTTCTTCTCGACCGGAGACGAGATCGTTCCGGTCGGCGAGCCGCTCGCCCCGGGCGAAATCCACGATTCCAATCGCCACACATTGTTCGGTCTGCTGACCGAACTCGGCGTCGAAGTCCACGACCTGGGCATCATTCCCGACGTGCCCGAGGACCTGGACAAAGCGTTTCGGCGTGCCTCGGCTTTCGACGCGGTGATGACGACCGGTGGAGTGTCGGTGGGCGCGGCCGACTACGTGCTGGAGTCGCTGGAAAAGGCAGGCAGCGTGGGCTTCTGGCAGGTCGCCATGAAACCCGGCCGGCCGCTGGCCTTCGGCCATCTCGGCGATGCGCTGTTCTTCGGTCTGCCCGGCAACCCGGTCTCGGCGATGGTGACGTTCATGCAGTTGGTGAGACCGGCGCTGGTCAGGCTGGCCGGCGCACGTCCCGCCGACGTACTCGAATTCGACGTGCCGACCCGGGCGGGCATCGCCAAGAAGCGCGGCCGTCGCGAGTTCCAGCGCGGCCGGCTGGTGGTCACCGCTAACGGACCGGAGGTCGAACCATTCGGCCACCAGGGCTCCGGCGTCCTGCGCTCGATGAGTGCGGCGAACTGTTTCATCGACCTCGCGCCCGACCAGGGCGACATCGAAGCCGGAGACCCGGTCCGCGTCCAGCCATTCGCCCAGCCGATCTGGAATCGCGACTGACCGATCGACTTCAGCCGGTTTCGATCCGACCCTCGATCTCGTGGCTCAAGTCCAGGTCCGGACACTCCAGCTGGACAGTGACGCGGAGACCGCCGGACGGCAGGTCGCCCTCCTCCGACGCGGCCCGGACCGCCTTCTCGATCTCCCGCTGCGAGGTCACGCCGACCTGCTTGAGGAACTTGCGTATGCTGATGTTGAGTTTTTCTTCGTCCATTTGAATCCTCCGTGGGGTCGAATCGAATCGAGTCGTCGCGAAGTCGTCGGTGTCCTTCAAGCGTCTTCGAGACGCGGGATCAGCGCAACGAAGTTGCAGGGCTTCGTTCGCACGTCCAGTTGATGGCGCAGTATCCGTTTCCACGCGGTGCGGCAGGCACCGGTCGAGCCAGGCAGCCCAAATAGCAGCGTCGAATTGGCGACGCCGGCGAAGGCCCGCGACTGGATCGTCGAAGGCCCGATTTCTTCCAGCGAGTATTGCCTGAACAACTCGCCGAAGCCGTCGATACGCCGCACCAGCAGCGGTTCGATGGCCTCGGGCGTACCGTCCCGGCCGGTAATCCCGGTTCCCCCGGTGGTCAGGATGCAGTCGACCTCCGGGTCGGCGATCCACTGCGAAACCACCGAACGGATCCGGAAGATGTCGTCGGGCACCAGTTCACGCCGGCACAGCACGTGGCCCGCCGCTTCCAGTCCGTCGCGCAGCGCGTCGCCGGAGCGATCGTTGGCGAAGCTGCGGGAATCGGAAATGGTCAGCACGGCGATCTTGAGTGGCTGCGGGGTCGGGCTGTCGGGAAGCTCGAACGGCATCGGATGATGTCCTTGCGGATTGAGCGCTGATCGTCGATTCTAACCGCCGCGCTGGCGTCGAGCGCAACCCGCACGATCCGGGTGCGGTCGTCCGATCGCGGCGCCCGTCCGATCACCCCGGGCCGAGAAAATTGTACGCCGAGGTGGCAAAGACACGTCGATTCGCGATATCGTATCCGGGCAATTCGACAAGAACGCACTCCGAGCCCGTGTCACCTGTCGTGACGATCACCATGGTCCGCGGGCCGCTCGCCCCGACGATTCGAGGCAAGCCGGGTGCGGCCGGGAAACCGCCGCGCCTACCGTGTTCGTAAAGGAGGCTGCATGAGCACGCTACAGGATGGCTTCGGCCGTCGCTTCCGGTACTTGCGCCTTTCGGTGACGGACGTCTGCAATTTCCGTTGCGAGTACTGCCTGCCCAACGGGTACCAGGGAACGCCCACCGGTTTCATGAACGTAGACGAGATCCGGCGATTGGTCGCCGGTTTCGCCGAGATGGGAACCACGAAGGTGCGGCTGACCGGGGGCGAGCCCATGGTGCGCAAGGACTTCATGGACATCGTAGAGGTCGTGCGCGGCACCCCCGGCATCGAAAAGCTCGCGATGACGACCAATGGTTATCGGCTGCGAGAGGCCGCGGCCGATCTGAAAGCGGCCGGCGTCGACGCCATCAACATCAGCATCGACAGCCTCGAATCGGGCCGCTTCGAGGAAATCACCGGCGACCGGCGTTTCGACAAGGTGCTCGAAAGCGTCGACGCCTGCCTGGACCAGGGCTTCGACTCGATCAAGATCAACACGGTTCTGCTCAAGGGCCTCAACGATCATCAGTTGCCGGACTTCTTCGAATACGTGCGCACGCGGCCGGTCGCACTGCGGTTCATCGAACTGATGCGCACCGGCGACAACCAGGACTATTTCGAGAAGCGCCACGTCAGCGGCGACGTGGTGCGCGAACAATTGCTGCGCGAAGGCTGGCAGCGCAAGGAGCGGGGGCCGGTCGACGGGCCGGCGGTGGAATACGGCCATCCCGATCACCTCGGCCGTATCGGCCTCATCGCGCCGTACGCGCCGGGGTTCTGCGATACCTGCAACCGTCTTCGGGTCACGGCCCGCGGCGGGCTGAGGCTGTGCCTGTTCGGTCACGGCAGCCAGAACCTGCGGCCGTTCCTGCAGCGCGACGAAGACCGCGAGCAACTCAAGGCCTGCGTTCTCACCGCACTGCTGGGCAAGAAGGTGTCGCATTTCCTCCACGAAGGCGACTACGGCGACACGCCGCACCTGGCCTATACCGGTGGCTGATTCGAACTCGGTGGCCGAGGCCGCCAGCCACCGTTACCGTATGATCGACGTCGGGGCGAAGAACGTCACGCGGCGCCGTGCCGTCGCCACCGGGCGAATCCGGCTCGGTCCCGTGGCCTACCCCATGGTGCGCGATCGTCGCTTGCCGAAGGGCGATCCGCTGGTGCTGGCCGAGACGGCCGGCATCCTCGCGGCCAAGAAGACCGCCGACCTTGTTCCGCTCTGCCATCCGCTCGGGCTGGATCACGTTGTCGTGGCCTTCGAGCTCGACGCGGACCACGAGTCGGTAACGGTGTTCTGCCAGGCCGCGACATCGGCCCGGACCGGCGTGGAGATGGAGGCGTTGGCCGGCGCCCAGATCGCGCTGCTGACGATCTGGGACCTGGCCAAGCAGGTCGAGCCGGCGCTGGCGATCGACGAAGTCCGCCTGGTGCTGAAGGAAGGCGGCAAGTCCGGTCGATGGATTCATCCCGACGGCCTTCCCGCCCTGCCCGATGATTTCATCGCGAGTGACTCGACCGAAGGATATGGAGACGTCTCGAATGAATGATGTTTCAACGCCCGTGCGCGAGGTTCAAGTCAAGCTGTTCGGAGCGTTCCGCCAGTTTCACCGGGAACCGGTGCTGACGCTCGAAGTCCCGCCCGATACCACGGTTGCGCATGTGCGCGAGCGGGTCGCGCTGATGTTCGATGAAGACGCCAACGCGAAGATGCTGCTTAAGGCTTCGGCGTTCGCCACCGACCGGCGCGTCCTGGAGGAAAACGAAGCGGTGCCCGAAGACACGGAGCTGGCGTTGTTGCCGCCGGTGTGTGGAGGCTGACGCGGATGAACATCCACGTGGACACGACCGACCGGCCGCTGGACGCGGCCGCGGCACTGGAGTTCTGCTCCGCGCCGGGGCACGGTGCCGTCGACCTGTTCATCGGGCGCGTAAGGGACTTGAACCAGGGAAGGTCGGTGCTGGCCGTCAGCTACGACCTGCACGAGGTGCTGTGCCGCAACGTCTTCCGTGAACTGGCCGAGGAAACCGTCGCCCGCTGGGGCAGCGAAGTCCGGCTCTGGTTGATGCACCGGCACGGTCGGCTGGAGATCGGTGAGGCGAGCGTGATCGCTGCGGCCAGTTCGGTCCATCGCGACGAAGCGTTCCGGGCCTGCCGGCAGCTGGTCGAGGAAATGAAGCATCGCGCCCCGATCTGGAAGCAGGAGCACTACACCGACGGCGACAGCGAATGGGTCCAGGGCCACGCGCTGTGCAGCCACGGCTGATCCGGCCCTCGAAACGAGTCCCGGGTACAGGCCGGTCCCGGGCGCACTCCTGAGCGGAGACGTGAAGCTGGAAGGCGTGCAGACCCCGTTCGGGGAATTGCGAACCGTCGCCCCCCTGCTCCGCTACCGTGAATCGCTGCGAGAGTCCCGGTAGCGGATCGCCGCAACCGAACCCAGCCCGACGACCGACAGCACGGCCATGAACCCGAAATGCAGTCGGTAGCCCGACGCGCCGGGGTTGTTGTCGACCAGCCATCCCGATACCAGGTGCGCGAAGATGTCGGGGGTGTAGGCGATCATCGAAACCGTCCCGACCGCCACACCTGTGAGATTGAGGGGGATGGAGGTTTCCTCCAGCATCGCGTAGTAGACGCCCCGGAGCGCGAAGACCGCCAGCGCGGTAACGGTGACCTGGATCAGCAGGATCGTCATGCTCGAAGAAGCCGCGGGCAGGAGAGCCATCGATGACCAGGTCACGGCCAACAGCGCGAAGCACGCGCCGATGGCGCGCGATGCGCTGATTCGGTCCGCGATGAAACCCGCCCCGATCGCAGCAACGGGTCGCAGCCAGTCCCTGTACGCGCCCAGCCACGCGCCGAACTCCTTGCTCCGGTCGAACCCGCGTTCGGCAAAGGCCGGAAAGTCGTAGCTGCCCAGGAACATGTAATAGGCGCAGAAGATAACGACGGCCAGCAGCCAGACCTCGGGAATGCGGAGCGTGGCCCGGATCGAATCGAAGACTCGCAGGCCGTGATGTCCGGACTCCTGTCGGGAGAAGGTCTCGTGGTCGTCGGGCACAAGGAACCAGATGGCGATGCCTGCGACGACGCACGCGGCGGAGTAGACGAGGATGACCGAGACCAGCCCCTGCTCGACTCCGGTCGACAATCCGAACACGGCCGCCGCGATCGAGCCCAGCAGTGCGCCGACCAGTCCTCGCCCGCCATCGAGAATGCCGAACGCCCTTCCCTGCGCGTCGGGCCGGGACCAGAGCCTGGTCGCCTTGATCAGCGCTGCCCAGAACGTCAGGATCGTGAAGACCCCCCAGAAGGCATGGACCGCGAGCAGTCCCGCGTACCCCGGCAGGCTTGCCATGTACAGCCCTCCCGCGCCGGTGGCGACCAGCGACACCGTCAGCAGGCGGCGGGCCGAGACGCGATCGGCCAGCCACCCGCCGGGGAGATAGCAGGCCAGGGCGAGAAGCCCGAACAGCGCGTTGAGCGTTCCGACCTCGAAGCTGGTGAGGTCGAACGTCGCTTCCATGCTCGTCTGGAAGCTCTTGCGCAGGTAGGGAAGCATGTAGATGCTCTCCCCGGCAAGAATCATGCTGCCCATGAACAGCCAACGGTGGCGCGGCGTACGCGACGAAGACGGCTCGGAGTCGGTAGCGGTGTTCATCGGCCGAGTCTATCCCGGCGAACGCGGCGGCATTCGATCCGTGAGGCACCGAGCGCGCGTCGGCCCGAAACTTCAGCGCAGCTGGTTGTCCTTGCTGCCGCGGCGATTGATGCCGCCTGCGGAACGATCCTCGTCGTGCCGGGACTGGCACCGCACGCAGAGCCGAACGCCGGGCAGCGCGCGTCGGCGCGCTTCCGGGATGCTTTCGCCGCACTCGGCGCATTCGGTGCGAGCGGTCCCGCCCTTGAGCGATGCACGCGCCCGCTCCACGCCGTCGGCGACGCTGGCGTCGATCTGGTCCTGAACGGCCCCGTCCTTCGCCCAGCCGCCGGCCATGCTAGCGTTCCCAGGCCAGGATCATCAGTGATCCTCGGCCTCGTCGGCCTCTTGCTTGGTCTTGTGATGCGTGCCCTCGGGATGCTCGGGCGGAGCGTAGATGGTGTAGAGCTTCAGCGGCCTGCTGCCGGTGTTGATGAAGTTGTGCTCGACCCCGGCGTGAACGAAGATCAGGTCGTTCGTGCCGACTTCGCGCGCCTGCCCCTCGAGCACGGCCTGGCCGTTGCCCTCGGCCAGGACCAGGATCTGGTCGTGCCCCTCGTGGACCTCCGCGCCGATTTCTTCTCCGGGCTGCAGCGTCATGAGGACGACCTGGCACTTCTTGCCGGTGATCACGACCTCACGGAAATCGTCGTTGTGCAGCGACCGCTTGAGAATCGGAACGATGGCGTCGTCGACGGTCTTGCTCATTGAGAATTCCTCGATGTCTATTTGGTCTATTTCCGAAGTCTACAACAGCGATTGTGATAGCTCGGGTGATCGCTTTCGGGCTCGCTACAGTGCTCGCAAGAATGGGAATCAGCGCGATGTCGCACGCCACGCGATCGCTCCGGCGAGCGCGTAGCTGGCCAGGCCGACGGTCAGCGTCACGCGCTGGCCGGCCTGTACCGACAACATCGTGGCCATCGATGCGGCGACGACCGAGGCGAAACCGTTGACGGCCCAGGCCCACGGCAGCCAGCTGCGAGATCGGGCCAGTTGCGCAAGACCCCAGGGGAACGGGCGCCCCATCGCCCAGGTCATCGGAAGCAGTGCGAGGACCAGCAGCGCGATCCGCGGAATCGTCGGCAACGACAGCGCCGGCCTGCCCGGCCACCAGAGTACGGCGACCGCGATCGCCGCGCCGACGGCCAGCGTTGCGAAGATCCGCTTAAGCGTCCGGACATCGGGTTCGACGGGCGCCGTTGCGCTGCCGAAGCCGGCGCCGACGAGAAACGTCGCGAACACGATGGCCGACGCCACGACCGGTCGCTCGGCGTAGCCGATCATCCGCTGGAGAAAAGCCAGTTCGACCAGCATGAAACCGACGCCGAGCAGACCGAAGTAGCCGACGACCGCGATCCGCGCGAACGAGCCCGAGGTCTTCGGCATCCGTCCAAGCGGCGCGACGATCAGCACCGCGGCGGCGAGCGCGGCCGCGACCAGTGCGACCGCCGACATCACCAGCGTCCAGTCCAGGTAGCTGGCAGCGCGCGCACCCAGTCTTTCGAACATCGGCTCGATCGAACGCCAACGCATCGCGTGCCAGACGTACGGGCGATCCGACGATGCCGGCTCGGTGCGGAACCAGCCTGCCCCTTCCGGCATCTCGCCGCCGGCCAGCGCCGCGCGGGCGACGTCGTGAAACAGTGGCGAATCCAGCACGTGAAAACGATTGGTCGCGGCGCGATCCAGGCCCGGATGCCAGACGAGGTCGAAGCTCCAGTCCGCCGCGAACGCGACGGTCCGTTCGACGTCGGAGTCCGACAGCGGCCCGGGCGATACCAGTATCAGCAGGGATTGCAGGCCGCGCAGGGCGATCACGTGGTCGGCCGGCCGCTCGATGCCGAGTCCTTCCAGCGCGTCGGCGAGGGTCGTCAGCACGCGGGGCGTATTGCGCGGCGGAACCTTCATCGCAAGCGGAATCGCGAGCAGCCCGTTTCCTTCCAGCGACGAAAAGGCGGACCGAAGGCCCCGCGGAGTGAGCAGGTAGTCCTCGCT
Source organism: Candidatus Wenzhouxiangella sp. M2_3B_020 (assembly GCA_051428125.1). GTDB lineage: Bacteria > Pseudomonadota > Gammaproteobacteria > Xanthomonadales > Wenzhouxiangellaceae. The sequence continues at coordinate 16,157 of JBPRGD010000027.1, forward strand.
GGCCGCGTCGCGGCCGTCGAACGCGCGGTCGAGCGTGATCAACCCGAAGCGCCGCTCCGAGCGGGCCGCGAAGCGCTCCGGCCGGTCGCGAACGATCTCGGCATTCAGACCGCGCGCCAGGGTCATCTCCGGCACACGTGTATCGGATGCGACCCACGTGACGGAACGGTCGGAAGCGTACGCCGGCGTCGACCACGAACCCACTCCGAGCACCAGGACGGGGCTTCCCGGGCGCAGAAGTAGCGGAAGGCCCGGCAGCGCGGCCTCGCGATGCGCGGGCGGCGTCGCGTAGCCTTCCCGCACCGGCACGCGCTGGTCGCTGCCGAGCACAGCGACGTCCGAGGCCGGAATCGAGTCGGTCCAGTTCAGGCTCAGTCCCGGTGCGAACCGCAGGCTGGACGAGCGGATCACCGTGAGTCGGCCACCCAGGCCCGGTTCGCGCTCCAGCACCTGCGCGTCGGGAAGATCCAGGACCTGCGCGAGCGCCTTGAAATCGGAAACCTTCGGCTGGGGCGGCGCAACGGCGAGCCAGCCCCCGGCGACCACGAAGACCCCGGCCAGCGCCGCCGAGCCCCACATTCGGCGCGACAGCGTGAACCACAACGTGAAGGCCGCGAGCAGCGCGACGATCAGCGGCAGCGCGGCCTCCGGAAGCATGAACGCCAGAAGGGCCGTTGCGGCCGCCGCACCGATGCCGGAGCCGCCCAGGTTGGCCGCGTACAGCGGGCCGGGGTGCTGCGGCCAGCGCGCGAAGACCTGGCCCAGCGCCAGGCCGGCGCCGAAGAACGGAACGAACGCCGCGAAATCCACGGCCAGCAGGCGCAGCAGTTCGCCGGCGTCCCAGACCGCGAACAGCGGACGCAGCGAGACGCCGGTGTGCATCATCAATACGAGGACGAAGCCGCCGAGCGTGATCAGCAGCGAAAGCGAAAGCCAGCCGTCGGCGAGTCGCTCGGCACGCTCTCCGAGCAGGCTGAGCAACGTGCCGGCGGCGCCGAAACCCAGCAACGCCAGCGCGATGGTCAGCCCGGCGAAGTGGTGCCAGTGGCTGAACTCGAACAACCTCAGCAGCACGACCTCGAAGGCGAGTACCGCGCCGGCAAGCGCGGCGACCGCACTTAGGTGCGGTAGCGCGGGTCGCCGGTCGGACAATTCAGTGATCGCCGGTCAGGGGGACGAACGCCACCGACATCAGGTTGCGCGTCCGCGTGGATCCGTTCTCGTCCTTTTCGACCAGCAGCAGGTTCTGCGTCCAGCCCGCCCGGCCGACCGGGATCATCATCCGGCCGCCCGGCTTCAGTTGCTCGACCAGCGGCGGCGGCACGTGGGCCGCCGCCGCGGTCACGATGATGGCGTCGTACGGCGCGTTCGGCGGGAAGCCGTAGTAGCCGTCGCCGTGCAGCACGGTGATGTTCTCGTAGCCCACCTCGTCAAGCGCCCCGGCCGCGCGCTCGGCCAGCGGCCGGATGATCTCGATGGACGTCACGTCGATGCCCAGTGCGCCGAGAATCGCCGCCTGGTATCCCGAGCCGGTGCCGACTTCCAGCACCCGGTCGCCGGGCTCGACGTCGAGCTTCTCGGTCATGTACGCGACGATGAACGGCTGCGAGATCGTCTGGCCGTGGCCGATCGGCAGCGGCGAATCCGAGTAGGCGCGGCCGCGACGGTTCGTCGGCACGAACCGGTGCCGCGGTACGTCGCGCATGGCCTCGAGCACGTCCGGGTCGTCGACGCCGCGCGCCTCGATCTGCATCGAGACCATGCGGCTTCGCTCGTCGGCGCGCTCGGCGTCGAGTTCCGGGCGGCCTTGCGGGCCGGATCGATCGGCTTCGAGAAGGACGGTGGGTTGCCGAACGTCCTGTCGGCCGCTCGGCTCCGAAGTTTCCCGGGCCGGAGCCGATACGGCACAGGCCAGCGCAACCAAACAGATCAGGGTCTTCATTTCCGGATGTCCCCCGCGTCGGCGGGATCGAGCCTGCAACCCATTCTACGCCGCAGGTGCGCGAACTTCGACCGCCCCCGGCGGAGTCACATGGGCGCGTTGGAGTGGTAATGCCAGACGAAGATCGCGGCGGCCCCGCGGTACGGTCGCCAGGGGCGCGCGGCGGCCTCGGTCTTCCTGCGGTCCGGTCTCGATCGCATCCTCTTGAGGCGCTGCAGCCCCGCCTGGATGCCCAGATCGTCGGCCGGCCAGACGTCGGGGCGGCCCAGAGCCAACAACAGGAACATCTCGGCGCTCCAGCGTCCGAAACCCTTCAGACGCGTGATGCGCTCGATGATCTCGTCATCCGGCAGATCCGCAAGCCCCGCCGGGTCGAGCTCCCCGGACAGCACCGCCTCGGACAGGCCGCGCGCGTAGCCGATCTTCTGGCGCGACAACCCGATCGCGCGAAGCCGTTCGTCGTCCAGTGCAAGCAGCCGACCCGGTTCCGGCGCGTGCTCCATCGCTTCTTCGAGTCGACCGTAGATCGTCGCCGCCGCTTTCACGGACAGCTGCTGCCCGGCGATGATGCGCAGGAAGTGCTCGTAGCTCGGGCCGCCGCGACGTCGCTCGGCCGGATAGCCGACCTGCTCGAGTCCGGCCGCGATGTGGCGATCGCGATGGGAGAGTTCGTCGAGCGCGGCGACGAGATCTTCGTTGGTGAGCTGGAACGTCATCGATGAAAAAGCCCGGAATGCTTCGGTTAGTATCCTGCAACCGCATGTCTCCTGCCGACCCGCCGGAACTTCTGCCGTGAGCCCCAGCGCATTCGACCATCCCAAGCTGCCGCCCGAGAATGAACTGGAAGAAAAGTTCGTGCTCGGCGGCGGACCGGGCGGGCAGCACGTCAACCGCAGCGCAACGGCGGTGCAGCTGCGCTTCGACGTCCGCGCATCGTCGTTCCTGTCCGGGGCCGTCAAGAAGCGCCTGCTCGAGTTGGCGGGCAACCGCGCCGACTCCGGGGGCGTGATCACGATCGAGGCCAGGACCCACCGCAGCCAGTTCCGCAACCGCGAGGAAGCGCGCGAACGTCTCGCCGAGCTGATCGAGCGGGCAAGCCGTCCGACAAAGCGCCGGCTCAAGACCCGCCCCACCCGCTCGGCCAAGAAGAAGCGGCTGCGCCAGAAACGTCGGCGCGGCGAGATCAAGCGCAAGCGGGCGAAGCCCGCCCCGGACGAATGAATTCCGAAGACCGTCCGGTCTTCCGGTTTCCGGGTTGATGGACTGCTGACGATCAGCTGTCAGACTGTCCCGGCACGGAATGCCTGCACGCGGGCTTCGGTTGACCTTCATCGGTTCCGACTGCATCATTCGGTTATGGAACAATCGGTCGATCACTCGATCCCCCGCTTCCCGCCGGGAATGCGATGTCCGGGCCTTCCGAAGTGTCCAGCGAGTGCAGCCCGCGACGGCTGACTACGCTCCGACCCTGGCAAAGCCCGTGGAACACATTAACAAGGATCGAAATCAATGATTTACGAAAACATTCTCGAAACCATCGGGAACACCCCCGTCGTGCGACTCAATCGCGTGGGGCCCGAACACGTCGACCTGTTCGCCAAGATCGAGTTCTTCAACCCCATGGCTTCGGTCAAGGACCGGCTGGCCATCGCGATCATCGAGGATGCCGAGCGTCGCGGCGAACTCAAGCCCGGTCAGACTGTCGTCGAGGCCACCTCGGGCAACACCGGCATCGCGCTGGCGATGGTGTGCGCGGCCAAGGGACATCCGTTCGTGGCGTGCATGGTCGAGACCTTTTCGATCGAGCGCCGCAAGCTCATGAAGGCGCTGGGCGCCAGGGTCGTCCTCACCCCCAAGGAGGAGAAAGGCAGCGGCATGGTTCGCAAGGCCGCCGACCTTGCCGAGCGCAACGGCTGGTTCCTCGCGCGGCAGTTCGAGAACGAGGCCAATCCGGAGTATCACCGCAACACGACCGGACCGGAGATTCTCCGGGCCTTCGCCGGCCATCGGCTGGACTATTTCGTCACCGGCTGGGGCACCGGCGGGACGATGACCGGTGCCGGCGAGATGCTGAAAGCGGCGCGTCCCGGCATACAGGTCGTCGCCACCGAGCCCGAAACGGCGGCGCTGATGAGCGGCAAGGAATGGTCGCCCCACAAGATCCAGGGCTGGACGCCCGACTTCATTCCCAAGGTCATGAACGTCGAGATCGCCGATCGCATCATCACCGTGACCGACGAGGAATCCAGAGATACCGCACGCGACCTCGCCACGAAGGAAGGCATCTTCACCGGCATCTCGGGCGGCGGCACCGTCGCGGCCGCCCTCAAGGCCGCCGACGAGGCACCCAAGGAATCGGCGATCCTGGCGATGATTCCCGATACCGCCGAGCGCTACCTCTCCACTTACCTGTTCGAGGGCATCACCGAGGACAGCGACGCCGACTGGCTGGTCGAGCAGGGCTACGACGTCGGGTAGCCCCACTCGATCGCAGGATCTTGAAAAGCAGGATCACGAAGGACACGAAGAAGGCACGGAGGTCACGAAGAAAGGGCGATTGATCGAGCGGACCGGACCGACCATGTCCGGAGAACGCGAACGACCTTGATGTCCGGCCTGTTGGATGACCCGGGATACCCCTGTTTTTACCGGCGCTTTCCTTCGTGCCCGCTTCGTGTTCTTCGTGCAACGCTTCTATCGTTTCTTCGATAAGACCGCATGGAGCCAGCCGGCCACCGCGCCGGCGAGACTCATGAGCAGGGTTCCGATCGGGCCTCGCGTCGCGGCGATGGGGGTGATGGGCAGCACCGCGTTCATGATCAGGATCATCGCAAGCACGGCCGTGAAACCGGCGAGCGCGAACAGCGCGGATCGATAGCGCGGAACGCGCCGGGCGAGCAGTCCGGCGACCGGCCAGGCGACGGCGAACGCTGCCGCGACGAGCAGTGCGTACAGCGGCGTGAAGTGAAGCAGGTCGTGCCACGTTGCGCCCAGGCGTGTTCCGGGATCCATCGGAGCGCCGAGCGCGGCAAGCTCGGCCAGGTTGAACTGCGTCTGCACGATGCTGCCGAGAACGACGGTTGCCAGAACCGCGACGGACCAGCCGAGAACGACGCGCAGTGCCGTCACCGGGTCGACTCCGGACGGATTCTGCTATCGTTCCGATCGAATCGACCGTGGTGTGCCGTGATGCCCATCAGGATCCGCCTCGTTTTCGCAGCGCTCTTGCTGTCCCTGTCGGTCTCGGCGCCGGGCCAAGACTATCAGATCGAAACCTTGGCCGACGGCCTGGACCATCCCTGGTCCATCGACTGGCTGCCCGATGGTCGGGCGCTGGTCACCGAACGGACGGGTCGACTGCGGCTCTTCGGCGCCGACTGGAACGAATCGACGTCGGTGCGGGGCGTGCCGCCGGTCTACGCCGCCAGCCAGGGCGGGCTGTTCGAGGCAAGGGTGGGCCCCGACTACGCCGGAACCGGCTGGATCTACCTCTCCTACGCCCACGGAGAGCCTGACGCGAACGCGACGCGACTGGCCCGTGCGCGCCTCGACGGCGACGCGCTCGTCGATCTAGAGGTGCTGTTCACGGCGCGACCGCTGAAGAACACGCCCGTGCATTACGGCGGACGGATGGCGTTCCTGGCAGACGGGACGCTGCTTCTCGGGCTGGGCGACGGCTTCGATTTCCGCGAGGAGGCGCAGAAGCTCGAAAGCCATCTCGGCACCATCGTGCGGCTCGGTCTCGACGGAACGGTGCCCGGCGACAACCCGTTCGTCGGGCGGGAAGATGCACTCCCCGAGATCTACACCTACGGGCATCGCAACGTACAGGGACTGGTCGTGGACCCGGCGACGGGAACGGTATGGCAGCATGAGCACGGGCCGCGCGGCGGCGACGAGGTGAACGTCATCCGGGCGGGTGAGAACTACGGCTGGCCGCTGGCGACCGACGGCATCGACTATTCGGGCGCGCTGGTCTCGCCGTACGAAACCCGTCCCGGCATGGTCGATCCGCTGCATGTCTGGACGCCGTCGATCGCGCCGGCGGGGCTGGCCTTCTACGAAGGCGAGGCGTTTCCGGGCTGGACGGGCGACCTGTTCGTCGCCGCGCTGGTCTCCGGCGATATCCGGAGGCTGGGGATCGAAAGCAAGGAGATCGCGAGCGAGGAATCCCTGTTCGGGGGGATCGGCGATCGGCTTCGCGCGGTGCGGGCCGGGCCGGACGGTGCCCTGTACGTTCTCACCGATGCGCAGGAAGGTCGCGTCGTACGAATCGCACCGTCGAGCCGACGATGAGGCGAACACGGTGGATCAGTCGGCCGTTGCCCGCCCCGCCCGATCCGCTTCCGGGACGGGTTCCAGTCGGCCGCTCTTGCAGTCGTAGATCAGTCCGTGGATCGGGATTCGCTCCGGCACCAGCGGGTGCTGCCGGATTCGCTTGACGTCGTCGACCACGGCTTGCTGCCGGTCCGTGATCGTCAGCCAGCGCACGAAATGGCCCGCGACGCTGCCGTCGCCCTGCCCCTCGTCGCGCCACCCGTTCTCGTCCAGCTGCGCGGTCTCCAGGCTGGCTTCGAGCAGGCAGCCCATGGTCGCGTCGTCAAAGGTCTCCATGCCGCAATCGGTGTGGTGGATCACGAACCACTCGCCGGTTCCCAGCAACTTGTAGGAGATCACCAGCGACCGGATCGCGTCGTCGCTGGCGCGACCGCCGGCGTTGCGGATCACGTGCGCATCGCCTTCGCCGAGCCCCGCGAACTTCGCCGGATCCAGGCGGGCGTCCATGCACGTCAGAACCGCGAATCGCCGGCCCGGCGGCATGGGCAACTCGCCCTTGTCGCCGAAATCGGCGGCATATTCGGAATTGGCTTTCAGGATTTCTTCGCGGGTCGAAGTCATTGCCGTGGTCTCCCGTAACGAGTGCATGTACCCAGGCGACCGGGTCGCGCCCGGATCGCTCGCAGTTCTACGGAACGATCGGTCGACGCTGCGTGAAGAACACGCCGTTCACTCCGCGGATTCCAGCGCCTGCAAAGCGGTCCTCCACGGAAGCCGCGCGTTTCGGCGCCGCGACGGAAAACCGCTCACGGCGCGCAGCACGTTGAGGTCGCCCAGCTCGGGCTCGTCGGGCGCCTCCGGGTCGGCCAGCAGCGCATCGAAGCGCGCGGCGGCGGCCTCGACGTTCTGCCTGGTGCGGCCGGGCAGCCAGTCGGTCAGCATCGACGCCGACGCGGTCGTCACGGCGCACGCCTCGCCCGACCAACTGGCCGCGATGATCGTGTTGCCTTCGATCCGAAGCCAGATCGTCAGATCGTCCCCGCACAACGCGTCGGTGCCGCGCGCCGAATGCGTGGCGTCGGGCAGCACGAAACGATTGAGCGGTTCCCGGTTGTGCTCGAGAAGCTGCGCCTGGTAGAGCCTGGACAACGGCACGGAATTCGGAATCTCAGTCGGCCCGTCGGAGCAGAGCGAGCAGCCCGGCGAAGAGCGCGAGAATCATCGCCAGCAAGAGCCCTGGCCCGGAGAGGGTCGGCACCGGCATTGCCGCGGGCCGCCGGAGCGCGCCCTGGGCGATCCAGTCGCGGATGAGCGCTCGCTGGGCCGGCTCGGTTCCCGGCATCTGGAACCCCGGACCCCCGGTGACCTCGCAATTGATGGCTGCCAGCATGAGGCTCCGGTCGGGGGCGCCGGGCGCCACGCGCAACCACTGCGGGTTCGTCGTCGCGGTGACGCCGACGAGATTGGCATAGGCCCTGCCGGCGCGCAGATCGAGACCGGCGGCGCCGCCGCTTCCGTGGCAACCGGTACAGGACGAGAGAATCGGCTGGATGCTTGCCTCGAAGTCGACGCGCGGCGTGGGCTCGAAAGCGCTCAGATCGTCGCATTGCGACGGACCGGCGCCGGCCATTGCCCAGAGCGGGCTCAGTGCAATCGCGATGACCGCGAGCGCGATCGAGATGCGTCGAATCGGTTTCGGGGGCAACATCGGGTACCTGCGGGAGTGAATCGTGGGCTCATGATTCGGACGAATCCCGTCGTCCGCGTGCCATTATCGCCCATCCGTGCCGGGCGAGCGCGAGTCAGCTCGCGGGAATCCAGAGCCGCGCCACGGCACCTTCGCCGTCGTCGCGGGGAAGCAGCTCGAAGTTGCCGCGGTGGAGTTCGGCGATCCGGCGCACCAGCAGCAGACCGATGCCGTTGCCGTCGGACTTCGTCGTGAAGAACGGGACGAACAGGTTCTTCGACTCCGGCGGTCCGGGTCCGTTGTCGACCACGTCGATGACCAGGCCGGTACCGTCGCGCCGCCATTCCACGCGAACCTCGGGCGTCGCCCGGTCCGATACCGCGTCGACGGCGTTGCGCAAAAGGTTGATCAGCGCCTGCTCGATCTGGTCGGCATCGAGCTCCACGCTCAGCGGCGGGCCGGACCGCACGAGTTCGATGCGGCTCTCCAGCGCGCAGACCTTGGCGACGAGGCGTTCGACGTCGACCGGCGCCAGCGTGGGCTCCGGGAGCTTCGCCAGGCCGGCGTAGATCCCGACGAACCGGCTGAGGCTGGCCGCGCGCCGCGAGATCAGGTCCAGGTTCTCGCCCAGCATCTGCCGGTCGAGCTCGCGATCCCGATCCAGCGCGCGCGTCCGCCAGCTTTCGGCCATGGACTTGATCGGGCTCAACGAATTGTTGATCTCGTGGCTCATCACGCGCACCAGGCTCTGCCAGGCCTCGTTCCGTTCCGCGCTGAGCACGCTGCCGACTTCGGCCAGCACCAGCATCGTGTGCGGTACGCCGCCGAGCCGGAAGCTTCGTCGGCGCACCAGGAAGCGACCGCTGCCGCCCGGAAGCACGATTCGCGTGCTTTCCTCGATACGGTCCTCCAGGAGCTCATCCAGCGACAGGGCAGCTGCCGTCACGCCGTCGTGCAAACGCATGCCCACGAGTCGACGCGCCGCGGGATTGGACAGCGCGAGAACGCCGTCGTGTCGAAAAGCGAACACCGGCAGGTCGATTTCCTCCAGCACCTTGTCCAGCAGCAGGCCGGATTCGCGCGAGGCGATCGACTGCCGGTGCAGTTCGTCCGCCAGCTCATTCAGGGAAGTCGCCAGTTCGGCGAGAACGCCACCGCGCCGTCGCGTCAGTCGAAGCGCGAAATCGCCGTCACGCAGCGCCTCCGTTACCGTCGTGACGCTGGCCAGCGGCCGGAGTCCGCGGCGGATCAGCCATGCGCCCAGCACCCCCAGCACGACGAGACCCAGGCCCCCCGCCAGGAGCTGGACACCGGTCTCCACGGGCAGCCAGATCAGTCCGGCGGTCATGCCCATGGCGAGCGCAGCCATGGCCATCGCGGCGAGCCAGAGCCGGCGCTCGACCAGGGGAACCTTCACTGCTGCTGATCGACCGGCAGCCCCAGCTCGCGGTACTTCTCGAGCCGCCGATACATCGCGCTTCGGCTCAGTCCCAGCGCTTCCGCGCTACGGGCGACGTCGCCGTCGAACCGTGCCAGTGCCTGTTCGATCGCCATGCGTTCCAGCTCTTCCAGCGGCTGGACCAGGTCGCCGCCGGGCGTCTCGCCGGCGGGCTGAAGCATGAGGTGTTCGCGTCCGATGCGATCCCCGCCGCACAGCAGCACGGCCCGCTCGACGGCGTGGTTGAGTTCACGCACGTTTCCGGGCCAGGCATGCCGCTCCAGCATCTCGCAGGCGACGTCCTCGAACTTCGCTTCGCGGCGGTAACGTTCGTTGTGAAGCACCAGGAACCGCTCCGCCAGCGGCACGATATCGGCCGGCCGGCTGGCCAGCGGCGGGATGTGCAATTCGATGGTGTTGAGCCGGAAATACAGGTCCCGACGGAACGCGCCGGATTCGACCATCGAGGGCAGATCCGCATTGGTGGCGGCGATCACGCGAACGCTGGCGGTGCGGGTCCGGTGCTCGCCGACGCGCTCGAACTGGCCGGTTTCGAGCACGCGCAGAAGCTTGGCCTGCTGGGCCGGCGGGAGGTTGCCGACCTCGTCGAGAAACAGCGTGCCGCCGTCGGCCAGCTCGAAGCGGCCTGCGCGCGCCTCGTGGGCGTCGGTGAACGCGCCCTTGGCGTGGCCGAACATCTCGGCTTCGAACAGCGATTCGGGGATGGAACCCATGTTGATCGAGACGAACACCTGGTCGGCGCGTTCGGACCAGCGATGGATCTGCTCGGCGATCAGTCCCTTGCCGACGCCGTTCTCTCCGGTGATCAGCACCGAGGCGTCGGACGGAGCGACCTGCCGGGCCATTTCGAGCAGCTTGCGCATGGCATCGGACTCGGCCACGATGCCGGCCGGTGCCCTCGCATCGCTTTCCAGCCTGGAGACCTGGCTGAGTCGCTCCGCGCGATCCATTGCGCGCGCCCGCTCGATCTGGGTGCGTACGATCGTCAGCAGGCGATTGTTGTCCCAGGGTTTCTCGACGAAATCGGAAGCGCCGCGCTTGAGCGCTTCCACGGCAAGCTCGATCGAGCCCCAGGCCGTCATCGCAACGGCGGGGAGCCGGGAATCCAGCGTGCGCACGGCGTCGAGCAATTCCAGTCCCTCGACGCCGGAGGTCGTGTCGCGCGAGTAATTCATGTCGAACAACACCAGGGAAACGGGCCCGGATTTCAGCGCCGCCAGTGCTTCCTCCGGGTCGGCGGCAAGCTCGACGCGATACCCCTCGCCGCCCAGCAGCAGGTCCAGTGCCTGCCGGACGTCGGTCTGATCGTCGACGACGAGGACGCACGGCGTCGTATCGGTTCGTCCGGCGGCATCGGGATTGCTCATGCGGTTCGCGCCCTCGCTCGGAGCATTTGCTGAACATACCATTGCATCGATCCGTTCGGCGAAGCGGGGCTTGCGAGCGCGGTGTCGCGTCAATCGTGGCGCAGCGCATCCATCGGCGAGATCCGGGCGGCGCGAAGACCGGGCATCAGCGCGGCGAGCGCGACCACGACGGTCAGCGCGACGGCCGAACCCGCCCAGACCGCCGGCGAGACGGCCGAGACCTCGAACAACCGGCTGGACACGAGGCTGGACGAAGCCCAGGCGAACAGGGCTCCCAGCGCCAGGCCCGGCAGGACCAGTCGCATCGCGCCGCCGACGAGTTCGGCCAGCAATCGCCGGCCCGACGCGCCCATGGCCATGCGCATGCCGAGTTCGGGCTTGCGGGCTGCCACCTGGTAACTCTGCAATGCGTACAGCCCGTAGGCGACGAGCACCAGCGCGAGCCCGGCGAACGCGCCCATCAGCACCAGCTGCGGTTCGCGGTCGCGGACGATCCGCCGCACGCTCGATTCGATGGTCGCGACCTGGCCGACGCGGTCGGGCCCGACGATGCCTTCGGCCGTCGAGCGGACCTTTTCGACGAGCGTCGCCGGCGGCACATCGGTGCGCACCAGCAGCTGCGCCTGGCTGTGCGGCTCGGACTGGGGCACGTAGAACGTCGGTGTCGACACGGCCTTGTCCAGCGACATGTGCCGAACCGTTTCGGTCACGCCGATGACCGTCACGGGACGACGCTCGTCGCCCTGGGAGCCCAGCGAAAACGACCGGCCCAGCGCATCGCCGCCGAAATGGCGCTCGGCGAACAGCCGATCGATCAGCACCTCGTTCGACGATTCGGTGCCCTCCTCGAACGTGCGACCTTCGATCAACCGGATTCCAGCCGTTTCCAGGTATCCGGTACCGATCTGGCGCGGCCGGGCCGGGATGGATTCGGCAGCGTCTCCGTCGAGCTGCACATCGCTGATCATCTCGATGCCGCCGAACGGGACGGCGTTGGCCCAGCTCACGGTGCTGACGCCCGGCAGCCCCGCAAGGCGATCGATCAGCGCGGCGACGCGAGGATCGGGTTCCGACTCGGGCGACGTTTCGCGGCCCGAAGGCATGGCGATGCGAGCGAGCAACAACCGGTCCGGCTCGAATCCGAGATCCTGCCGCAGCAGGTTGTTCCAGCTCGAAAGCAGCAGCCAGAAAGCCGTGATCAATCCGAACGCGACCGCGATCTGGCCGGCGACTAGGCCGCGGCGCAGCAACGCGCCGTGGCTCGCGGACGCGGTGCCGCCGCCGGTGAGGAATCGAAAGCCGTTCCGGGTGATGCCGCGCAGCTGCCAGGCCAGCGCCGCGAGAATGGGCAGTACGCCGACGACCAGCAGCACCGTGCCGATGGCGATGGTCGCGGCGCCGGTATCGGCCGTCAGCGGCCCGGCTTCGTCGACGACGTTCAATCGAAGAAGCAATGCGAGCGCGGCGTGCGCGACCAGCATCGCCAGCGCCAGCGCCGGCACCGCCAGCCAGGCATATTCCAGCAATGCGCCGACGAACACCGAGCGCCGCGTTCCGCCCAGCGCGGTCTGTACCGCGAGCTCGCGGCTGCGGCCGAACCAGCGAGCCATCCAGAGACCCGAGAGGTTGAGCAGCGACGCGACCAGCAGCAACGCCAGCGCGCCGCCCAGCAGCGCGAGTCCCTGCGCCTGGCCCGACGCCCACAGTTCCCGCAGCGGCTCGACCCGGTAGTCGGCCTCCAGCATCGCGGCCAGTCCCTGCAGCCGCTCGTCGGCTTCCAGCCGGGCGTCGAGGCGGTCGGACAACGCATCGGCCGAAACGTCTTCTCGCAGGCGGGCGACGACGGTCAGGTTTCCGAAGCTGCTCACGTTGGCCGCCCCCGTCGTTTCCGGGTCCAGCCGCATCGGTCGCCAGATCTCCGTGTCCGACGCCGGCAGTGCGAAGGCCTCGGGCAGAACGCCCACGATCCGGACGCGATCGCCGGAGCGCAAAGTCAGCATCCGTCCAATCGCATCCCGTTCCCCGGCGAATCGCTGCTGCCAGTATCGCTCGCTGATCAACGCGACCGGCTCGGCGCCGGCGGCGACATCGACGGCCGTGAAAGTCCTGCCGGCCAGTGGCGCGATTCCCATGACGTCGGCGATGCGGTGATCGATCCGGCCGGCGGCCGCGTCCCCGTCCTCGAGCTGGAGCGGCGCGGAGCGTTCGGCGATGCCGAGCTCTCCGAAGCCTCCGTCTTCCTCGAGCTCCTCGACGAGCGCTGCGGAAAGTCCCATCCGGAACCCCATGCGGTTCGAATGAACGCCCAGCGTGACCAGCCGGTCGGGCTCCTGGTACGGCAGGGGACGGAGGAACAGTTCGTACGCCGCGGTGGCGACCGCCGCCGTCCCGCCGATGCCGATCGCCAGCAGAAGGACGACGCTGATCGAGAACGCCGGCGCCCGCAGCAGGCGTCGGCCGGCCCGCCTTGCCTCGAATTTCATCCGGCGCCCGCCGTCGCCCAGCTTGCCCGAAGTCTCATGCGTTCTGGATTGATCGTTCATGTCGCTTGCGTTCCTGTCCTTCGTTCGGCGTGTCGCGGCACCTCCACGCCGGGATCCGGGCCCGACCGGCCGATCACTCCGCGCGCAGGCTGTCGAGCGGATCGACCCGCGTGGCACGGAACGCCGGCAGCGAACACGCGGCAAGCGCGACCAGCGTGAAGATCGTGATGATGCCGATATATGTGAGCGGGTCGGCCGCGCCGATTCCCACCAGCTGCGTCGACAGCAGTTGCGTGACCACCAGTGCCAGCGCGATGCCGACGGCGATTCCCAGCCCGACCAGCAGCATGCCCTGCCCCACGACCAGCGAGAAGATCCGACCGGGCGCGGCGCCGAAGGCGAGACGGACGCCGAGTTCGGGCAGCCGCTGACGAACGCGGTAGGCGAGCACGCCGTAGAGGCCCACGACCGCCAGCGTCAGCGCGAGCAGGCCGAAGATCGTCAGCAGCGTGCTCGAGAATCGCAGCTGGGCCGTGCTTTCCCGCACCTGGTCCGAAAGCGGTTCGACGTCGTTCAGCGGCAGCTTTGGATCCATCTCCCCGAGAACATCGGCGAATCGCGGCGCGAACGCCGACGGATCGCCGTCGACCTTGATCGACCACGCGACGAATGCGAAGAACCCGATTGCGCTGGCGTAACTGCTGGCGAAGAACACCGTCTCTACGGGATCTTCGTCCAGGCTCTGGATCGCCTGGTGCTCGACCACGCCTATGACCTCCGTTGCAGCGGCCTCCGGCCGATCGCCCCGGCGGATGTACAACGTCTTGCCGATCGCCGATTCTCCCGGCCAGGCGCGTTCGGCCAGCGCCTCGTTGACGACCGTGTAGTTGCGGGCCCCGTCCTGGTCGGCCTGGGTGAAGTGACGGCCTTCGAGCACCTGCGTTTGCAGCGCATCGAAGTATCCCGGGTAGACCATGCGGTACTGCGCCTGGCGCGCGCTGCCGTCCTCGAAGGTCGTCAGATCGGCGGCGTATCGACTGCCGAATCCGATGCCGGTCAGGGGCAGCGGAAATACGCCGCCGGTTTCGACGACGCCGGGAATTTCCGCGATGCGCTGGCGGAATTCCCGGTGGAACGCGAGCTGTTCCTCCGGCGTCGGATACTCGATCGCCGGCAGGGCGTAGTTGAACGTCAACACGCCCTCGGAATCGAACCCGGGGTCGGTCGCGCTCAGTGCGGCGAAGCTGCGAAGCATCAGGCCGGCTGCGACGAGGACGGCCAGCGACAGTGCCACCTCGCCGACCACCAGGCCGTTGCGCCAGCGTCGGCTTCGCTCCGAGCCCTGCTGTCCGCTGCGGTCCCGCAGCCGATGCGCCACGTTCCGGCTGGCCGTCAGCCACGCCGGGGCCATGCCGGCGACGAGCGTCACGGCGATGACGGCCGCCGCGGAGAACGCGAGCACGCCGGCATCGACGCCGAACTGGCCGATCCGCGGGATCTCGACCGGCTGCAGCGCCATCAGGGCCGGAAGACTCACCCACGCCAACGCCACGCCGACGATGCCGCCGCTCAGCGCCAACAGACCGGCCTCCACCAGCCCGTAGCGCACGAGCCGCATCCGGCTGCACCCGAGCGCGCTCTGAATGGCCTGGTCGCGGCTTCGCGCCAGGCCGCGCACCAGCAGCAGGTTGGCGACGTTGGCGCAGGCGATCAGCAGCACGAGCGCGACGACGGCGGCGAGGATGAGCAGCATCGCGTCGAATTCCTCGGTCAGCTCGCTTTTCAGCGGAATCAGGCGATTGCTGAATTCGTTGTCACGATAGATCGGATCATCGTCGCGCAGGCGCGCCGAGATCGCGTCCATCTCCATTTGTGCCTGCTGTAGCGTGACGCCCTCGTCCAGCCGGGCCACGACGTTCAGGAACACGTTGCCGGCGGCTTCGTTGGCGGCGACGTCGACGCGCATGACTTCGAAGATATCCGGTCGTGCATTGACGCCGCCGGGCATGAACAGCCGGAAATCCGGCGGCATCACGCCGACGACGGTCGCCGGCGCGTTGTCCAGCCACACCGTCGCGCCGACGGCGTCGGGGTCGCTGCCGAATCGATCCCGCCAGAACGCGTGGCTGAGCATGACGGCGTTCGGCGGGTTGAACGTGTTGGCCGGCGCCGGCACGCCTTCGGGAACCTCGTCGGGGTTGAACGCGGCGTCGCTCGCTTCGAACGGCCGACCCGATGCCGGCCGGGCGCCGAGAAGATCGAGCAGGTTCCAGGTCATGTTCACCGCGTCGATCTGGACCGGGTCGGAACCGGGGCTTTGCCGGAAGGCGTGCCCGAGGTTGGATGCCGCGGCGAAATCCTCGAACTGCTCGCCCTCCCGGCGGTAGCGCTCGACCATGCCGGGCGAAGCGGGCCAGGTGTCGATGTCGCGGTTCGGCATGACACCCCAGACCGCGACCAGCCGGTCGGCACCGGGGTACGGCAGCGGGCTGAACAGCGTGGCGTTGAGAACGCTGAAGATGGCGGTATTGGCGCCGATCCCCAGCGCCAGCGTCACGATTGCGAGGATGCTGATCAAGGGATTGCGGACCAGCGAGCGCAGCGCCAGCTGGATGTCCGTGGTCATGCCGTTCATCTTCGTTTCCTCCGCGGTTCATTCCGAACGCAAGGCTTCGACCGGTTTTCGGATCGAAGAGATGCCGGAAGTGCACGCCGATGCCCGGCGCTGGCGTCGGCAGGGCGCGACCCGGCCGGCGTCCGGCTGCCGGGCCGATCGCCGCCAGGAGTCCCGGAACGCCGTGGCCGGTGTCATCGATGTTCTTTCCGGTCCGGCGGGCGTACGTGCGAAACGTACGTGCGCTCGTTGGCCATCAGGTGGGTTCGAAACCATCGGCGCTGGTAGGCAAGGCGGAGAAACCACGATCGCTTGCGCGGCTCTGCCTCCGCCCCCGGCTTGACCGGCGCGGCTTTCACAACGCCTGTTCGGCCTGTGCCGAGGGTGCGGGGCGGCGGGCGCGCGCCTTGCTGATCTGTTCTTCGAGTCGCTCCTCTTCCTCGCGCCGCAGTTTCTTCAGCGTTTCCTCGTCGACGATCTGGCCGTCGAACATGAACACCTGGCGTTCGGCGAAATCGGCGTATCGGGGATCGTGCGTGACCATGCAGATCGTCGCGCCACCGGCGTGCAGTTCCGCCAGCAGCGCCATGACCGCTTCGCCGTTCTTGGAGTCGAGGTTCCCGGTGGGCTCGTCGGCGAGCAGAATCGAGGGCTGCCCCACCAGGGCGCGGGCCACGGCCACGCGCTGCTGCTGGCCGCCCGAGAGCTGCGACGGGTAGTGCTTGAGGCGATGGGCCATGCCGACCCGGTTCAGCGCCTCGTGGGCCCGGTCCTGGCGCTCGGACTTCGACACCCCGGGCCGGTAGGTCAGCGGCAACTCGACGTTCTCGCGCACCGTCAGGTCGCCGATGAGATTGAATGCCTGGAAGATGAAGCCGATCTCGCGGTTGCGGATGCGCGCGCGCTCGCCGGCGTTGATGTCGGCGACCGATACGCCGTTGAGGCTGTAATGGCCGTCGGTTGGCGTATCGAGCAGCCCCAGCAGCGACAGCAGCGTCGATTTGCCGCAGCCCGACGGACCGGAAATCGAAACGTATTCGCCGCGGTCGATCGAAAGATGGATGCCGGCGAGCGCGTGGGTTTCGACTTCGTCGGCGTAGAACACCTTCCGGATTTCGGACATGCGGATCAGGTTCGATTCGTTGGTCATGGCGTTTTCTCGCTTGGTTGATTCGGTGTTCCGCCCTGCTCTGCGCGAAATCCTTTTCGGTCGCGCTTCAGTCGAGCCGGATGCGATCGGATTCGGACCACTGCGACATGTCCGAGAGAATGACGCGGTCGCCCTGTGCAAGCCCCGACTGGACCTCGATGCGGCCGACCGACGCGCGACCGAGATCGATCGCGACACGCTCGGCGGTGTCGTCGTCGACCAGCCGGAACAGCGAAACGCGGCTTTCCGGCTGGCCGTTGGCCGGACGACCGACGTGAAGCACGTCCTCGAGCCGTTCGAGCTCGATCGTGCCGTCCACCGAAAGGTCGGGCCGTGCGCCGGGCGGCAGCTCCCCGGTCAGCTCGACATCGACCTGCACGGTGCCGTTCTGCACCGCCGGGTCGATCCGGAGCACGCGGCCGGCAACCACGCCGTTGCGCGTGTCGACGTCGACGTCCTGCCCGAGCCGGATCTCGCGGGCCTGGGTCTCGGCGATCCGGAGCTCGGCAATCAGTTCTTCCGGCTGCGCGACCCGCGCGACGTTCGCGCCGATCTGCACCTGCTGGCCCGGCTCGACGGCGACTTCCTGGAGCACGCCGTACATGCCGGCGCGGATCTGCAGGTCGGCGACCTGCTGCTCGCGGCGAGCGACGAGCCGACGCGACTGCTCGACCCTGGCGTCCTCGGCGGCGAGCTGCGCGGCGTGTGACGATTTCAGCCGCTCGATCCGCTGTTCCTCGAATCGCACGCGCGTCTCCAGCTGGGTAGCGCGCAGCTCCGACTGCTGGTACTGGATCGTCGAGACCACGCCCTGTTCGGACAGGATCTTCTCTGCATCGGCCTGTAGCCGCGCCGACTCGGCGTCGGAACGCAGTCCGGCCAGTCCCGCCTGGGCCTCCAGGAAAGCGCGATCGAGCTCGGCGGCGAGCGAATCCCGGTCCGCCGCGGCCGCTTCGGCCGCCCATCGGGCCTCTTCCATCTGCTGCGAGAGTTCGGGGTTCGACATTTCGACCAGTACCGTTGCCGGCGTGACCTCGACCCCCGGCTTGGCGACGATGCGTTCGACGCGCCCGCCGCTGGCCGCGGGGATCCAGCGGATCACTTTCGGAACCAGGCTGCCGGGTCCGCGAACCTCGCGCGTGAAAGCGCCGCGTTCGACGGTTCCGATCCATGCCGCGTCGCGATCGACTTTCGGCAGCGCTGGATCGAGGCTCATGACCCACGCCGAGAGGCCGACCAGCACGGTCACGACCGCGGCGACGACGATCGCCTTGCGACGCTGGCGCTGTTTCTTGAGTTCCGGGCGTACGACATCCATGGCAACCTCAATGCATCCCATATGCCAAAAACGCAAGTGGCTGAATAGTCGCAATTTATGCGCGGGCCGTCGCCGCCGCCGGCGAGCCGCCGTCCCGCAGTCGGAAACGCGGGTTCCCACGAACGGAATCGCGCCAGACCGCCGCGATGCCGGCCGGGCCCGCGCATCCGGTGCGTTGACTTCGAACGCGGCCATCATCGCCTGGTGCGACGAGTGCCCGGGGCGTTTGAAAAGCCGCGATTCCTGGCGCGGCCGTAGCGGCCGGCTCGCGAATGCCGCCGCCGGCGGAATGCCGTATAATGCGCGCCGCGCGCTGGTCATCGCAGACCGCCGCTCGCTTCGCGGATGTGATTGTTTGCCAAGGCCCCTCCCCGATTCGTTTTCCGCCGTTCAGCCGAACGGCTCATCGCCTTGGTACAAAGAGGACATTCCTTGACGAATTTCAATGATCTCGGCCTTCGCACCGAGTTGCTCCGCGCGGTCGACGAACTCGGCTTTACCGAGCCCACCCCCATCCAGGCCAGATCGATTCCGTCGATCCTCGACGGCCGGGACGTGATGGCCAGTGCCCAGACCGGCACCGGCAAGACCGCGGCGTTCGCGTTGCCGCTGCTCGCGCGGCTGGCCGAAGGTGCTCGACGCGGCACTGCCGTGCGCACGCTCGTGCTGGCGCCGACGCGCGAACTCGCCGCCCAGGTGCACGATAATTTCCGCGAACTGGGCAGGCACCTGCAGCCCAGGACGGCCGTGGTGTTCGGCGGCGTCAACATCAATCCCCAGATCGACCGGCTACGCCGCGGGGTCGATGTGCTCGTCGCTACGCCGGGACGGTTGATCGACCACATGCAGCGCGGCACCGTGGACCTGTCCCGTGTCGAATACCTGGTCCTGGACGAGGCCGACCGGATGCTCGACATGGGGTTCCTGCCGTCCATCGAGCGGATCGTGAAGGCGCTGCCGAAGAAGCGCCAGACGCTGCTGTTTTCGGCCACGTTCTCGCGCGAGATCACGGCCCTCGCCGGCCGCTTCCTCGAACGGCCCGAGCGCATCGAGACCTCGCCGCCGAACAGCACGGTCGAGGCCATCGCCCAGCGCGCGATCGAAGTCGATCAGAAGCGCAAGCGCGAATTGCTGTCGTGGATGATCGGGCACAACGACTGGAGACAGGTTCTGGTGTTCACGCGCACGAAGCACGGGGCGAACCGGCTGGCCAAGCAATTGACCGCGGACGGCATCGAGGCCGAGGCCATCCATGGCAACAAGAGCCAGGGAGCGCGCACGCGCGCGCTGTCGGGCTTCAAGCGCGGCAACGTGCGGGCGCTGGTGGCGACCGACATCGCCGCTCGCGGGCTGGACATCGATCAACTGCCGCACGTGGTCAATTTCGAGATCCCCCACGTGCCCGAGGACTACGTGCACCGTATCGGACGGACCGGGCGCGCCGGGAAGAAAGGCGTTGCACTCTCGCTGGTCGCCGCGGCCGAATCATCCCGGTTCGCCGCGATCCGCAAACTGGTCAAGGTCGAGATACCGACCGAAACCGTCTCCGGATACGAGCCGACCGAAAGCGACCCCGGCGAGCAACCCGCCGCGCCGGGGCGCCAGAAGCGCGGCAAGCGTCGCGGAGCGCCCCGCGGAAAGAAGAAGTCGTACAAGCGCGCGGCGTGACCGCCGCGCCGATCGTCAGTGCATTCGCCGGGAATCGCGCTCGGGCGAGCGCTTCTCCCGGTACATGAGGCGATCGGCGGCCGACCAGACCTCTTCGTAGCGGTCGGTGGGTTGGGCCATCATCGTCCCTACCGACGCGGAAATGCCGGACCGCCCCAGGGCTTCGCGAATACGGGCGGAAACGTCGTCGGCTTCCACCGTGCCACACTGCAATCCCAGCACGGCGAATTCGTCGCCGCCAATGCGCGCGACGAAGTCGCTGTCGCGCACCGCGTAGCGCAGCACCAATGCGGCGTTACGCAGTAGTTCGTCGCCGGCCGCGTGCCCGTCCTGGTCGTTGATTTTCTTGAGGGAATCCAGGTCCACGATCGTGATGAACGTCGCTTCGCCCAGCCGTTCGGCACGCTCCTGTTCGGTCTCGATCTTTTCCTGCCAGGCGCGCCGGTTCGGAAGGTGCGTCAGTGCGTCGGTCATCGCTTCGTAGCGGAAGCGCTCGTTGCGTCGCGCGAGCCGCGCGTGCTCGATCTCGTGTTCGAGGAGTTGGCCCAGCAGTCCGGCGAACAACTCCAGGGTCTCCGAATCGCTCTCCTCCCATCCTTGGAGCGGCGAGCGGCCGATGCCGCAGAGCGTGCCCAGGATTCTCCCGTCTCTCGCTCTCAGGGGGAATCCCACGTAGGACTCGATGCCGAGGCGATCACGGATCGGGGCTTCGGCATAGACGTCGAGTTCGCTGCAGCGTGCAACGACGTTCGGGCCGCCCCGCGTCATACGGAAGCAGACGGAATCGCGCCAGTTCACGACGTCGCCGCGGGCCAGGCCGAAGGCCCGGTCGTCGATCTCGACGATGACCAGGTCGTCGTCGCGCAGGCGGGTGATCATCCAGGCGTCGAGTCCGTGGCGTTCGCGTAGGTGGGACAGGGTGCGCCTGGCGGCCACGCCGAACGATTCGAACCGTGTTTCGTTGCCCATCCTGTGCCGCCTCGCGGCCTCGGCCGCAGCTGGTTTCAGGATAGTCGATGCAAATTGCGTGCCGTCTGAAGAAACCACGATAAGTATCTCAATTCCAAGGAAGGATTACCAAGGCGTTCTCGTGAATGGAGGAAGACGCCAGAGTGCGGCCCGCCGGTAAGTGACGCCGAATTCGGGCAGTCCGGGCGCAAATCGCGCCGACCGGCCTCAATTCGCGCCCGACGTCGCCGCGGCCAGTGCCCCCATCAGGACGATTCCGGCGACGAACGCGCCCAGGTGCACCCATGCTTCGCGCCTTGAAGCCGGCGACTTGATCTCGGGAATCAGGTCCGAAGCGGCGATGTAGATGAAGTTTCCCGCTCCGAAGAGGACGAGCCATCCGATCTCGGCGCCCTGCGCCAGCGACCACGCGATCACCCCGCCCAGTGGGAAGGCCAGTGCGGAAACGGCGTTCCACAACAACGCCCGTCGTCGGCTCCAGCCGCCGTGGACGAGCACCCCGAAATCGCCGATTTCCTGCGGGATCTCGTGCGCGGCGGCGGCCACCCAGGCCATGACGCCTGCCTGCGGCGAGATCAGGAAGGTGCTCGACACCGCCAGCCCGCCGACGAAATTGTGAAGACCGTCGCCGATCAGGATCAGGTAGGTGAACGGCTCTCGCCGCCCGCGATCGTCGCGATGTGCATGATGCCAGTGAAGCAGCTGCTCGATCGCGAGAAACGTCGCAAAGCCCGCGACGATCCACGCCGGTGCGGCCACGGGGCCGAGCGCGGCCCGGCCGTTCGGGATCATGTGGAAGAACGCCCCGCCGAGCAGCGTGCCGGCGGCAAGCGCGACCAGCGGCAGCAGCAGGCGGTCCAGTGCCCGCCTCGGGATCAACAGCGACAAGGCGCCGGTCAGCGCGATCAGGCTCATGAGGAGGCCGCCCGCGAGGATCCAGCCCAGGTCCGTCATGCCGTTGCTCAGGCGCGCTTTCTAAGCATGGTCAAGCCGTCGGCGATCGGCACCAGCGAGAGATCCACGCGCTCGTCCGCTCGCACGCGTCGATTGAACGCACGAATGGCGCGGGTGTCCTCGTCGTCGGCGCCGTCGTCGGCGACCTTGCCGTCCCACAGCGTATTGTCGACGAGTATCAGCCCCCCGGGCCGAATCAGCTCCAGGCAACGCTCGTAGTAGTCGGCGTAGCCACCCTTGTCGGCGTCGATGAAGGCCATGTCGTAGTCGCCCGTCCAGCCGTCCCGCACGAGCCGCGAAAGGGTTTCGTCTGCGGGTGCCAGGTGTAGATGCATGCGATCGGCCAGGCCCGCGCGGATCCAGTAGCGCTGGGCGATTTCCGTCCACTCCTCGCTGATGTCCAGGCACGTCGCTTCGGCCTGCGGCGGCAGCGCGAGCATGACCGCGAGCGCGCTGTAGCCGGTGAACGTACCAACCTCGAGATAGCGCCTCGCGCCGATCAGGCGACCCAGCAACGCCATGAACTGGCCCTGCTCCGGTGCGATCTGCATGTTGGCCTGCTTCATTCGGCCCGTTTCCTCGCGCAACTCGGCGAGCAGCGACGGCTCGCGCAGCGAAACGTCGTCGAGATAGTGCTGCAGGTCTTCGTCCAGGCCGATGGAACGTTTCGTCATCGTTCTCTCCCCGGAGGCCTTCGCCGGGCCTCGATGGTCATGCCGGTCACGAACTCGGAGCCAGAAGCGATTCGTCTTCCAGCGCCGTGGTCGCGCCCAGGGCGCCCAGACGCCGCAGGTCGTCGATACTCACGAGACCTTCGGCGACCTTGCGCATGCCGTCGTCGAGCATGAACGAGTGTCCGCGATCGGCCAGCGCCGCCCGGATAGCGTGGACGCTTTCGTGCTCGACGATCATCGCGTAGTCGTCGTCGGTCGGGCGCCAGATCTCGAAGATGCCGATGCGGCCGTGGTATCCGATGCCGCCGCATCGGTCGCAGCCTACGGCATGATGCACCGACTCGGGAACGCTCTGGTCCAGCGACTCGAGCCAGGTCCTGGCCCGGCGGCCCGGTTCGCCCTTTTGGCTGCACTCGGGGCAAAGCTTCCGGACAAGACGCTGGGCGACGACCAGGTCCACGTTCGACGCGATCTCGAAATCGTCGAGTCCGTAGTTGCGCAGTACCGTGATCGTATCGGCGGCGTCGCGGGCATGGATGGAGGCCATCGTCGCCCGGCCCCCGGCCGCGGCGTTGATCGCCGCTTCGGCCGATCCCTCGTCGCGCAACTCGCCGATCACGAGATAGTCGGGATCGAGCCGAAGCATGCCCTTGGCCCCGGTCGCGAAATCCAGGCCCTGCTTGAGATTGACCGAGATCTGGTTGATTCCCGGAATTTCGTACTCGACCGGATGCTCCAGCGTCACGACCTGCGCCTCGGTCATCTTGAGCTGGTGAAGCAGCGCGTAGAGGGTCGTGGTCTTGCCACTGCCGGTGGGACCCGCGGTCAGCATCATGCCCCCGACCGTTTCCAGCCATTCCGACAGGTAGCCCGCGCTGGTCTCGTCGAGGCCGAGGTCCTTGAGATCCTCGAGCACGCTGGCCGGCGTGAGCAAACGGATCGAGAGCTTGTCGCCGGCGATGCAGGGTGCTTCGGTCACGCGCAGGTCCAGTTCTCCGTCGTCCAGCATGTAGCTGAAGCGTCCGGATTCGGGATACATCGCCCGCACCGGATCCAGTCGGGCCAGCGCCCGTAGCTGGTTGACGAGCTTCATGCCCTTTTCTTCGCTCATGTCGGTGACATCGACGATGGCGCCGTCGATCCGGTAGCGCAGCCGGTAGCCGTCGGAGACCGGATCGATGTGCACGTCGGTCGCCCGGGCCTCGGCGGCATCCTTCATCAGCGCCTCGGCTTCCAGCGCATCGTCGTCTTCACGCTCGTCCCGTTCCTCGTCGCTCTCCAGAAGTTCCTTGAGCCGCGACGCGAACTGTTCGAGCTTCCTGCGCGTTTTCTCCGCGGCCGATGCTTCGTCCCGGTCGTTCATGGCGTTCTCCTGTCCTCGGTTCGCTCAACACTGGATGCTCCGTCTCCGCACCACCCTACCGAAAATTGGAAAAAAAACCAGTTGCATCTCGCCAGCCCGCGGGGATTCCGGCCGGACGAGGTGGCACGAGTGCGGAAGTGCCGGGCATTGCACCCGTGGTTTGGTAGTCTTTCATCCCTACGCCCACCCACGCGCCCCCGAACCCGGAAAGAATATTCATGGCGAAAGATGACGAGAACGGCTCCTCCAACGATTCCCCGCGAAAGCGCGATCCCGACCGCGCCGCCAGGCGCGCGGTCGAGCAGGGCTCGCGCTACATCTGGATCGCGGCCGGGATCCTGCTGCTGTTCTACCTGTTCACCGACCCGGACGGCGGCGAGGGCGAGCGATTGACCTACACGGCGTTCCTGGATGCCGTGGGCCAGGGCCATGTCGCCGAGGTCACCCTGAAGGGGCGGGAAATCACGGGCCGGTTTTCCGATGCCGGCATGGAGGCGCGTGAGGATGCGGCCGAACGGGGATTCCGGACTCTGAAGCCGACGGTGGAGGACCGGCGGCTGATCGAGCTTTTGCAGGACAACGACGTGCCCATCGACACGGCGCCGACCGAGCCGGCCTGGTGGTTGCGGATCCTGTTCGAGGCGCTGCCCTGGATCCTCTTGCTGGGTCTGCTGCTCTGGTTCTGGAACCGCATGGCTCAGCGCGCAATGAGCGGCGGCGGTCCCTTCGGCATGGGCCAGTCCCAGGCGCGCAAGATCCGGAAACGGCACAGCGATGTGCGCATGGAGCACGTTGCAGGCGCCGAGAACGCCAAGACCGAGATCACCGAGGTCGTCGATTTCCTGAAGGAACCCGATCGCTTCCGGAAGCTGGGCGCGAAGATTCCGCGCGGCCTGCTGCTGATGGGCCCGCCCGGCACCGGCAAGACGCTGATGGCCCGCGCCGTCGCGGGCGAAGCCGACGTGCCCTTCTACAGCGTCACCGGCTCGGAGTTCATCGAGATGTTCGTCGGCGTCGGTGCGTCGCGGGTCCGGGACATGTTCAAGGAGGCGCGCAAGAACGCGCCGTCGGTGATCTTTATCGACGAGCTGGACGCGATCGGACGCAGCCGCGGCACCGGAATGGGCGGCGGCCACGACGAGCGCGAGCAGACGCTGAACCAGATCCTGGCGCAGATGGACGGCTTCGATCCGCACGAGGCCGTCGTTGTCCTTGCGGCGACGAACCGTCCCGACGTGCTGGATCCCGCGCTGCTTCGCCCGGGTCGATTCGACCGCAAGATCACGATCGACCGGCCGGACCGAAAGGCGCGCGAGGCGATCCTGAAGGTCCACGCCGACGAACTGCCGCTGGCCGACGACGTCGATCTCGGCCATCTCGCGGCGAGCACGGTCGGTTTCTCGGGCGCGGATCTCGCGAATCTCGTCAACGAGGCCGCGCTGCTGGCCGGGCGGCACGAGAAGAAGAAGGTCGACTGGAGCAGCTTCACCGATGCGCGCGATCGCATCATGCTCGGGCAGGCGCGCGACTCGGCGCTCAGCGAGCGCGAACGCAAGGTCGTGGCCTACCACGAGTCCGGCCACGCGCTGCTGGCCCATTTCCTGCCCGACGCCGATCCGGTCGACAAGATCACGGTCATTCCCCGCTCGCAGTCGCTGGGCGCCACCGCCCAGTTGCCCGACGAAGAGCGCTACAACTTCACGCAGTCGTATCTGCGCGACCGGATCGCCGTGATGTTCGGCGGCCGCCTCGCGGAGAAACTCGTGTTCGACGAAGTCAGCAACGGTGCCGAGAACGACCTCGAGGAAGCCACGAAGCTGGCCCGCAACATGGTTTCGCGCTGGGGCATGAGCGACCGCATCGGTCCGGCCTCGTTCGGCGAGCGCGGCGACCACGTGTTCCTGGGCAAGGAAATGGCAAAGGAGCACGAGATGAGCCCGGCCACGGCCGCCGTGATCGACGAGGAAATCCAGAAGCTCCTGCTGGACATCGAAGAACACGCGCGCGGCGTGCTCGAAGAACATCGCGGTGCGCTGGAGGCGCTGGCCGAGGCGTTACAGGAGCACGAAACCCTGGAAAGCGACGAGGTCCGCGAAATCGTCGAAAAGGCCGAGGAAAAAGGCGGCGGCGAGGACCGGAACGAAGACGGAGACGACGGGGACCGAGGGCGGGCCGGCTAGCCGGATGCGCGCCGATGTACCCATTTGGCGAGTTCGTCGAGCACGAGAAGCGATACGGCGACGGCCAGCAGGACTCCCCACAGTTCCGGTGAGACCGGCTGTACCGCCAGAACGTCCTTGAGCCCCGGCACGTACATCGCCGCGATATGGACGCCGTGCGCGGCGACGACGGCCAGGATCAACATCCGGTTCGCGCTGACCGGGATACGGAAGACCGAGCGGGTCTCCGAACGGCAGCTGAACGCGTGCACGTTCTCGAACAGCACCATCTGCAGCAGCACGAGGTTGCGGGCCTGGAACTCGTCCAGCCCGAAGCCCTCGAGCAGAACGAAGAACAGCACGAACGCCACAGAGCCCATGTAGAGCCCCGAGACCAGGGTTTCCTGGATCATGCGGCGGTTGAAGATCGGCTCATCCGGCGGACGCGGCTTGCGTTCAAGCGTATCGGGCTCGACGCGCTCGGAGGCCAGGGCCACGTCCTGTATGCCGTTGGTCACGAGGTTGAGCCAGAGAAGCTGGATCGCGGTTAGCGGAAGCGGCAGTCCGGCGAACAGCGCCAGGAAGAACAGCAGCACCTCGGCCGCGCCGGTGGCCAGCAGCAGCCACGTAACCTTGCGAACGTTGTCGTAGGCGCCACGGCCCTGCTCGATCCCGTCGACCAGCGACGCGAAATTGTCGTCGGTCAGTATCAGCGACGACGCGCGCCGTGCGACGTCGGTCCCCTCGCGCCCCATCGCCACGCCGATATGGGCCGTCTTCAGCGCCGGCGCGTCGTTGACGCCGTCGCCGGTCACCGCGACGAGCTCACCGGACCGTTGCAGGGTTTCGACGATCAGCGTCTTCTGTTTGGGCTCGACGCGCGCGAAGACAGCCGCCGACCGGATGCGCTCGGACAGTTCGTCCTCGTCGTCCTGCAGTTCGCGCAGCTGGGCTCCGGTCAGGGCCCCGGAGTCCTCGTCCGCGATCCCCAGGTCGCGCGCGATGGCCAGCCCGGTCGCGGGATGGTCGCCGGTGATCATGCGGACTTCCACGCCGGCACGCCGGCAGCGCTCCACGGCTTCCGGCACCTCGGAGCGGATGGGGTCGATCAACGCGGCGAAGCCGAGAAACTCGAGCCCCTGCAGGTCGTCCTCGCCGTATTCGTGGCGGTCTCCGGAGACCGGGCCCGCCGCCACGGCCAGGACGCGGAAACCGTCCCGGGCCAGTTCCTCCTCGCGCTCGTGCAACGCATCGGCGTCGATATCGGTGCACATCGGAAGCACGGCCTCGGCCGCCCCCTTGACGTGCGCGACGACCTCGTCGCCGACCTCGTTGAACGAGGCGGCGAAGCGGCGCTTCGCGCTGAACGGCATGGCATCGACCTGCCGATGGCGCTCGAGCAGCTCATCACGGTCGGCATCGACCTTGGCGCCGAGGACCAGAAACGCCAGATCGACGCTGTGGCCTTCGGTTTCGGCCTCGTCTTCGTCGGCCTCCCCGCCGTCAAAGCGGATACTGGCCTCGTTGCACAGCGCTCCGGCACGGATCAGGCGCTCGATGACGTCCTTCGCCTCGCCGTCGGGCGGATCATCGTCACGATGTATCCGGCCCTCCGGTTCGTAGCCTTCGCCGTCGACCTGCCATTCATCGCCGTCGGCGAGCTGCAGCCGTCGAATGGTCAGCACGTTCTCGGTCAGCGTGCCCGTCTTGTCGCTGGCGATCATCGTGCACGAACCCAGCCCCTCGACGGCCGGCAGCTGGCGCACGATCACGTTGCAGTCGGCCATCCGGCGCGTCGCCAGCGCCATCGCGACGGTGATCGCGATCGGCAGTCCGGCGGGAATGGCCGAGACGGCCAGCGCCACGCCAAGGAAGAACAGCTGCTCGATGGCCACGCCCTGCATGAACTGGGTCACGCTCAGCAGCACCACGGCGCCCAGCACGAACAACGCGATCTGGCGCGTGAAACGACGTAGTTTCAGCACCAGCGGCGGCGCCTGGGATTCGCCGTGCGCGAGGGCTTCTGCGATCTGCCCGACCTGCGTGCCCTCGCCGATCCGGCAGACGACGCCGACGGCGCTGCCGTCCATCACGGTACTGCCCGCGAACGCCATGGTCGTGCGTTCGCTGACCACGGCATCCTCGTCGAGATCGTCGTCGGCGCTCTTTCCCACCGGCGTTGATTCGCCGGTCAACGGAGCTTCGTCGACCTCCAGCCCCTCGGCGGAAAGCAGCCGCAGGTCGGCGGGCACCGCATCTCCCGCGGCGAGCTGCACGACGTCGCCGGGAACCAGCTCGGTGGCGTCGATGCGCTGTTCTCGTCCGTCGCGACGAACGCGGGCGCGAACCCGGATCATTTCCTTCAGCGCCGAGGCGCTGGCCTCGGCACGGCCCTCCTGCAGCGCCCCGACGACGGAGTTGATCAGCAGTACCGCGCCGATGAATGCGGCGTTTGCGAGGTTGCCCAGCCCCAGCGATACCAGGCCCGCGATCAGCAGGACGTAGACCAGCGGGTCCTTGAACTGGCGGAGGAAGATCCGCAGCAGACCCGGCCGATCCTCTTCGGGCAGTTCGTTTGCGCCGTGGCGTTCGCGTCGCCGCTCGGCCTCGTCGTCCGAAAGACCGTCCTGGTCGCCGTCGAGCTTCGACAGCGCATCGTCCGCGCTCAGCGCGTGCCAGTCCGTGTCCCGAAGCGTCTGTTTATTCAGTTCGGCCACGATGACCGATCCTAACGGCTGGCCGCGATGATCGCGAGATCGTCGCCGCTGGCCGTGCCCGCGACGCGCGCGTCAGTCGTCCCGGCCGCGCGCTTCTTCGGCATTCCCGTCCTCGGTTGCCGATTCGTCGGCCTGCTCGTCTTCCTGTTGTTCCTGCTTCGCACGCTCTTCCCCCTTGCGCTTGGCCCGGTCGTGTTCGCGATTGCCCTGCAGCCCGTAGCGGCGCGCATCCAGCTCCCTGAGCGCATCGACGTGTCCGTACAGGATCACCATGTCCTCGGCCTGGATCTTGATGTCGTGCGCCGGGGTGCCGATGAACTTTCCGTTCGCCCGCTGAATTGCGAGGATGAGAATGCCCTCCTCGGACAGTTCGGACCGCTCCAGCGTCTTGCCGCAGAGCCAGTCCGAGTCGGACACCTGCAACTCCACGACGCGGTAGTCGCCGGACAGGCCGAGCAGGCTGTCGAAGTCGCGGACCTCGATCGACGTGTGACGCTTCAGAAGCCGATCGATGAGGCTCGACAGGTGACGATCGACGAATTCGCTGTTGGCGACGTACCAGAGCGCCAGCAGGCCGGTGACCAGCAGCGCGACCTTCACCCATGCATCGGTTGCGTTGTCGCCGTCGACGAATGCCAGCAGCAGCGACGAAACCGCGGTGATGATGCCGGCGTTGCCGGCCAGCATCAGGAGCATCAGGATGCGGCGGCGAAGCGGGTGGTTGACCAGCCGTTCGGACTCGGTGGTCGTGAAACCGGCGCCCGTCAGCGCCGAGCGGGCCTGGAAGCGGGCGACTTCCCTGGACAGACCCGTGTGCATCAGCGCGGCCGAAGCGATACGCGTGACGAGAAACGAAAGCACCAGAATGATCAGAAGGGAAAAGATCGCGCCCATCGCAGGTTCCCTGGGATCCAGTAGGCCCGGCGCGGCTCGCTTCGACGGGAAGCCCCCGGGCGCTCGC
Source organism: Candidatus Wenzhouxiangella sp. M2_3B_020 (assembly GCA_051428125.1). Taxonomy (GTDB): domain Bacteria; phylum Pseudomonadota; class Gammaproteobacteria; order Xanthomonadales; family Wenzhouxiangellaceae. Next base: position 45,920 of record JBPRGD010000027.1, read on the forward strand.
CATTGTAAGACGCTCGCGGGACCGCCCGCCCGTCGGAATGACCTCAGCCCGCGCGCCTGAAGAACAGCAGGTGGATCAGGCGCCCGTTCTCGGCGCGATCGCCGAAGCCCGGCCCCGCGCCGTGCCAGAACCACGGGCGAAACAGGATGAGCCGGTTGAACTTCATCGGCACCGTCATCGTGCGGTCCCATTTCGAGCGGTCGCGGGAGTCCGGTTTCATGATCCGCTCGACGATGTCGCCGAACGACCGCATTCCGCAGGCCCGGAGCTCGTTCTCCGTGATCGGGCAGCGTTCCATGTTCGTCGGCTTGTGCCTGAAGAACTCGGTGCCGCCGCGACAGTCTTCCGGAGCGGTCAGGTAGAAGATGCCCGACCAGTGGCACTGGCTGTCGATGTGGATGTCTCCGCGCCCCTCGTCGCCTTCCAGCGTCAGCCGGAACTTGCCGTGCCCCGTGCCTGGCACCGGTTCCAGCGGCTCCCCGGTCAGTCGCGAGACCTGCTCCGTCACGCCCTCGAGGTTGACGCGCTGCGCCGAGTTGCGACCCGAATAGTAGGCCTCGTCGGGCGGAACCGGATAGTCCAGCTCCAGCGCCGCGCGCCGAACGCGCTCTGCGTTGTCCATGAAATCGTCGACGACGATCAGCGAAGTCTGCATCGGCGAGCCTGCTCGAGGTAAACGCTAGATTTTAACGCTGGCGATCAGCTCTGGAGCAACGGGTGGCATTCTCTCCCTTCGATGCGATTGCGCCGACGGTCTCGGGACAGGCCGGGTTGATCGACTGGACTTCACCGTCCTTGCTCAGTCGGCGAGCGCGGCTGTCACGCTGGTGCGCAGTCGCGGCACGAGGTCGCGTTCGAACCAGGCGTTGCGCTGAAGCCAGGTGTTGTTTCGGGGGCTTGGGTGCGGTAGCGGAACGACGGATCCACCGTCTTCCAGCCACTGCCGCGCCGCCTGCGCCACCGGGCACGCCCGGCCGAAATGCCAGCGCTGGGCGTGGCGGCCGATGACCAGCGTGAGCCGGACCCGCTCGAGCTTCGCCAGGAACGCCCGGCGCCACAACGGCGCGCATTCGGGGCGCGGCGGCAGGTCGCCCCAGCTTCCGCGGCCCGGGTAACAGAAGCCCATGGGCAGAATGGCCACGTTGCGGGCATCGTAGAATGCGTCTTCGTCCAGCCCCATCCAGGTGCGCAATCGGCGCCCGCTGGGATCGAGAAAAGGGACGCCGCTTTCGTGCGCGATTCGTCCCGGCGCCTGGCTTGCGACGAGAATGCGGGCCTCCCGATGGACCTGGAGGATGGGGTTCGCACCCAGCGGCAGCGCCGGCTCGCACTCGGTGCAGGCGCGCGCCGCGGTCGCGAGGCGTTCCATGGATCCGGCCCGCCGGTTCAGCAGGCGTCCCTCCTCGCGAGGCGTCTCGGCGAATTCAGTTCTTGTTCATCGGCTCCGCCGCCGGCCGCCCGTACTCGGCCGCGAATTCGTCGAAGGCCCGCTCCAGCGCATCCGGATCGGCGATCGACTCGAGGTTCTCGAGCAGGACTGTGAGCAGATAGTTGTTGCCATAGGCGAAGCGCTCGTTGAGCGCGCGAAGGTTCTCGTAGGCCAGCTCCGTCATCGCGACGTTGAACCGTTTGGGCAGGGGCAGTCGTTTTGCCGGCATGCTCGGACTCCTTTTTCGGCCGAAGACTCATCGTGCTGACGTTTGCACAGCCCGGCCGCGTTTGCAAGCCGGTCACGGCGCTGGCGCCGGTGGTGCGAGGTTGGCTATGATGCCGCTCGAGGACCAACGGGAATCCGCCATGCAGACCCGAGCAGCCGTAGCATTCGAGCCCGGTCAGCCGTTGTCGATCGAGACCGTCGATCTGGAAGGGCCGCGACCCGGGGAGGTTCTCGTCGAGATCAAGGCGACCGGCCTTTGCCATACCGATGCATTCACGCTGTCGGGCAAGGACCCGGAGGGCCTGTTCCCCGCCATCCTCGGTCACGAGGGCGCCGGGGTCGTCGTCGATGTCGGCAGGGGCGTCACGTCGGTCGCCCCGGGCGATCACGTCATCCCGCTCTACACGCCGGAATGCCGCGAGTGCGACTACTGCCTCAACCCGAAGACCAATCTCTGCCAGGCGATTCGCGAAACGCAGGGCAAGGGACTGATGCCGGACGGCACCAGCCGCTTTTCGCTCAACGGCGATCCGTTGCACCACTACATGGGCACCTCGACGTTCGCCAATCACACCGTGCTGCCGGAAATCGCGGTGGCGAAGATCCACCCGGAGGCGCCTTTCGACAAGGTCTGCTACATCGGCTGCGGCGTCACCACCGGCATCGGTGCCGTCATCTGGACGGCGAAGGTCGAGCCAGGCGCCAGGGTCGTCGTATTCGGCCTCGGCGGCATCGGGCTCAACGTGGTCCAGGGCGCGCGGCTTGCCGGAGCCGTGCAGATCGTCGGCGTCGACATCAACCCCGAACGTCGGACGCTCGCCGAGCGCTTCGGAATGACCGACTTCGTCGACCCCGCCGATGTCGAAGGCGACCTGGTCGCCCATCTCGTCGCGCTCACCGGCGGCGGCGCCGATTACAGTTTCGAATGCATCGGCAACGTCGACGTCATGCGCACCGCGCTGGAATGCTGTCACAAGGGCTGGGGGACGTCGGTCATCATCGGGGTCGCGGGCGCCGGCGAGGAGATCTCGACCCGCCCCTTCCAGCTCGTCACCGGCCGCAACTGGCGCGGCAGCGCATTCGGAGGCGCCCGCGGCCGCACCGACGTGCCGCGCATCGTCGAATGGTACATGGACGGCCGGATACGGATCGACGACATGATCACGCACACGCTGCCGCTCGACGAGATCAACCGCGGCTTCGACCTGATGCACGACGGCGAGTCGATCCGGTCGGTGGTGATTTATTGATCCGCGAATCATGAATCGATGACGGGATTCCGCGCCTCCGCGCCTTTCCCATCATGCTCGCGGGAATGGCCGGGCGATTTCCCGAGTCGTGTCCCGGTATGCTTGCAACATGGTCCTCCAGCCCCCGCCCCGGCCCTCCGCCGTTCACGAGAATGTGCGGTAGGGGGCGACGGATGTGCCGAGATACGCCGTGGGTCGGAACGGATCTTCCATTCACCATTCACGATTCACGAAAGAACTCGATTCGCAGCTTCTCCTGAACGCATTCCCAGGCCCGAAGGAACCCGCCCATGACCACCCTCGAAACCCGCTCCCGACACCAGTGCTTCGGCGGCTACCAGGGCTTCCATTCGCATCACTCCGAAACCTGCAACGGTCCGATGGCCTTCTCGGTCTACGTGCCTCCGCACGAGGCCGGTGATCGTCTACCGGTCCTCTACTATCTCTCGGGACTGACGTGCGACGACGAGGTCTTCGCGACCAAGGCCGGGGCGCAGCGCGTGGCGTCGGAGCTCGGGCTGGTGCTGGTCGCACCCGATACCAGTCCCCGCGATACCGGGCTTCCCGGAGCGACGGACGACTGGGACTTCGGCGAAGGCGCGGGCTTCTACGTCGATGCCACCGAGGCGCCATGGTCGGAGCGCTTCGGCATGTACAGCTACGTGACCCGCGAACTGCCGGCGTTCGTCGCCGAGCATTTTCCCGTCGATCCCGAGCGCAGCGGCGTGCTTGGCCATTCGATGGGCGGTCACGGGGCGCTGGTCGCTGCGCTGCGGAACCCGGACCGTTTCCGCTCGGTGTCGGCGTTCGCGCCGATCGCTGCACCCACACGGGTGCCCTGGGGACAGAAAGCGTTTCCGCGTTACCTCGGCGACGATGCGTCGCGGTGGAAGGACTACGATGCTTCGGAACTGGTCCGCGAGCACCCGTTCGGTTCGAGGATCCTGATCGACCAGGGCCTGGAAGACGGCTTTCTCGAAGAGCAGCTGAAACCGGAGTTGTTCGTCGAAGCCTGTGACGAAGCCGGCCAGCGGCTCGAGCTGCGAAAACACCCGGGCTACGATCACGGCTACTATTTCGTACAGACGTTCATCGAGGATCACCTCCGGCATCACGCCGCGGCACTCGCATGAATCGTAAGTTTGCGAACGCCTCTTCGACGACGCGGTGCCGCCGGTGATCCGCGCGCTCGTCGCGGCGCTGCTCATCACGGCCTGCCTCGCGGTCGAAGCCGGCAGCAACGATCGGGCCCGCTGGGAAGGCATCGAGCGCATCGTCGCGATCGGTGACATCCACGGCGACTGGGCCCACTATCTCGCCACGTTGCGCGCCGCCGAGCTGGTCGACGAGGACGGCGACTGGACCGGGGGCGGCACGCACCTGGTCCAGACCGGAGACATCCCCGACCGCGGGCCTGACACCCGGAAAATCATCGAACACATGGCGATGCTTGCCCGCCAGGCCCACCGCGAAGGCGGCCGCGTTCACAACCTGATCGGCAATCACGAAGCCATGAACGTCTACGGGGACCTGCGCTACGTGACCGATGCGGAATTCGCCGCGTTCGCATCGCCCCGCTCGAGCGAGATCCGGGATCGCTATTTCCGCGTCATGATGAAAAAGCTGAAGCGGCGCGATCCGGAACGGTACGAATCGCTGCCCGAGGATTTCCGCGCACGCTGGTACGCGACGCATCCACCGGGCTGGCTGGAGCACCGCTACGCCTGGAGTTCCGCGTGGGGCGGCGACGGCGACCTGTTCGAATGGGTCATGGCCGCGCGCGTCGCGATCCAGCTCGACCGGACCATCTTCGTCCACGGGGGGCTCAGCGGCTTCTACTGCCGCGATTCGCTCGAGTCGCTCACCGACAGGGCCCGCGAAGAGCTTCGTACGGCGGATCCGCAAGCCCTGGATCTCGTCGACGACCCTTATGGCCCACTCTGGTACCGGGGCCTGTCGGGCGTGGCGCCGGAGGCGCCGCGGGAAGCCGTGGACGCATTGCTCGAACGACACGGCGCAGGGCGCATCGTCGTGGGTCACACGCCGACCGGCGGCGTGATCTGGCCCCGCTACGATGGCCGTGTCCTGCAGATCGACACGGGCATCAGCGCGGCCTACGGCGGCCACGTCGGATATCTGGAAATCGTCGGTGACGGAATATTCGCCGGCTACCGGAACGGTCGCGTGCGCCTGCCCGAGGGTCGCGACGATCTGGGTCGCTACGTACGCGAGGTCTCGGAGCTTCATCCCGGCGACGAGGCGCTCCGACGCCGGCTTTCCGTGCTGGAAGAACAGGCGCTGGATGCGCGCGACGCCCTGCCGACCGACGCGAAGTCCGCCACGGAGGCCGAGCGGGATGCCCGGGTGAACGAAGCAGTGCCTATCTGCGGCAGTCGCCGATGACCTGACGCTTGAATCTCCGAGAATCGTTCAGCACGACGAAGAATTCCCGCATGTATCGATCGGCCTGTTTCCGATCGCGTTCCGAGATCCGGGTTTCCCGTTGGACCAGTGCAAGAAGCTCGTCTTCCAGATCGAGGAATTCCCGGCGCGCCGTTTCGAGCCCCTCGTTGTGCACGCAGAACCCGCGAAACACCCGCTGCGACACGTCGCGCATCTGCAACGATTCCGGGGGCACAGCGTAGTGCGCGTCGACCAGGCCCGAGCTGTCGAAGTCGTAAGGCACGGCAAACACCGGTCGCAGCGAATCCTCCCCGATGAGCTTGGCGTTATGGCAGCACTCGTCTCCGGGGCCGCTGAGCGCCGACCAGTCGACGTTGCCGATCAGGTACTGGAACAGCGCCAGACGGCTGGTTTCGACCGCGTCAAGGTCGTTCGGCGATATTTCCCTGTGCTCGAGCTTGTCGAGGCCGTGGCGATCCCCGACCAGCTTGTCGTCCTCGATCATGAACGCGAAGCGCGGACCGTCGACCGATCCGCGCTCGCTGTCGCGGTAGGTCAACGACAGCGGACGAACCCGGAAACTCATGTCGGTGATCCGGTTGTAGATCCGGTAGGCCAGCATTTCGAGCACGTAGTAGTGCTCCCAGCGCTTGCCGTTCTTGCAATGCGTGACCAGCTTGATGGACTTGTTGCCTTCCAACAGCGTACCTTCGACCTCTTCATCGTCGAAGCGCAGCTTGATCGGCGGCATGTTGCAGATGCGCTGACGCGTGAGGCCGCGTCGCTCCACCGTCAGCGCGAGCGACCGCGGGCGCCCATCGCTGTCGATGTATTCGATCCGCGCGGGATACGGGCCGTCCTCTTCGTCTTCACGTCGCAGCCTGCGCCACGGTGCGCTGATCTCGGCGGCGATCGTGCCTTCGTTCGAGAACAGCGGCACCGGATCGTCCGGTTCCTCGGCGTTTGCGTGCATCGACACGCCAAGCAGCGCAAGGCATCCGAAAGCGAGCGAACGGGATGCGTTCACCGGGCGTCCCGTTCGTCCGAGCCGGACTCGGCCGTCTCGCGTTCGGCGAGTTGCGCGGCCTTCTTTCGACGACGCTTGTCGGCTTTCCTGCGGGCCGCGAATTCCGCTTCCAGGCCGTCTCCGAAGCAGCAGACATACAGTGTCGCGTAGGAAAAGAAGACCGTCAGCACGGCCGCGATCTCCAGCGCCCGAACGCCCGCCGCGATTCCGGTGCCGATCGCGACGAGGATGAACAACGTGTCGAACGTGTCCTGCAGCGCGCGTCGGAACTGAACGCCGGCGACGATGCCGGCGAGACTGAATGCCAATGCCAGGCTGTGCTGGACCACCAGGACGATCGCCGCGACCACCCCGGGGAGGATGAGCGTGGTCTCGTCCAGCGAGTGATCCGCCGTGCCGGCCCGGTTGACGTTCTTCTGCACCCACGATACCGGCAGCACCAGCAGCCAGATCCCGATCAACGTGATGGCCAGTCGGCGCGCGTAACCGAGGCTGTCCAGCTCGCCGGTCGCACGAAGCATGGTGTTGACGATCTCGCCGTCGGCGGCCGAAGAATCCGCGCTGCTGACGCGGACCTCGCCGCCCTGCGCCAGTTCGCTGACCCCGCCGACGGGGAGTATGTCCACGAAGGCGGGAAACGCGGTGACCAGTACGACCAGGACCGCGGCGAGGACGGAGTGGTAGATCAAGAGTCGCCGCAGAAGACGAAAACCCGACTCTCGGCGTATCGACCGCGATGCGAATTCGTTGTCGGAACCCGTGGGCCCGCTCGGGGAAGTGCCATCGGTCATGATCGTCGGGTCCGCCTGGTTGTCGGCAACCGTTCGACGCAAGGAACGCCTGACGGCAGCCGTTGCGGGCATGGTACGGCAATCCGGCCGCCCCGCCAAATCTTCGCGTCGCGGCGTCTTGACCGGTCGCCGTTGAGACGGATTACTTCGGGGGCAACGGCGGGCCGGTGAACGTGAGTTCGAACCGTTCGGCGATCTCGCCGATTCTCGGCATGTCGTCCGGGATCACCAGCGCCTCGGCGGCCATGGCCTCGAAGAAGCGTTCGAATCCGCCCGGTACGACGATGGTGAGCATGCGCCCGCCCTCTTCGCTCTCCACGCGGTAGGTGTGCTCCGTGCCCCGGGGGACATACGCCACTTCGCCGGTCCGCAGAACGTCGGAGCGCTCGTCGACGCGGAAGCGGACGGTTCCCTCCAGCACGTAGAAGTACTCGTCGGCATCGGCGTGCACGTGCAGCGGCGGGCCGCCGGGCTGCTTGACCGCAACCGTGAACATTCCGGATTTTCCGTCGGATTCGGTCGAGCTCAGGACCACCCGGTATGTGGCGCCGTTCCATTCCACCGGTTCATGCGCGATCGCACCCATCGGGCCGGCAAGTACGATGGCGAATGCGAATCGAAGGAACATTGGCGTGCTCCGGGGTCGACGACGACAACTTCGCACATCGCGCCGGCCGGATCAAGCGGGGGCGCGGGCTCTTCGCCGCTGGGCCGTATCGCCGTCGGCGGCTACCCGGACTCGATGTCTCGCCCGAGCCTGATTGCATAACCGGACAGCGCGATCATCGCGAACCCGACGAGGATCAGCGCAATCGGCCAGCCGAGCATGCCCGCGAAATACTCGTCGGTGTAGTAGCCGAGGTATCCCAGCGTCACGGCCACGCCGGTCGCGAGCAGCGAACGGCTCCGGACCCTGACGCCTGCGATCAGCAGCCCCGCGGCGATGCCGATCAGGCCGCAGTCCAGCGGAAAGCTGCCTTCCAGAGCATCGAACGCGGAAAACGCGATGAACACCGCGAAGACCGGAAATGCGGCCGGGGCGATCGCCGCGTGCGCGGTACGTGCGATGCCGATCGTCGCCATCAGGCCCGATATCCCGATGACGAACAGGATCGCCGTACCGTCGACATCCAGCCACGACAGGATCGCCGCGACGAACGAGAAGCCGAACGCGAGGGCGAAGAACGCAGCCACCGTCCACCGTAGATGCGCGAACAGCAACAGCATCTGCAGCGTCATCGTCGCGAACACCGCCGCCGCCCCGAGCGCCGTCGAGCCGCCGGTCGAGAACTCCGACAGCACGACGAAAAGCCCGGCCGTCTGAGTCACTGCTCCGATCACGAACAGTGGAAGGGATGCGCGCCGGAAACGCGGATCGCGGTGCGCGAACAGCGACAGAACCAGCGCGACCATTCCGGAACCCAGCGTGGCGAGCACCCGTGACGGGCTGCCCAATGCCGGCCAGACGAGGTTCACTGCGGTGACCAGGCCCGAAAACACGAACACCGCACCCAGATAGGCCAGGATCGTCATCGCCCGGCTTGCCGGCGCGCTCGGCTCATCGGCGTCGCCGGATTCCTCCAGCCGTTTCCGGATCTCGGCCACGGACAGATCATGGGCGCGCGCCAGTCCGGCAATGCGGTCCAGCGCCCGGCGACGGTCAGAGGCCATCGACGACCCACCCGATGAAGCGATCGTAGATCGTCGTCGAACCGATCTCGGGCACCGCGTACGGCACCCCGCCGTCGACCAGCCGGTGATCGTGGCGAGTCCCGGTTCCGAAGATCTCGGCGAACAATCCGCCGCCGCGCCGGCCGCCTCGCTCGAAGCGGTAGCCGTCCGGCGCGGTCGTCGAGCCGTCGAAACGCACGCCTTGCAGCGCGGGCGGCAGGGAAACCACGACGCGTTCGCCGTCGGGTGGATCTTCGGGTGCTCCGACGTCGAAAGTCCGCAGGTGATCAGACGCTGCGTCGAACACGGCGATCGTTACGCGCCCGTCGTCCGAAAGCGGCGACGATGCACGATGATCCGTCCGAAGGTATTCGATGCGAAGTCGGCCGTCTTCGGCGATGTCGAACGACCATTGGTGCTGACCGGCGTAGTGCGCAAACGACGCGTAGGCGACGGGATAGGCCGGTGGTTCCCCGGTGAGCCGCGCGATTCCGTGAATGGCCAGCAGCCCCGCAACCAGCAGCAGCGGCAGCGAGACGCCGAGAACCAGCACGGCGTTTTCCCTGATGAACCGTTTCATGACGTCCACGCTCCTCGAAAAGCCCGGATCTCCGGCACCGAACGCCTGGCATCGCTTGCACCGGGTCCGCATTAGAACGCGTCTCGCGATTGGTCGCAACCGCAAAAACATCATCCGTCGAGCGGCCTTCGCCAGGCCGGGCGGTGCGTGCCGCCCGCCGATGCGTCCCGTTTTCCGCCGATCCCACCGAACCGGATCTTCAGGCCCGATCGAGCATCATCTCCAGCTTCTTCACGGTATTCCAGTTTCGTGCCGTGGCAGCGACCCCGAGACTCTGCTCCACGGTGCTCGCGATTTTAGATCGGGCAAAACCATCCGGCGCGTGCAGGTAGAGTACGCTGCCGTCCAGGGCGATTCTCTCCGAGGGCCGCTTTCGGGCCTCGAGGCTCGCCGGATCGGGCACGATCGGGGGCGATTCGAGAAAGAAGAAATGCAGTGCCCTGCCGTCGGCGGCCGGAAACGGGTTGCGATCGATCGCGGTGCGCAGCGCATTCGGCGATAGCACCATCACCTGCGGACGAAAGCCGTGTCGCTCGGCGATCGAGTCCGCGATCGAGGCGGCAATCGCCCGCGCATTCGCGCCGACCGATGGATCCGGTGGCGCGAAAACGACGTTGCCGCTCTGTGCGACGGTACGGACATCCCGGTAACCGAGCGACTCGAAGATCGAAACGAGGTCGACCATCGGAAGCCGGTTGCGTCCGCCGACGTTGATGCCACGCAACAACGCCATATGGCGGCTCATCGAACACCCGGTGCGGGCGTCACCCTGCCGGGGGTCGCGAGGGTCCGGATCGCCCGTTGCCCGTTCAGCTCCCATCCCGGGCCAGCGGCTCCGATTCACCGGCAAGTCGGCCGATGAGGAGGGTGATTCCGAGCCCCTTCGCTCCTTCCCGGGCTGCCTCGGAATCGATGCCCTCGGCGATCACCCGCAGGCGGCGGGCCCTGCATGCATCGACGAAATCGGAATCCGGCGGTTCGTCCGGATCGAACGGGAACCGAACGAATTCGACGCGGTGCGGAAGCCGGCTTCCATTCATGCCGCGCGTGTCGCGAAAGCCGGCGCAGCCCGACATGCCGATTCCGGCGATGCCTTCGAGCCGGGTCTCGGCATCCTCGTCGTCCTCGCCCGGCACTTCGGCGATGAGCTGCAGCGTCGGGAACCTCGACTGGAGGTCGGCCATGACGTTCGTCCATGTACGCGGATCCTCGTGAACGGCCAGGCAGCCCGGCAGCAGCACCGGCTCCATGATCCCGGACCGGTCCGCTTCGGCAGCCAGCGTTTCGCGCAGCAGCTGTGCGAGCGGCCGCCCCTCGTCCAGTTCGCCGGCCAGCTCGAACAGCCTGTGCATCTCGACGCGGAGCTTCGGGTGCGTTCCTACAGCCGTCAACTCGTAGGCGAACACCCGGTCGCGCGGACCGAGAATCGGTCGCCTGCGGCACTCGAACAGCTTCCCGTTCAACAATTCGAAGAAGGCCGGAGTCAGCAGCGGAAAGCCCTCCGGACCGCCGGTGAAGCCGACGATGGTCTGCTCGGCGTGGTCCGAAGCGTTCCGGGCCGCCTGTTCGGGCCCGGCCCCCTCCTCGGTGGCGTGGGCAAGCCGGAATTCCTGCTCGGCCAGGTGGAGCGTATCGCCCACCGACAACGCGACGGCGCCGTCGATTCGGCGTGCGTTGACGAAGGTGCCGTTCGTGCTGTCCAGATCCTCGATCGTGAGGCTGCCGTCCCGCTCGTCGATGCGGGCATGGCGGCGTGAAATCTGGTCCAGCTCGAGTTGAAGGTCGCATTCCGAACTCCGGCCGACCACGCACGGCAGCGTCCTGATCGGATAACGACGCCTCGCCCCCGCCTCATCGAGCCGCTCGAGCATCCACGCGCTTTCGTCGCTCACGCCATCCCTCCGATATCAGCCGGAGACAGCATACCGACCCGCAGCGGCATCGGCTACCGCGACGCGCCCGCCGCGGCCGCGCGA
>JBPRGD010000028.1:0-1245 GCA_051428125.1 Candidatus Wenzhouxiangella sp. M2_3B_020
TTCGGTTTCCACGCCTTCGGCCACGGCCTTCATCCCCAGCGCCTCGCCGAGCCGCAGCGCCGAGACGACCAGTTTGCGGTGACGCTCGTCGGTGTCGAGACCGCGGATGAATCCCCGGTCGATCTTCAGGCTGCTGAACGGATGGTCGCGCAGGTAGCGAAGCGAGGCGTAGCCGGTGCCGAAATCGTCCATGACCAGGCCGACACCGCGCGAGCGCAGCGCATCCAGGCCGCGCTGCACGTCGCCGCGGCCGGGCAGCAGCAGCCCCTCGGTCACCTCCACCTCCAGCGCGTCGCCGCCGAGGCCGGCGCGATCGAGCTCGGTGGCGATCGCTTCGCCGATATCGGCATCGCGGAATTGGCGCGGAGAGACGTTGATGGACACGGAGAATTCCGGGGACAGTTCGCGCCGCCAAGCGGCCGCCTGCCGGATGACGCCGTGGATCACGAACCGGCCCAGCCCGTCGATCTGGCCGCTCTGCTCGGCGATCGGGATGAACTCGTCGGGCGAGACGTCCCCTAGCTCCGGGTGATGCCAGCGCAGCAATGCCTCGGCACCGACGATCCTGCGATCCGGAAGTTGGACGAGCGGCTGGTAGCGCAGGTACAGCTGGTCGCGCTCGACCGCGCCGCGCAGCGCCTGCTCGATCGAGAGTTGACGCTCGACGGCTTCATTCATCGAGCGGGTGAAGAACTGGTAGGCGTCCCTGCCGCTCTGCTTGGCGTGATACATGGCCGTGTCGGCATTGCGCATCAGGTCGTGCGCCGATGAGCCGTCGTGCGGCGCGACGGCGATCCCGATGCTCGCCGTCATCACGAACTCCCGGCCTTCGACGTACAACGGTTCGCGGAACGCCTCGAGAACCCGCGACGCGAGCGCGATGACGTCACCGATGGTGCGAAACTCGTCGACGACGACGAGGAATTCGTCCCCGCCGATCCGCGAGACCGTGTCCTGCTCCCGGAACAACCGGGTCAGGCGTGCTGCCGCGTCGATCAGGACCTGGTCGCCGGCATCGTGGCCCAGCGTGTCGTTGACCTTCTTGAACATGTCCAGGTCGATGAACAGCGCCGCGACCTCGGCATTGCTGCGCCGCGCGCGCCTAAGCGCCTGCTGCAGCCGGTCGAAGACGAGCACACGGTTCGGCAGGGAAGTCAGCCCGTCGTAGTGGGCGAGATGGAACAGCTTTTCCTCGCTCTTCCTGCGATCGGTGATGTCCTGGAGAAAGCCGCGCAGCCTGCGGGT
>JBPRGD010000029.1:0-1276 GCA_051428125.1 Candidatus Wenzhouxiangella sp. M2_3B_020
GCCGAGACCGGCGTAATCGGTGGCGACCCAGATCCAGCCCTGCTCCAGGACGTCCGGCCAGCCCGGAACGAAGGAAAAGGTGTTCTTCAGAAGCGAAGGCGCGCAACCGCGCGCGATGCCGGTCGTGCCGTGCGCCCAGGCGACGACCGGGCTGGCACCGGCGGGCCGGCGGCGCGCAACCGCGACAACGGCGCTGGCAAGCCGCACTTCGCCCTTCAGACCGGTCGTCGTGTACAGGATGCGCCAACCGCGCGCGTCGTCGGGAATCTCGCGCACGAACGGTTCGGCACGCAGGAGTTCGCCGGGCGATGCGTCGCCGGGTAGCTCCAGCGTATAGAACTCCCCGGGCTCCGGCGGCTCGGCCAGCCACCAGGCGAACACGCCGAGCACGAGGCCGACCGCCAGCGCGGCCCATGCGATCTTCGAGGCGCGTGAAAGACGCGGTCGTGTGCGTGTCATCGCCGACGTCCTCCCGGGAAACCTTCGTCAGTCCACGTATACGGCCTCGAAGCGCGCGAGCATCTCGCCGGCCTCGTTGAACAACTCGAGATGAGAGCCGACCACGCGATACCGGCTTACCCGATCCAGCGCGGTGCGAAACTGCCGCGCCTGTTCCTCGCCCTGCGGGCAGGCCATTCGCGTCGTGGCGATCTCGCCGAAACCGATCGTGTCGCCGTCGATTGCGTAACCGGCTCTCAGCTGGTTGCAGCCGTCCGAACCCGTCATCCCGCCGTCGGCGTTGAGCACGATGTGCGGTTCGCGTGCCTCGACGATCGGGATGATGGATTCGTCGCCCATGCGCGTCAGCTTCCAGTACGTGTCCTTCAGTTCGGCCCGGCTGAACGGCGTGCCGCAGGTCTCGCCGGGCCGGACGGCGTGGAACGCCAGCGGAACGACGGTCGGCTCGGGCACGCTCCCGTCCATGGGCTGACGCTGGACGATACGGCCGGTGATCACGGCCAGCAGACCCTCGGCCGGGGCCGGGTCGACATTTAGGTAGCCGCGCTCGAGTTCGATGTTCGCAGCCTCCTGGGCCACCGGCATCCGACGCCCGGTGCGGCACTCCATGAACGTCGCGGCGTCGGCCAGGTAGCTGTACATGCCGCGCATCCGGAGCTCCGGGCGGATCGGGTCGAACGACCCGGTACGCTGCAGTGCGTCCTCTGGGCTCGGCCCGCTCGCGCCGTCGGCGCCCCCGTCGATCAGGCGAAGCCGGCTCTCGCCGATCGGCTCGAACCGCATCGGCGACTCGTAGCCGCCCTGCAGTACGAGCGCG
>JBPRGD010000030.1:0-4293 GCA_051428125.1 Candidatus Wenzhouxiangella sp. M2_3B_020
GCGTAGCCGGCCTTCATCATCTCCAGGTAGACCCGGGCGAAGCTCATATCGCGCAGCGGCGAAGCGTAGAACGTCTCGGCGAGGTGCGAGAATCGTTCGAAGAAGCGCCCCTCGTCGGACCCCGGCAGCTGATGGGTCTGCGCCGTGAAGTGGTGGCAGGCGCGGCGGACCTGCCGCTGCACCACCGCCACCAGGTAGAGGACGAAGCGGTCGCGCTGCGCCGGCGTCAACTCGCCGTACATGCCGAAGTCCAGCAGCGTGAACGTTCCGTCGTCGTGGAAGACGATGTTCCCCGGATGGAGGTCGGCGTGAAACAGTCCGTCCGAGACGAACATCTGCAGGAGCGTTTCGACCATGCCCTCGGCGAGCTTGTGGCGCTCGGCGGGTTCGAAGCGCTCGGCCGCCTCGACCAGCCGCATCCCCTCGACCCACTCCAGGGTCAGCACCCGTTTGCTGGTGCGGTCCCAGTGGACGGTCGGCACGCGCACCCGCGGGAGGTTCGCCAGGGTAGAGCGGAATCGCTCGATGACGGCACCCTCGTGGGTGAAGTCGAGCTCCTGCAGGGTGTAGCGGCGGAACTCGCGAAGGAATCCGGCCGCGTTGGTCCGCTCGACCCGGGCCGGAGACAGCCGTTCCGCAAAGCGCAGGATCGTCGTGAACGCGTCGAGATCCGCGGTTACGCGCCGCTCGAGCCCTGGCCGCTGGACCTTCACAGCCACATTAGGACCGCCCGGAACGAGCCGTGCGCGATGCACCTGCGCCAGGGAGGCAGCCGCCACGGGTTGAGGTTCGAGCTTCGCGAAGCGCTTCTCGACCGAATCCCCCAACTCCCGCTCCAGCGTGGCGCGGACGACCTCGAACGGTTCCGGAGGCTGGTCGTCCTGCAGCCGGGCGAGGGCGTCGACGTAGGCCTGTGGGAGCACATCAGGACGGGTGCTGAGGATCTGTCCGAGCTTCACGAAGGTCGGGCCGAGTTCGATTAGGCTTTCGGTGAACTTGCGAGGTGCGTCTGGGGATGTCCCGGCCTGGAAGCGGCGGTACGCCCCGAGTTCCGCGTAGAGCGTGCGGGCGATTGCGATGAGCCGGCGGATGTGTTCCACGAGGACTCCTTCCAGCGGGCGCACACGTGCAGCTTTGGTGTCGGCCTCAGGTCCGTCGCGGCGCCGCGGTGCGGTGGAACACGACGGCCGCGAGTGCCAACAGGCCGGCCAGCCAGGCCAGGCCGAGGAGGAGGCCGCCGGTTTCGTCGAAGGTCGGGGTGAAGGCGCCGTCGACGAGGACCCGGACGGCGCCATGGGCGGGCATCCACTTCGCCCAGGCGGGCGGGGCGGCGTCGAACATGATGTTCTGGGCGAGTCCGACGTCCAGGAATGGCAGGAGGAACATCAGGTAGAGGCCACCGAGGCGACCGACGAGCGGTCCGATGATGACGCCGATCATGGCGTAGGTGAGCGCCACCGCCAGGGTTGCCGTTGCGAAGGTGAGCCACGCTTCGGGTTGGAAGCCGCCGGCGGTGACCGCCAACGAGACGACGCTGACCAAGACGGCGGCCAAGGCGATCACTCCGAAGCGCGCGAGCAGGACCTCGCGCGGCCGGAACCCGGCGAGCACCAACCTGCGGTCTCCTTGAGCCGAGCCGAGCACGACGAACAGACCCGCCAATCCCGCCAGGAAGCCCACGGTGATCGGGACCATGATGGCGCCGTGGACGTCGATCAGGGAGATCATTCGGATCGCGCTGCGGCCGTTCTCGACCAACTCGACGGGCGCGGGATCGTCGGGGGTGATCACAAAGGAAAGCGAAATGAACACGAACGGCAGGCCTACCAGCAGTACCCACAGGGCGATGTTTCGACGGTATTCGCGCCAGGCGTAGCGGAGTCCGGCGGCGGTGCGTGCCCAACTCCCGATCGTGCGTCGTGAGCGATCCCCGCGGCCTGGACGGGTGGTGGCGAGGAGCGCCGATCCCGCCACGAGGACGCTTCCCACGGTCCAGGCCAGGGCGGCGCCCAGGTCTCCGAGGGCACCGGCATGACCGGAGGCGGCGTCCAGCATGACCAGGGTGGGGAAGTGACCGGGGAAGAAGCGGATGACCAGCGTGTCGGTCTGGCCCATGGCCGGACCGAAGAAGACGTCGAACATCCAGATGAAGATGATGATCAGCGACCCGTTCATCTCAGAGCGGACCAGGGCACCGATCGTGATCCCGATCGCCAGGTAGATCACGGCGAACATTCCGGTCGCTCCCACGACGCCCCATACGTCGGCGATTTCGGTGCGGACGGCGAGCGCGATCAGGGCTCCCGCCGCCGCGACCGCCGCCAGGGCCAGCGACGAAGCGAGCCGGGCGGCCACTACCGCGAGCGGGTTCGAGCCGGCCGCCGCGAGCCGGCGGTCGGCTTTCCTCGAACCGGTCGCCTGGAAGAAGCCCGCCACCCCGGCGAGGAACGCCGCCGCCCACCCGGCGGTGGCGACCTCCAGCCGGCCGAAACCGGCCTCGCCGCCGAGGAGCCTGGCGAACTCGGCGATCGCGTCTGCCGACAATGCGACGAACACCACCGGTACGACCGCCAGCAGCACCAGGTTCAGCGGTCTACGGGCGTACTCGTTGAGGAAGCGCCAGGTAAGTAGGGCCGTCATCGCGGCACCGTCCTACCATCGACCAGGTCGTAGATCCGATCGAAACGCTCGGCGTCGGTGATGAAGTGGCTGATGATAAGCAGCGCACGCCCCGCATCGCGCCGCTTTTTGGTCAGCTCCCAGAACCGCTGGTACGTGTCCCAGTCGAATCCGGCATACGGCTCGTCGAGGAGGAGCGCGTCGGGATCTGGCAGGAGCGCCAGCCCCAGATTGAGCTTGGCTCTGGTTCCACCGGACAACTCCTCGACCCGGGAGTCACGCCACCCGCCGAAGCCGAGGGTCTCGTAGATGTGGGTGGCGGCGTTCTCGACGTCGATGGAGGCCATCGCGTACGCCCTGCCGAACAGTTGGAAGTGCTCGTCGCAGGTGAGTCGCTCGTAGAGGATCGGTTCCTGAGGGCAGTACCCGAGCGAGCCGGAACGGCGCACCACGCCGGCGTCTCGGTCGAGGCTCCGAACCAGGATCTTCATCAACGTCGATTTGCCCGAGCCGTTTTCCCCGACCAGCCCGACGATCTCTCCGGGGCGAAGCACGAGGTCGGCGCCACGAAGCACCGTCAGCGACCGGCGCCGGGGCCAGATTCCTCGGGTGTAGCTCTTGACGATTCCCGAGGCTTCTAGAACCGGTTCCCGCTCGTCCAGACGGTCGTGCCGAACACCGGCCGCGCCAGAGCCGCCGCGACGATTTGCGGCGGTCGGGTGGTCCGGGTTACGGTCGGTCGTTTCCTTCGTTCGCTTCGGCTCCGATCTGCTCCCGGACGGGCCCGGAACCGCGGGCCGGTCGGCCGTGAGCATGGGCCCAGCCACGCTAGTGGAACGGTCCATAGGCGTCGGAGCGCACGTAGCGTTCGGGGTGGGCGTCGAAGGCGCTCTTGCACTTGGCGCAGCAGAAGAAATACTTCTCGTCCTGAAAGGTCGTCTCGTGCTCGGTCGCGTCCGTGTCGACGAGTTGGCCGCAGACGATGTCGAAGACGAGGTTTTCGTCCGGCCGCTGCTCTTCGTTCGTTCTGTGGCGCACGTCTTCACCTCCCTGGTTCGCGTGTTGTGCCTCCGGGCCCGCAAAGGCCGAGGGCACTTCGACTTCGTTTCGTCCGTGAAAAGCTCCTTGCCCGGCGCATGCTCCGAAGGCATGGAGGCGAGGTAGCGGTTGCGGTGTTTCCTTGGGTTCCATGCGTCTCCTTCCGAGACTTAGAATACTCCACCCCACCTGGGGTGGGTCGGGAATTCTCCGACAGAACCCACGCTGGGACGACCACTGCTCGGTGCGCGGGTCGCTGCGGGGTCGGGAGACCGTGGACAACGCCACGACGGCCTGAGGAGGGTCGCGCTACACGAGGGTCCTCATCGCACGAATTCCCGCAGCATCCCGAGGCTCTCGTCGGTTTTGCGGATGGACGCGGCGGGTTCGGTCTCGACGCCGCTGATAGCGCGGATGGCGTCGATGTTCTCGGGCACCACGATCGCTTGGTTGTCGACCTGGTAGGTGTAGAACAGCTCGTCTCCCTCGACCTTGAGGACGTCCTCCCAGACGGCGACCTCCCACATGTCGCCGCGGGGCCGACCCAGGTCCTTCATCAGCTCGATGGTGCTGTTGAGCGCGACGATGCCGTCCGCCATGCGGATGAACGCGATGCGTGGTGCGGCGCGGAAGGCG
>JBPRGD010000031.1:0-1378 GCA_051428125.1 Candidatus Wenzhouxiangella sp. M2_3B_020
GCGGCACTCCGCGCCGTGGTCGCGGAAGGAGCGGCCGCTGTTGTTGGAAAACTGCCGGCCGCACGGACACGCCAGCGTAACGGTAGCGTTACAGCCCGAGTCGCCGTATTTGCGTTGCTCTATCATAGTAGTGCCGCCGCGGTTTCGATAAGGTCGGTATTCGGCTCGTCGCGGGCGTTCTGCTCCGCGACCACGGCGCGGAGTGCCGCCTCCGTCGTGCGGGCATACTTCACGTCCCATCGCGTGTCGCGTTCCGGCGTCGTCGTCCATCGCAACAGGTCGCCGTTCTCGACGGCCGCGCGCAATGCCTTCATGACGCCGCTGCGTTCGTGGTGCGACTGTGCGGCAAGCAGCATGACGACCGTGGACTGTGACACGCCTGCGGTCTGGATTGACTCCGGGCCGCCGGTTTGGTACTCGACGGTTCGGAGCACGCGCTCGTAGCGGTGCTTGCGGTCGGCGCGGGCTTGGGTGTCGTTAGTCATGCAATCTCCCCGCGCTTCGGCCGGCGTAACGTATCGGTCTTGGCGTCTCGAAGCCGCGTCGGCGTTGCCTCACAGTAGCCACAGTAGAACGTTCGCGCGCTGTTCGTCGCGTTGTGCCCGCCGTTGCGAACGCCGATGCTCGCACTCCCACACTCGGGACACCGATAGCGCCACGGTTCGCTCATGCAACCACCCGGTAGAAATCCGTCTCGGGTTCGTACACCTGCCCCTGCCGGCGCACCTTCTCTAAGGTTGCATCCACCGCTTGCGCGTCCATGCCCGTCGCGTCCGTCAGGTCGCCATACGCAAGGCCGTCGTTCTCTCGTATCGCGCTGATAAGCGCCTCAACTTGGTCTTTCTCGCTACTCGGCGCACCGCTCGCGGGGGAGCCGTGGAACTTCTCGCCGTCCCACGATTGGGCGATAAGTTGCTTGGCAAGCGACTTTGCCCGCGCTACGTCCTCGGCGGCGATGCGGTCGCGCAGGTGCAAGCGCGCGAACGCCGCGGCGAAGCGATACGTGTTCTCGACAACGCGCGCCGTCGCCGGGACGGGCATATCGTAGCCCTCGCCACCGCTCGCGTAGTCGTTGTTCAGCTGTCGCACCTCCTCGGCGTACCAATCGCGGAGTTCGACCAACTGCTCGCGGTCGGCCGTCGGATGGACGTTCTCCCGAGCGTGTTGAATCCACGCGCGACCAACGTCCACCGGCACCGGGCGGTCTAACACGTCGAACTCGGCGGTGTCCTCCGTAACGTATTCGCTCGCTTCAACGATACCGTCAATGATTCGCTCTGCGATCTTCGCGTCCGTCTCCGTGTCCGGGTCGTCGCGCATGGTTACGATGCCGTCGAACCGAGAGAGTAGCGTCTCGTCAATCCCGATTTGATGTGCC
>JBPRGD010000032.1:0-6474 GCA_051428125.1 Candidatus Wenzhouxiangella sp. M2_3B_020
GAACGGATCTACCGAAGGCTGATCGGCCGACTCGAGGAATCGAGCTTCGGCTACCCGCTTCGCCTCTGGAACTACTTTCCGGCAATCAACGCCGGCGACGGCGATCGCGAGCGCTATCGGCGCTTCTGCGTCGGCCGCGGCCGAGCGCTGGAGGCCGCCGGACTCAACGATGCGCAGATGTGCGCGGCCACGGCCATCGGCGGTGACGAGCCGGTCATGCAGCTCGTCGCGCTGGTCGGATCGGCGCCCGGTGTCTCGATCGAGAATCCCAGGCAGGTCAGCTCGTGGAATTATCCGCGCCAGTACGGACCACGCCAGCCGGCGTTCGCCCGCGCCACCGGCATCGAGCTGGCCGGCGGCCGCAGCGGGTTGCTTGTATCGGGCACCGCGAGCGTCATCGGTCATGCCACGGCGCATCCGGACGACGAGCTGGCCCAGACCGAGGAAGCGGCCAGCAACCTCGATGCCCTGCTCGCCCACGCCGCGAATGCGATGCGGGATCCGGGACTGGCCGAGTTCGGTCCTCACAGCATGGCCCGGGTCTACGTGCGCCGCGACGAGGACTGGCCGGCCATCGAGCAGCGGCTTCGCGATCGCTGGCCGCGCCTGCGGCTGTGCGGACTGCGCGGCGATATCTGCCGCAGCGATCTGATGGTCGAGATCGAGGCCTGGCACGCGAGCTGATCACGCCCGTCGGCACACGCTCGACATTTTTCGGCCAGCCGCACCGGCACTCCGGCCGCGGGAACGTCGGAAATCGCCCCATTCCTCTGCGATCGATGCGCTGCAATCGACGCGCGAACCCTCTTGGCACGGGGATTGAATGTATACCCGTAGCGGGCGGCCGCCCATGCCGCCGAAAACCACGAACCGGACAAGGGGAATTTCGATGTTGCAGATCAACGGCCACGACCATCTCGCAGCGAAAGGGCTGTTCGCGGACTGCGCAGACGTCATCGACAGCGGCTTCCAGTTCGCGTTCCAGCCCATCGTCGACGGCCGGAACGGAGCGATCGTCGGCCACGAGGCGCTGGTGCGCGGCCTGGACGGTGAATCGGCCGCTTCCGTCATCGCCGCGATCAGCCCCGACAAGCAGTACGCGTTCGACCAGGCCTGCCGCATGCGCGCCTTGCGCACCGCGGCCAGGCGAGGGATCCGGGGCGATCTCCACCTGAACTGTTCGCAGATCTCGCCGGCCAACGTTTCCGCCGCGACCGCGACCACGCGCGACGCGGCCGTCGGCAACGGGATCGACGTCGAACGCGTGGTACTGGAATTCGGCAACCTCGAACTGCTCGGCGGGCCGAGGCAGCTGGACCAGGCGTGCCGGACCGCGCGTGCTGCCGGCTTCAGGGTGCTTGCCGACAACGTCGGCGCCGGCGAGGTCGGACTCAAGCGCCTGGCGGTGCTCCGGCCCGACTACGCCAAGCTCGACCGCAGCCTGCTCAAGGGCATCGAATCCAGCCCGCGCCGCCAGGCGATCGTCCACGGCGTGATCGCGACCTGCCGGGCGCTGGGTATCGAAATCATCGGCGCGGGTATCGAAACCGAAGACGAAGCCGCATGGCTCCGTCGCGCCGGCGTCCGGCTCGTGCAGGGCTATTACTTCGGCCGCCCGACCTACCGCTCCAGGAACGCAGCCGGCGCCGCGCTCGGCGCCGCCTGATTTTCTCCAGACATTCCCGGAAGCCCACCTCCGGAGAGAGCCCGGCCGGCCGACGCCGCCGCGGCTCACGCCGACTTGCGCTTGATTCCGACCCGTTGCTGAAACACAATTGTCATCTGGCTGAAACGCGAATGTATCGCCGAGTCGCTAATTTTCCGACCATGCACGTACCTGCCACATCAGCGGTGACGAGGGGACTGGCGCGCATCCAGCGCGCCGAGCAGGACCTCTGCGTCGCGCTGAACCGCAGCGCGCGCTTCAGCCCGGTGCGCGCGCTTTTCAGGGCGGTCAGCCGGCTCGGCGACGGCGTGGTCTGGTACTGCCTGATGGCCCTGATGGCACTGACGCAGGGCGAATACGGCGTTCGCGCGGCGGCCGTCATGGCGGTGACCGGCCTGACCGGCGTCGGCATCTACAAGCTGCTGAAGAGCCGGCTGATCCGGGAGCGGCCGTTCATCTCGCATCCCGAGGACATCCGCGTCGGTTGCGCGCCGCTGGATCGCCACAGCTTCCCGTCGGGCCACACGCTGCACGCGGTGATGTTCACGATCCTCGCCGTGGCGTGGTTTCCGGCGCTGGGCGCGGTGCTGGTGCCGCTGACGGTGCTCATCGCGCTTTCGCGCGTGGTGCTCGGCCTGCATTACCCCACCGACGTCCTCGTCGGCGCGCTGATCGGCTGGAGCCTCGCCGAGATCGCGCTGCTGGCGATTCCGCCCTCGCTGTAGTCCCACCTGAGCCGCGGCCGCTACCCGTCGGCGGCCCGGTCCTCGATCCACCCGGTCATTCGTTCTTCCAGCGCCTCCAGCGGCATGGCGCCGGCGCCCAGCAGGTGATCGTGGAACGCGCGCACGTCGAAGCCGGCACCGAGCCGGTCCTCGGCCCTGGCGCGCAATTCGCGGATCAGCATCTCGCCGGTCTTGTAGGCCAGCGCCTGGCCCGGCCAAGCGATGTAGCGCGCCACCTCGGTCCGGACGTTGTGCGGTGCCAGCGCCGAGTTCTCCAGCAGGCAGGCCTCGGCGCGCTCCCGGCTCCAGCCGAAATGGTGGATGCCGGTATCGACGACGAGCCGGCAGGCCCGCCACATCTCGTAGGTCAGCCGGCCGAAGTGCTCGTAGGGAGTGTCGTAGATGCCCATCTCGATGCCGAGCCGCTCGGCGTACAGCCCCCACCCCTCGCCGAATGCGGTGATGTAGGTATCCCGCCGGAACCGCGGCACATCCTCGAGTTCCTGCGACAGCGCGCCCTGGTGGTGATGGCCGGGCACGGCTTCGTGCAGCGTCAGCGCCGGCAACGCGTAGAGCGGTCGCTGATCGAGCGCGAAGGTATTGACCATGTAGCCGCCGGCGACGCCGTTGTCGAGGTCGCCCGGCCAGTAGCGCCCGGTCGTGTACGTCGGCGCCAGGTGGGCGGGAACCGGTCGCACGCCGTAGGGCAGCCTCGGCAGGCGACCGAAGAACCGCGGCATCCGGTCATCGGCCCGCTTCGCGATCCACGCCGCCTCGCGCAGCAACTCGCCCTCGCTGTCGGCGTAGAACCGGGAATCGGTGCGGAGAAACTCGATGAAGGCGTCGAAATCGCCGTCGAAGCCCGTCTGGTCGATCAGAGCTTCCATTTCGGCGCGGATGCGCGAGACTTCCGCGCGTCCGCGACGGTGCACGGCCTCGGGCGTGGTATCCAGCGTCGTGTGGTGTCGCACCAGCGCGCGGTAGTATGCGCGGCCCTCGGGCACCTCGGCGATCGCGAGGCTTTCGCGCGGCTCGGCGAGATAAACCTCGCGGAAGAACTTCAGCAGGCGCTGGTAAGCCGGGCGGACGCGGTCGCCGACGAGTTCCGTGGCCCGGCGACGGAGCGCGTCGCCGTGCGCAGCCTCCAGCGCCGCCGGCAGCGACTCGAAGGGTGCGAGCAGCGGGCTGGCCGCCGGCGGCGTCGCGGCGATGGCCTCGAGTTGGCCGACCACGCCATCGACGACGTAGGCCGGCTGGACGAATCCGGTTTCGACGCCGCGCTCCAGCCAGCGGGTCTGCTGCTCGAAGTACGCCGGCAGTCGCTGCAGCCGCTTCAGCCACGCATCGGCGGCCGCCATCGATGCCGGGCGCGTCGACTGCGCAACGCTCAACGGCATGCTGAAGAAGCCCGAATCGTTGACGAACGGCATGCGCTCGGGCTCGAACTCCGCCAGCGCCACGTCGGAGGACAGCAGGTACTCGAGAACCGCGAAGCTCGCGCCGCGCGCGACGTCCAGTTGCCCGTCGTCGACCGCCTCTAGCCGCTTTAGGAACCGCTGCTGCGCACGCCGACGCGCTTCGACGGCGTCGAACGACAGGTCGGGCCAGCGCGCCGCCGCCTTTAGGTCGCCGCGGCGCCCGGCAAGTATGGGGTCGTGGTCCAGTCGCCAGGTCTCGTAGTCGGCGACCAGCGCGTCGAAGCGCTCGCCCGCCGAGCGCGGTTCCTCGTCTGCCGACGTCCATGCCGACAGAAGGCCGGCGGCCAACACCAGCGCCGCGATCCATGGTTTCATCTCGATTCTCCGTTCGTCGGTGCCGCGCGATCGACGCTTGTCACTCGAAGGCCGACCCTTCGTCGCCGACCAGGCGGTTGCGCTCGGCGACCAGCCGGTAGGCCACGTAGTACTTGAATATGTTGCGCACATAGTCGACCGTCTCCCGGCCGATCCGTCGCGCGGCGATCACTTCGACGTGGTCGAACCAGCGGTTCGGATCCAGGCCCTCTGCCGCCGCCTCCTCGCGCATCCGGCGGACGCGTCGGGGTCCGGCGTTGTACGAGGCCAGAGCAAGCAGCACGCGATCGGTCTGTTCGATGGCCGGATCGTCGTAGTAGCGGTCGATCATCCAGCGCACGTACTTCGCCGCGGCATGGATGTTGTTGTCGATCTCCGAGATGTCGCCGACCTCGAGGTCGGCGGCCGTGGACGGCAGGATCTGCATGATGCCGACGGCGCCGGCGGACGAGCGCGCGGAGTGGTCCAGCCGCGATTCCTGGTAACCCTGGGCCGTCAGCAGCAGCCAGTCCAGCCCGTAGCGGCCGGCGTAGCGTTTGAACAGGTCGGCCAGTTCGCGCAGGCGTTCCAGGGATTCCGCCTGCGTCGGGTCGTCGACCCAGCGCGTGTCCTCGAGATATCGTTCCAGCGTGACGTTGCCGAACAGCGTGCCGGCGCGCGTGTTCTCGAGAAACGCGTTCAGTTGATCGGCGAGCTCGGCGTTGTCGGGCCGAACCGCGAACGCGATGTCGCCGCCCTCGCGCAGCACGATGGAATCGTGGACCGTGATGTCGGGCAGCACCTGGGTCCAGAAATCGGCCAGGTATTCGTCGGCCACGACGTGATCGGCGACGCCGGCGTTGGCCATCTCCAGCATGTCGCCGACTTCGAAGTGGCCGGGCGCGATCTCGAGACGGACAAGCGCACGATCTTCGGAGGCGAAGCGCTCGTTGAGCGCCCGCAGGCTCTCGTAGTAACTGCTTTCGCGGCGCACCAGCACGCGGCGACCCGACAGCTGCTCCAGGCGCTCGATGGGTTCGGCATCCGCTCCGGAGACCAGCAGCTCCCGGACGTCGCGGATCACCGGCTCGGTGAAGCGCACGCGCCGGGCGCGCGCTTCGGTGCGCGTCATGTCCGCGGCGATGATGTCCCCTCGCCCGTCGAGCAGCCACGGGATCAACCGGTCGCGGGTGACCGGCACGAACACGACCGAGACATCCAGCACGCCGGCATCGAGCTGCTCGTTGACGTACTCCTCGAATCGCTTCATGTACGCGTGGCTGAGGCCGCGCGGCCCGCCGTTGCGGTCGAAGAAGTAGAACGTGCGGCTGTACGGCACCAGCGCCCGGATCCGGCGGCGCTCGACCATCGCGTCGAAATCGCCGGTCCACTGCTCGGCCGCCGGCGAATCCGCGATCGGATCCGGCTCGCCCGTCGCGGGAGCCTCGTCCTCGCCGCAGCCGCCGACGACGATCGCCGCGACGAAGGCGACCGGCAGCAAGATCCGTTTCATCGCTGCTCGGCGTCGACGCCGGGAAAGCCGGAGTATCGCGCCAGCTCGTCGGGGGTGAGCACCTGCCGGTAGCGGCGCCCGTCGATGATCCACGTCGGGTAGCCGGAGATATCGGCGGCCACGCACTCGAATGCGACGCCGCCGGCCCGTCCGTTGGGCGTGCACTCTACGTAAGGCAGGCGGTCGGCGGATCGGCCGAACATACTGCTCTGTTCCTGGCAGTCGGGACACCAGAACGCGCCGTAATACTTGGCCCCGGACTCGTCGAGGTGAGTCGCCAGCGCCTTGAGCCGCGGATCCTCGGGCGGCAGCAGCAGCCCGTTCTGCCATGCGAACAGGGCGCCGACCACGACCAGCGCACCCAGCGTCAGGTTGCGATTGAAGATCAGCCACGGCATGCCCGGCGCGCTGTCGGGACGCCGCAGCATGACGGTACCGAACAGCGCAAGCATGACCAGCAGCGACGTCATGCACCACAGGCAGGTCGCGTCCAGCGCGATCCATCCGGTCAGCGTCAGGTAGATGCTGATTCCGGTGCCGATCGTCGCCAGCCATGCCAGGCGCTGCCAGCGCTTGAGCCTCGGCGGCATCGTCACCGCCGACCACAGGATCAGCAGGTACAGGCCGAATCCCCAAAGCGCGATCGGCAGGCCCAGAAGCGTCGAATACCGGCTCGACTGGACGACGTCGCACCCCGACTCCGGCCCGCAGAACAGCGCTCCGTCGTCACCGCCGGCCTGAAGCGTGAGATAGCCGGTGATCAGCAGACCCACCGCCGCCAGCACGGCCACCGGCTTG
>JBPRGD010000033.1:0-4953 GCA_051428125.1 Candidatus Wenzhouxiangella sp. M2_3B_020
CGGCGAGGTCGCCGCTTCTACGAACGGATCGTGTTCGGGTCGGCGAGCTCGAGGCGGCGGAAGGCGATGCCGGCCTGGGTGCGGTTGCGGACCTCGAGCTTGGCGAAGATCTCGCTCATGTGGGCCTTGACGGTGC
This sequence comes from Candidatus Wenzhouxiangella sp. M2_3B_020, assembly GCA_051428125.1. GTDB lineage: Bacteria > Pseudomonadota > Gammaproteobacteria > Xanthomonadales > Wenzhouxiangellaceae. The sequence goes on from JBPRGD010000033.1 coordinate 137, forward strand.
GCTCCTGGATGCCGAGGCGGTCGGCGATCTGCTTGTTGAGCTGTCCGTCGGCGACCATCTCGAGCACGCGGAACTGCTGCGGCGTCAGGCGGCCGATCCGGCCGGCCAGGTCGGTCTCGCCGTCGTTCATCGCCTCGACGGTGCGATGCAGATGCGGCGGGATCCAGGTCCGGCAGTCCAGCACGGTGTTGACCGCCTCGGTGAGCACGTCGAGTCCGGAGCTCTTGGGGATGAAGCCCGCCGCACCGTGGTCCAGTGCACGCCGGATGACGGCCGGGTCCTCGTTGGCCGAAATCACGACGACGGCGACTTCGGGATGCCCGCACCGGATACCGGCCAGGCCGGTCAATCCGTTGCTGCCGGGCATGTGCAGGTCCAGCAGCAACAGGTCCACCGGTTCTTCGTCGTCGAGCAGCCCCATCGTCTGCTCCAGGTTCTCGGCCTCGCGTACGTCGGCATCGGGAACGCAGGCGTCGACTGCGACTTTCAACGCGTTGCGGAACAGCGGATGGTCGTCGGCGATCAGAACTCGGGTCATCGGTCCCGGAGCGGTCGATGGGGATGCCATGTTACGACGGATGCCGCCGCTGTACCAAAGTCCAGCGCGGCGCATCCGCCGCCGATGCTACATTCGCGGATGGACTCCGCAACGGGAACACTCAGCATGCCGATCTTCCGCTCCCTGACCTCCATCCCGCTCGCCGCCATGCTCGGCGGCTGCGCCCTCGGCGGCATCGCGGATCGCGACGACGGTGGCGACGACGGTCATCGGGCGACCCGCTCCGAGGTTCGGACCACCGCGCATCGCGGCGCCGACGACCTGCTGTCGGCCGGCCTGGGGCTTGCCGGCCTGCGGAGCCCGGCCCCGCAGCTGGTCGGCGAAGAGACCGACGCACCGATCCGGCTCCGGCGGCTGGCAATCCACTCGAACTACAAGGGCCTGGCCGATCTCACCGTCACCGGCGGGTTCGGGCCCGGTGCGACGTTCCCGGACGTGCCCGGACGCGAATTCCAGGCGTTCGTGCGCCTGCCGGGTGCCTCGCAGCCGTTTCGCGTGCTGCTGCAGCTTCCCGATTCGTTCGACCCGCAGAACCCCTGCCTGGTGGTCGCGCCGGTGTCGGGATCGCGCGGCATCTACGGCTCGGTGCCGGTCGCCGGCCCGTGGGCGCTGCCGCGCGGCTGCGCGGTGGCGGCCACCGACAAGGGCGCGGGCACCGACCTGTTCGACCACGTCTCGGAGACCGGCGTGCAGCTGGACGGAACGCGCGCCGGCCGGGACGCGGACCTGGGCTTCGAACCCGCGCCGGTGGATGCTCCGCTGGTTTCGGTGCCGCACGCGCACTCCGGCGACAATCCCGAAGCCGACTGGGGACGGCACGCGATCGAGGCGGCTCGATTCGCGCTCGATGTCCTGGCTCGCGAATTTCCGGACCACGGACCGTTCGAACCCGCCGACATCCGCGTGATCGCCGCGGCGATCTCCAACGGCGGCGGCGCGGCGTTGCGTGCACTGGAGCAGGCCGAGCCCGGGCTGTTCGATGCAGCCGTCATCGCCGCCCCCAACGTGACGCCGCGGGGGGCGCGGCCGCTGTTCGACTACGCCACGCAGGCTGCGCTGTACCAGCCGTGCCTGCTGGCCGACCCGAACGTGCTCGTCGAGCTTCCGTTCGGCAATCCGCAGCTGCTGGCCGTCGGGCAGCAGCGCTGCGCCACGCTGGCCCGGGCCGGGCTCATCGACGAGGCATCGCCGGACGCCGCTCGCGCCGTGCTGGAATCGGACGGCTTCGACGACGGAGCGCTTGAACAGTCGGCCGTCAACACGACGCTGGACGTGTGGCGTTCGGTAGGCGCGATGTACGCATCGGCCTATCTGCGCACGCCCGTGGACGCGATGCCGTGCGGCTATCGCGTGGCCGTGACCGGTGACGACGGCGAGGCGGTGCCGTCCGAGCCGGCCCAGCGCCGGTTGTGGTGGGCAACGTCCAGCGGGGTCGTGCCCGGCAGCGGTGTGCAGTGGATCGACACCCTGGCCGCCGAGAACGAAGACGATCCGGCCTTCCCGGCGCTCCGCTGCCTGCGCGGACTGTGGACCGGCGACGGCGAGCAGGCCGAGCGTCTGCGCGCGGCCGTGGACGCGACGCGGGCGACGGCCGAACTGCCCGACATCCCGGTGCTGATCATCCACGGCCGCCAGGACGGCCTGGTGCCGGCCGCGTTCAGTGCACGCCCGTACGTGGCCGCCGCACGCGGCAACGGCGCCGAACGGCTGGCGTACTGGGAAATCGAAGGCGCACAGCACTTCGACGTCATCGTCCCCTTCCCCGGCCTTTCGTCCCGTTATCGTCCGTTGCTGCCGTACGTCTGGGAGGGGCTGGAGCGGATTCAGGCGGTGCTGGACGGCGAGGCGGAGCTCGGCGGGGATCGGGTGATCGTGGCGGTGGAGGGGGAGTGAGTTTTCGGGTTCAAGGGTTTCGGGTTTCGGATTTCGGGCTGCGGAGTACGGTTTACGGTTTACGGTTTACGCAAGCCGATTGGCCGGGCCATTCGATGGTTCCGTGCTTCAGCGCTGATCCCCCGCCACCGGGCCCGGCCGTCGGCGCGAATTCGCGCCTCCCACAGTAATGAAAATCGACTCGACGACCTTCTGTGGGAGCGGCGACCTCGCCGCGACGATCGAAGCCTTCAAACCGGAACCGGCCTCCCGGAGCAACATGCCGGAACCGACGGGGATCGGCCCACCGCCTGCTGAAAACTGAAAACTTCAACCTGAAAACTCGGTTTTTTGTCCTGTGGGAGCGGCGAATTCGCCGCGACGATCAAGACCGTACAGCTGGAACTGCCGTTTTCGTTCGAATACCTGCATAGCTGTCAAGCTGCGCGCTGCCGCTTGAATCCTGAACCTGGAAGCTCCGGCCCAGACGTCGGGGACGGCGCCCCGACCTACAGCCCGGCGTCGGGGACGGCGCCCCGACCTACAGCCCGGCGTGGGGGACGGCGCCCCGGCCTACAGCCCGGCGTGGAGGACGGGCCCGACCTACCGGAACAGCCTCGCCTTTTCCCCGTGGTAGAAGACGCGCTTGAACTCGGCGCGGCTGACGGGGATGTAGCGCTCGTTGCCGCCGATCTGGACCTGGTCGCCTTCGGTGAGCGCAGTGCCGTCGTCGTCGACGCGCACGACCATCGTGGCCTTCTTGCCGGTGTGGCAGATGGTCTTGAGCTCCTTGAGCTCGTCGGCCCAGGCCATGAGGTACTGGCTGCCGGGAAAGAGTTCGCCGCGGAAATCGGTGCGGAGCCCGAACGCGAGGACGGGGACGCCGAGCTGGTCGACGATCTCGGAGAGCTGGTAGACCTGGTCGCGGGTCAGGAACTGGGCCTCGTCGACGAGCACGCAGGCGACCGGTTCGCGCTCGACCTCGGGACGGACAAGGGCCAGAAGGTCGTCGTCCGGCTCGAAGACATCGGCGGGCGCCTCCAGGCCGACCCGCGAGCGGATGACGCCGCGGCCGGCGCGGTCGTCCAGCGCAGGGGTTAGCAGCAGCGGGCGCATGCCGCGCTCGCGGTAGTTGTGGGCCGACTGCAGCAGGACCGTGGTCTTGCCGGCGTTCATGGTCGAGTAGTAGAAATAGAGCTTCGCCATGGGCGGGAGTATACGGCCGGAAACCGGACGCAGGTCCCGGGGAGCTGGCGTACAATTCCGCGCCTATGTCCGGACTCAACCCCCAGCAGCGCGCCGCCGTCACCCACGTCGACTCCCCCCTGCTGGTGCTGGCCGGCGCCGGGTCCGGCAAGACCCGGGTCATCACCGAGAAGATCGCCTGGCTGATCGACCAGGGGCATTTCCGCGCCGGCCAGATCGCCGCCATCACGTTCACCAACAAGGCCGCGCGCGAGATGCGGCAGCGGGTGGGCAAGCGCATCCGGCGCAAGGCCGCCGAGGGTCTGACGGTGAGCACCTTCCACAGCCTGGGCTGGACCATCCTGCGCGAGGAGCCCGAGGCGGCCGGCCGCAAGCGCGGCATCACCATCCTCGACCAGCACGCCGCGGCCGACCTGGTACGCGAGCTGCTGCCCGGCTCGGTCAAGAGCGACCAGGTCTACATGGCACAGGCCGCGATCGGCCGTCTCAAGGACAACGACGTCGACCCGAACCGGGCGCTTTCGAGCGCCGAGAGCGAGGGCGAGGCCCAGCTGGCCGGCGTGTTCTCGGCCTACCAGCAGCGGCTGGCCGAACTCAATGCCGTGGACTTCGACGACCTGATCGCGCTGCCGGCGAAGATGCTCGACGAACCCGAGCTGCGCACGCGCTGGCGCGCCCGGATGCGGTATTTCCTGGTCGACGAGTACCAGGACACGTCGGCGGCGCAGTACAGGCTGCTGCGCAAGCTCTCGGGCGAAGGCGGCACGTTCACGGCGGTGGGCGACGACGACCAGTCGATCTACGGCTGGCGCGGTGCGCGTCCCGAGAACCTCGACCAGCTCGGCGTCGACTACCCCAAGCTCAGGGTCGTGAAGCTGGAGCAGAACTACCGCTCCGTGGGCAACATCCTCAACGCCGCCAACGCCGTCATCGCCGTCAACCCGCACACCCACGAGAAGCGACTGTGGAGCGAGCACGGTCCGGGCGACCGGATCCGCGTGCGCGAGTATGCCGACGAGATCGAGGAGGCCCAGGGCATCGCCCGCGACCTGATGGAGGCGCGCGGCGGCTCGTCGATGCGCTGGGGCGATGCCGCGGTGCTGTACCGCTCGAATTTCCAGGCCCGCGAGATCGAGAAGGCGCTGCGCGAGTACGGCATTCCTTACCGGGTGACGGGCGG
>JBPRGD010000034.1:0-5211 GCA_051428125.1 Candidatus Wenzhouxiangella sp. M2_3B_020
GCCCGATGTCGCGGTCGCCGAGCCGCCGCCGGAGTCCGGCGCCGGGGGCGAGAGTGGCGGCGCCGCCAACGGGCTGATGGAATTCGCCGCATCGATCGGCCTGGTTTCCGGCGATATCGCGCCGGAGCTGACCGTCGAGGATACTTGCAAGAACCAGGTCGAGCCGACCGAGGATTGCCTGCGCTTCCGGCTCGCGACCGGCAACGTAGGCGTCATGGCCGCGACCAACGAGGAAGTCCGGGCGGCGCAGACGCCGATCCTGCTCTACGTCTACGGTGCGATCGTGCTGCTGTGCCTGGTCACGTTCCGGTCGCTGCGAGGGACGATCTGCATTGTCCTCCCGCTGGTGCTGGTCAGCTACCTCGCGTATTCGTTGATGGCGTTCATGGACATCGGCCTGAAGGTCAATACGCTGCCGGTCGTTGCGCTCGGCGTGGGTATCGGCGTCGACTACGGCATCTACATCTTCAGCCGTCTCCGGGAATATCTCCAGGAAGGCGCGACGCTGGACGAGGCCTACCTCCGCACGCTCAGGCTGACCGGCCGTGCGGTACTGTTCACCGCGGTGACGCTTGCCGTCGGCGTGGGTACCTGGCTGTTCTCGGAGCTCAAGTTCCAGGCCGACATGGGCATGCTGCTGTCGTTCATGTTCATCTTCAACATGATCGGCGCGATCCTGCTGCTGCCGGCGCTGGCGCGCTGGCTGCTGCGCCCGCGCGAATCCGGAGCCTCGGCCTGACCGAAGCCGAGTCCATTAGCACTGCCCTGATGTTCAGCGGCGGCAAGGACTCGCTTGCCGCCTTGCTCAGGCTCCAGAGCGACGATGCGCATCCGCCCCGACGGCTGCTCACCACCTGCAACGAGTCCAACGCTCGCGTCGCGCTGCACGGCACGCCGATGGCACTGATCCGGGCCCAGGCGGGATCGCTGGACCTGCCGTTGACCGAGATTCCGCTGCCCGATGGCTGCGACAACGAAACCTATCTCGACCGCGTCGGCAGCGCGCTGGGCCCGCTGATCAATGACGGGCTGACGCGCGTGGCGTTCGGGGACCTGTTCCTGGACGACATCCGCTCTTTCCGCGAGAAGCAGATGCACGACCTGGGGCTGGAATGCGTTTTCCCGCTATGGCACGAGGACACCGGCAAACTGGCTCGTGAGCTCATCGGCTCCGGTATCGAGGCCACGGTGTGCTGCGTGGACCTGGAGGCATTGCCGGAATCCCTGCTGGGCCGAACCTGGGATGAATCGTTCGTCGACGAACTGCCCTCCGGATGCGACCCGTGCGGTGAGAACGGAGAGTTCCATACGCTGGTCGTCGATGCACCGAACATGCGCTCGCGAATCGAGACCGTGGCCGCAGGCCGACATGTCAGCCACGGCCGCTTCTGCATGCTGGATCTTCAGCCTGCCTGACTCGCTCGTCCAGCCATTCGCACAGCATCGCGGCGCCGTCGAGCAGTCTTGGCGTCGGGCGAACCAGCACAGCCGGGTCGACGTCCAGCAGGTGATCGCAGCGAACGGCACGCAGGTGTTCGAATTCCTCCCAGTGCGCGCCGGGCCGCTCGGTCTCGTCGGCGCGGCCGGCGATGATCGCCAGCGGGTCCCGTTCGAGCACGCTTTCCAGGTCGACGGTTGCCGCGGCGACCTCGAGATCGTCGAACACGTTCTCCGCGCCGCATAGCGCGAACACGTCGTTGATGACGTGATCGGCGCCGAGCGTGAACAGCGGTGTGCGGGAGACCTGGTAGAAAACAGGGATTGCGGCCGTCTCGCCGTATCGCCGCTGCAATTCAGCGCGCCGGGCGCGGAATGCCGCCGCCGTTTCGCGCGCCGCTTCGGGCGCGCCGCCGAGCCTGCCTAGCCGGACAACCGCCTGCGGGATTTCGTCCAGCGACCCGGTCGAGATCGAAACGACCTCGATGCCCAGCGCCTCGAGCTCTTCGATCGCACGCCGCGGCGTCCCGCGCTGCCAGGCGAGCGCGTGCGTGGCGTCCAGGCGCACGATCTTCTCGAGGTCGAACCGGAACGCATCGCCGATGCGGGGCAGCTGGCGGGCCGCGGCCGGGAAGTCGCTCCAGGCGACGGCGCCGACGAGTCGGTCGCCCAGGCCGGCTTCGAATGCAAGCTCCGTGAGGTGCGGTGCGAGCGAGACGATTCGCACCGCCGTGCGGTCCCCGCGGGCGGGTAGCGCCACGACGAGCGCCGTAACCATCATGGCCACCGCCACGGCAACGAAGAGTACCGGCACCTCAGCGCGTTGGTTCACGACTGGCCTCCGCGTTCGCCACGGACTTCGGCCAGTCGCAGTTCCAGGGCATCCAGCGATTCGGCCGGCGCCAGGCAGCGCATGCCGGCACAGACGATCGCGGTCGTTCGGCGACGCTCCGCGACGTCGGCGAGCGTTTCGGGCAGCGCGTCGGCGTCTCCGTCGACGCGGTAGGCGTCGACATCGGGGTCGCGTCGCAGCCTCGCGTGCCAGTCGTCGGCGTCGGGCGCCTCGCCACCGATCAGCACCATTGGTCGCGGCTGCTGGATTTCGAGCGAAGCCTGCAGCATGGCCGCGTGCGCGGGAGGTGCACGTTGCGTGTCGCCGCGAGCGGCATCGACTATGCGTCCGGCCAGCGCCAGCCACTCCCCGCTGGCGGTCAGGTGTCCCAGGCGCAGCAGGCCGCGGGCCGTGACGGCGGCCGCGGCCGGCAGCGATTCGTCGAGATGGGCCGTCGGCCGCATAATCAGGCGCTCGTGGCCGCTCGGCGTGAGGAACAGCATTTCGTCGCCGCCATCGTAGAATCGCTCCAGAATGCCTTCGGCCAGCGTTTCCGCACGGTCCAGCCACTGGGCATCCCAGGCCGCCGAGAGCCGCTCCAGCGCCGCCGAGAGCATGCCGGCGTGGTCGTCGAGCAGTGCCGGACTCGCGCTGCGGCCGTCGCGCCAGACGGCACGGGCGGGCGGATCCTCGAACAGCCGTCGCCAGGTCAGGTCCAGCGTCTCGCAACCAAGGCGGGTCCAATCCGGCTCGCCGAGCAAGCCGCCGGCGCGCATCAGCCCTTCGGCGGCGTGCGCGTTCCAGGCGGCAACCATCTTGTCGTCCCTGCCCGGCGGCGGGCGTTCCGCGCGGCAGGCATGAAGCCGTTTTCGGACGGCTTCGAGCTCCTCGCGCATCCGGTGGGCGTCGGCGGCGGCGCCGGTGAGTTCGCCCACGGAGCGGGCCAGCACGAGGTGCCACTGCTCGCCCTCGAAGTTCGGTGGACCGTCCAGTCCGAATCGGGCCTTGGCCAGTTCGGCGCCCTCGGAACCCAGGCAGGCGTCGACCTGTGCCGGCTTCCACAGGTAGAACGCCCCCTCGCTCGGCTCGGCGGGCGCGCCGGGGTCGGGGTCGGGCGGCACGCTGTCGGCGTCCAGGCTGCTGGCCAGGCCGCCGGTCTCCAGGCGCATGTCGCGCTCGAGAAACGAGACGGTCAGTTCCGCAACCCGCACCCACTCGGACTCGTTCCATCGCACCGCGGCCTCGGCGTACAGCGGCAGCAGCAGCGCGTTGTCGTAGAGCATCTTCTCGAAGTGCGGAATCTCCCAGGCCGCGTCGACGCAGTAGCGGAAGAAACCGCCGCCGATCTGGTCGAACAGGCCGTTGCGCGCCATCGCGCGGAGCGTGTCGTTGAGCATTTCGGCCGCGCCCTCGTCGCCCACGGCCTTGCGCTGCAGCCACGCGAGCAGCGGCGCCTGCGGGAATTTCGGGGCGTCTCCGAATCCCCCGTGGCGGCGGTCGCAGCGGCCGGCGAGCTGGCCCAGCAATGTTTCCTGCGGATCGTCATCCACGGCGTGGTCGCCGTCTCGATCGCGCCGGCCGGACAGCATTTCCAGAGCCTGTCCCAGCTGCTCGTTCTGGGCGCGCAGCGTTTCGCGCTGGTTCAGCCACGCCGAGTGCACCCGCTCCAGCAGTTCGTCGAAGCCGATCAGCCCATGGCGCGATTCCGGGGGGAAGTAGGTGCCGGCGACGAACGGCTTGAGATCGGACGAATCGAGGAATACCGTCAGCGGCCAGCCGCCGCCGCGTCCGGTGAGCAGCTGGTGCGCCAGCTGGTAGACGCGGTCCAGGTCGGGTCGCTCCTCCCGGTCGACCTTGATGTTGACGAACCACGCGTTCATCCGCTCGGCGATGGCTTCGTTGTCGAAGCTCTCGTGGGCCATGACGTGGCACCAGTGACAGGCCGAGTAGCCGATCGAAAGCAGGATGGGCCGGTCCGACGTGCGCGCGGCCTGCAGGGCCTCCGGCCCCCACGGGTACCAGTCGACCGGATTGTGGGCGTGCTGCTCGAGGTAGGGGCTGAGCGCGTCGGCGAGGCGGTTCGGCATGGTTTCGGGCATCGACTCGGGAGTCGTCGAGAATAACAGGCGACGTGTAGGCTCCATCGCCGGGCAGGCGCGCGCGGGGTGAGTACAATGCCGACTTCACCGACTCGCGGCGACCCATGTCAAACCGTCCCTATCTTGTCGATTTCGACCCAGTGGCGCTGGACCTGGGGTTCATCGAGATCCACTGGTACGGCATCACCTACCTGGTCGCCTTCGCCCTGTGCTGGTGGCTGTTGCACGTTCGCGCCCGCGCCGACCACTGGCCGATCACACCGTCCCAGGCCGGCGACTTCGTGTTCTGGTGCGTCGTCGGCGTGTTCGTCGGCGGCCGGATGGGTTACGTGATCTTCTACGCGTTCGATCGCTGGATGACCGATCCGCTGTTTCCGCTATGGGTGCAGCAGGGCGGCATGTCGTTCCACGGCGGCCTGATCGGCGTACTGGTCGCGATCTGGCTGTATGCGCGCTATCTCGGGACCACGGTTCTCAAGCTCGGCGACTTCGCCGCGCAGGTCGTTCCGCTGGGCCTTGCCTGCGGTCGTATCGGCAATTTCATCGGCGGCGAGCTGTGGGGCCGGCCGGCGGATGTGCCCTGGGCGATGATCTTCCCGAATGCCATCGACGCCGGCGCGGTCGGGTCCCAGGGGCTGCGCGAGGCGTACGCCTCCGGGCAGCTCGACCACCTCGCCCGCCATCCCTCGCAGCTCTACCAGGCCGCGCTGGAAGGCCTGGCGCTGTTCGTCATCGTCTGGGTATTCGCGCGCAGGCCCAGGCCCGCCGGAGCGGTGGGCGGGCTGTTTCTTGCCGGCTACGCGGTGTTCCGGTGGATCGCCGAGTTCTTCCGCGAGCCGGACG
>JBPRGD010000035.1:0-2631 GCA_051428125.1 Candidatus Wenzhouxiangella sp. M2_3B_020
CTGCACGAGCTCCAGCAGGCGCTCGATGAGCAGCGCACGGCGCGTCATCAGGCGATGCAGCAGGCGCACCAGCGGCTCCAGGACATGGGCGTGGACGATGCCGGGGTCGAAGCGGCCCTGAAGGAGGTCGCTGAGCAGCGAACCGAGATGCACCTCGCGGCGCTGGAGACGGCGCAGGCCATGCGTAAGGTGCTCACGGGCGAGCAGCGCGAGCAGCTGGGCGCCGTGCCGCCGATGGCACTGCACCGCCAGGCCATGGGCTCGCCGTCGATGATGGCGATGATGCAGAATATGAAGGACGGCAGCATGGGCTGTCCCATGATGGGCGGCATGATGAAGGGCGGCATGATGCAGCAGATGCAGGGTAGCATGCAGCAGATGCAGAATTAGCGGCTCCATGCTCGCTTGGGTGCGAGCGGCTGACAGGGGACCTGCCCGTCGCGAGAGCGCGCGAGGCAGGCCCCGCTGATTCCGGCCGGCACGTCAGACCTGCGCAGCACTGGTGACAAGGTACCGCCCGATGAGCCACGGACTGAACCGCACTTCTTCATCCTCGATACGATAGTGGAATCTTCCTGCTAGATGAACCAGACCGAACGAGACCTGGCAATGCCGATCGACCAAGAGAGGAGCGCACACCCCCAGGAGTCGGCCCCACCGCCCGGCGTGTCGCGGCGCTATTTCCTGCGTAGCGCCGGTGCCCTCAGCGCACTCGTGGGCATGCAGGTGCTCCTACCCCCGTGGGCGCAGGCGATGACAGCAGGTACTGCAGCGGATCCGCTGCGGCCTCCCGCTCTCGAACCGACCCGTCGCACTGCCGGTCGCGTAGAGTATGATCTGCGAATCGCTCGGACGCCGTTCGAGGTCGGCGGGTGTCAGACGAGCGCGATCACGGTCAACGGCACGGTGCCCGGGCCGCTGATCCGCCTCCGTGAGGGCGAGGAGGCGGTGCTGCGCTACACGAACGAACTGGAGGAAGACACCTCCATCCACTGGCACGGTCTCCTCATCCCGAACCCGTTCGACGGCGTGCCCGGCGTGAACTATCCGGGCCTGCCGCCCGGTGAGACTTTCGAGGTGCGGTTTCCCGTCCGGCAGTATGGTACGTACTGGTACCACAGCCACTCCGGTCTCCAGGAACAGCTGGGCCACTACGGACCGCTCGTGATCGATCCGGCGGGCGAGGAGCCCTATCCCTTCGATCGCGAGTATGTGATCGTGCTCTCCGACTGGACGTTCGAGGATCCGCATACGGTCATGGCCAACCTGAAGAAGGGAGAGGGGTACTACAATTTCCAGAAGCGCACCGTCGGCGACTTCTTCGAAGACGCAGCCGAAGACGGTCTCTTGGATGCGATCCAGAACCGCCTGGCCTGGGGACGGATGCGCATGAGCCCGACGGACATCTCCGACGTGACGGGTGCAACCTATACTTATCTGATGAATGGCCAGGCCCCGGACACGAACTGGATGGGCCTCTTCGAGCCGGGCGAGCGCGTGCGGCTCCGGTTCATCAACGCGAGCGCAGCGACGTTCTTCGACGTCCGCATCCCCGGCCTCGAGATGAACGTGGTGCAGGTGAGCGGGCAACACGTCGAGCCGGTCGCCACCGACGAATTCCGGATCGGCGTCGCGGAGCGCTACGACGTGATCGTGAAGCCGACCGAGGACCGCGCCCACACTGTCTTCGCCGAGGCGATCGACCGGAGCGGCTATGCCCGCGGCACGCTCGCTCCGCGCGCAGGAATGGAGGCGCCCATTCCCGAGCGGCGCGAGCGCCCGCTCCTCACAATGGCTGACATGGGCATGATGCACGGCGGCATGAACGCCGAGGGCGAGATGGACATGGGTGATGCCGGTATCGACTCCTCGATGGCCGGGATGAACCACGGCCAGATGGAGGGGATGGACCATGACGACATGGATCGCGGCGGCATGAACGGCGAGATGACGGGCAGCGGTCTCCGTCCGCCGGGTACGCTCCCCGAGCCGGTGATGCACGACCAGAGCACGGGCCACGGCCCGGCCGAAGCGGGCCTGCCGATGATGACGCGTTCCCGCCTCGACGAGCCGGGTATCGGATTGGGCGACGACGGGTGGCGCGTGCTCACCTACTCACAGCTCCGCGCGCTGGACGAGAAGCAAGAATTCCGGCCGCCCGACCGCGAGATCGAGCTGCACCTGACGGGCAACATGGAGCGCTTCATGTGGGGTATCGACGGTGTGGAGTACAGCGACGCCGAGCCGATCGTCACGGAATTCGGCGAGCGCATCCGGCTCACGATCGTGAACGACACGATGATGAACCACCCGATGCACCTGCACGGCATGTTTATGGAACTCGAAAACGGCCACGGCGAGCGCAGTCCGCTCATCGACACGATCACCGTAAAGCCCGCCGAACGCGTCTCTGGACTGGTGACGGTAAACGAGCCCGGGCCGTGGTTCTTCCACTGCCATATCCTCTACCACATGGACACCGGCATGGCACGCGTCTTCTACGTGACGCCGCCGCCGGGCCACGACGAAGAGTTCTACTTCAAGCTGGAGACGTGAGGCGCCCGAGCATGCATCCTCTCGCTCGCACTGCACCTACGAGAGATCACCCATGATGACGACACGCGCTATCAA
>JBPRGD010000036.1:0-1742 GCA_051428125.1 Candidatus Wenzhouxiangella sp. M2_3B_020
CATCCACGACGGCGATCAGGCGCGCAACGCGATCCGTGCCGTGATCGACGCCGGGTTCGACAACTTCAATCTCGACCTGATGTGGGCGCTGCCCGACCAGGCGGTGGATCAGGCCGCCGCCGACGTCGACACGGCGCTGGCGTTCGACCCGCCGCACGTCTCGCACTACCAGCTCACGCTGGAGCCCAACACCGTGTTCGCGGCCCGGCCGCCGAAGCTGCCCGACGAGGAGTCGGCCTGGGCGATGCAGGACGCTTGCGGCGATCGGCTCTCGGCGGCCGGCTATCGGAACTACGAGATCTCGGCCTGGGCACGGCCGCGCCGCGAATCCCGCCACAACCTGAACTACTGGCGCTTCGGAGACTACATCGGCATCGGGGCCGGCGCATCGGGAAAGATCACGCTGCCGGCAGACGATTCGGTGCTCCGGACGCGCCGCAGGATGATCCCGCATTCGTGGATGGCGTCGGCCGAAGACCGCTCGTTCGTCGCCGAGAAAACGCCGGTCGCGGCGGACGACCTGGCGTTCGAGTACATGCTCAACCGGCTCCGGCTGGCAGAGCCGATCCCGTTGCGCGAGTTCGAGGCATTGACCGGCCTCGATGCCGATGCCCTGGAACCGGGACTCGGCAAGGCTCTCGAACTGGGCCTGCTGGAACGCGAACACGATGCGCTGATCCGCACCGAGCGCGGCGCGCGCTGTCTCAACGACCTGCAGGGGCTGTTCCTTCCGTCACGGAACGACTGAGCGGCCGATGCCGTCGGCAACCTGTTCCTCGTCCGGCTGAATTCGCAGGTCGGTCTGGCCGGGCGTAAGCCGACGATCGGATTCAATCGCTTGTCGATCCGGTGTCGTTTCCCGCCAATCGCTCCAGTGTTTCCCGATCCCAGCGATACACCGTCCATTCCGACTGCGGCTTCGCGCCGAGGGCCTCGTAGAACTCGATTGCCGGCGTATTCCAGTCCAGCACCGCCCATTCCATCCTGCCGCATCCGCGCTCGTGCGCGATGCGCGCAAGGTGCAGCAGCAGCGCCTTGCCGATGCCGCGGCCCCGCTTGTCCTCGCGCACGAACAGGTCCTCGAGGTACAGCCCCGGACGGCCCAGCCACGTCGAGTAGTTGTGGAAGAACAGCGCGAATCCAGCCGGCTCGCCGTCCCACTCGGCGAGAACCGCCTCGGCCGTCGGCTCGTCGCCGAACAGCGAGGCGTGCAGCAGCTCCGGCGTGGCGACCGCTTCCTGCGGCGCCCTCTCGTAGTCCGCCAGTTCCCGGATCAGGTCGAGCAGCAGCGCCACGTCCTCGGGATCGGCAGGTCGGATGTTCAGGCGGTCGTCGCTCATGGTCGGGCCTCGGGCGGAAAAGCGCCATGGTACGCGCTGTGGGCGCTCCGGCGAAACTCGGTTACAATACGCGGTCCCGTTGCCGAAGCGGCCGGGAACGATAAACCGGTCCATGCGCCCGTAGCTCAGCTGGATAGAGCGCTGCCCTCCTTCAGGCAGAGGTCTGGGGTTCGAACCGAGCGCCGACAGGCGCGAGCTCGCTGAAGCGCGAAGCGATTCAGCCATCCCTACGGGCCGGGGCGCAAGCCCCGCGAGAAGCGGGAACACAATTTGAAAGCGCAAGTTTTTTGCGCCCGTAGCTCAGCTGGATAGAGCGCTGCCCTCCGGAGGCAGAGGTCTGGGGTTCGAATCCCTACGGGCGCGCCAAATGGAGAAGGTCGCCGTATGGCGGCCTTTTTCATT
>JBPRGD010000037.1:0-11759 GCA_051428125.1 Candidatus Wenzhouxiangella sp. M2_3B_020
CATCGGCCCGGCGTCGATCCCGACCGTGCTGTCGCGCATCGTCGACGAGGGCCGCGTCGAGCGCGGCGACAAGATCGCGCTGATGGGCATCGGCTCGGGCCTGAACTGCTCGATGGCCGAGGTCGTCTGGTAAACCGCACCCGCCGGCGTTCGCCGGCATCGGGAGTCTCACGATGACCCAACTCCCCGGGCTCGACACGTCGCTGTACCCGTTCGACAACCATTTCCACGAGCTGCCGTCGGGTCACCTGATGCATTTCGTCGACGAGGGTCGCGTCGAGGGCACGCCGGTCGTCATGGTCCACGGCAACCCGACCTGGTCGTTCTACTACCGCGAACTCATCCGCGGCCTCGAGGCCGACCACCGCTGCCTCGCCCCGGACCACGTCGGCATGGGCCTGTCCGACCGCCCGCCGGACCGCGAATACGACTACACGCTGGCATCGCGCGTGGCCGATTTCGGCCACTGGCTGGAATCGCTGGAGCCGGACCGGCCGGTGGATCTCGTCGTCCACGACTGGGGCGGAGCCATCGCGATGAGCTGGGCGGCCGCGAATCCCGAGCGCGTACGCCGCATCGTACTGCTCAACACCTGGGCCTTCACCATTCCCGAAGACGCGAAACTCCCGCGCTCGTTGGCGTTCGCGCGCACGCCCATCGGCGCGTTCCTGATCAAGGGATTCAACGCCTTCTCCGGCATCGCCGTGCGCGTGGCCACCGAGAAGAAGCTGGACAACGCCGTCGCCTCCGGCCTGACGGCGCCGTACCGGGGCGCACCGTCGCGGCGCCTGGCCACGCTGCGCTTCGTCCAGGACATCCCGCTGAAGGAATCCGACCCCGCCTGGCGGGTGCTCGCCGACACCGAATCCCGCCTGGACCGCCTCGCCGGCAAGCCCATCCTGCTCGGCTGGGGCGCCAAGGACTTCGTGTTCAACGACGAAGTCCTCGACAAATGGCGCGAGATCTATCCCGACGCCGACCTCGACTACATCGAGGACGCCGGCCACTTCCTCCTCGAAGACGCCCACGAGCACCTCGTTCCGAAGATCCGGGAATTCCTGGGCTAGGGGACCGGCCGTCGGCGCGAATTTGCGCCTCCCACAGGAACGAAAGTCGGCCCGACCGATTTTCCGTAGGAGCGGCGACCTCGCCGCGACGATCCAAACCACCTCGGCTCGAGCCGGCTCCCTCGAAGACAACCAACTGCAAACCGACCGGCCTGCAACCCCGGAAACCCGAAACCGGAACCCCGAAACCAAGGTTCTCCTAATCAAGCGGCGTCCACGCCGCCAAAGAACAGGCACCGCGGGCCCGACCGTCGGCGCGAATTCGCGCCTCCTACAGGAATTGGCCGGCAATGCCCCGAAACCATTCCGTGGGAGCGGCGACCTCGCCGCGACGACTCGAGCAAGCAGTTGTCGGGGACGGCGCCCCGACCTACCGATTCTTCCTGTAGGAGCGGCGACCTCGCCGCGACGGAAAGCGGCACCGATCGGCATTCCTGCCCGATTCTTCCGCGATTCCCAGCCGAAGATCGGCGAATTTCCTACCCCTCCGGCCGACATTTTCCCGATGCGCCGCCGCCACCGAAAACGCGATCGTATCGGCAGGCAAACAGGGAAGCCGGACATGAGAACCGATCGTTTCGAAACCGCGTGCATTTACAGCAGGAAACCCGGTTATGCGGCACTCCGAGCCGGGCGAGCGTCCATCCCCGGCCAGGCCTACATCCTGACCTGGGTGACTCGCCATCGCCGACCCGAGCTCCGGTCGTTGATGGCGGCACGCATCGTGGTGCGATGCATGATGGAATCCGACCGAAAGAACTGGACCGAAACCTTCGCTTACGTCGTCATGCCCGACCACGTGCACTGGTGCATCCGGCTCGGTGTCGAAAAGGACCTCGCCGACATCGTCTGCGCGGTCAAGCATTTCTCGACGCGACACCTGCGGCACGCCGGCCTGGCCAACGGCAGGTTCTGGCAAGCGGGCTACCACGACCGTGCGCTGCGGTCCGGCGACGACCTCGTCGCCGTCAGTCGATACGTCGTCAGGAACCCGCTCCGGGCGGGACTGGCCTCCGAGATCGGCGACTACCCGCACTGGGATGCGGTCTGGATGGATTCGTACATCCAGTGATCCGTAGCGCTGGCGGCCCGACCGTCGGCGCGAATTCGCGCCTCCCACAGGAACAAAAGCCGGCCCGGCCGATTTTCCGTAGGAGCGGCGAATTCGCCGCGAGGTGCGGCACCGCGGGTCCGACCGTCGGCGCGAATTCGCGCCTCCCACAGAAATGAAAACCGGCCCGACCGATTTTCCGTCGGCGCGACTTCGCCGCGACGATCCAAACCACCTCGGCTCGAGCCGGCTCCCTCGAAGACAACCAACGTCAAACCGACCGACCTGCAACCCCGGAAACCCGAAACCGGAACCCCGAAACCGAGATTCTCCTAATCAAGCGGCGTCCACGCCGCCAAAGAACAGGCACCGCGGGCCCGACCGTCGGCGCGAATTCGCGCCTCCCACAGGAATGAAAATCGACCCGACAATCTCCTGTGAGAGCGGCGACCTCGCCGCGACGATCGAAGCCTCGGCAGCTGGAACTGCCTCCCACACATCAGTGCCCACCGAGCATCCCCCGGTCGCCTGCGCCTGCTGAAAACTGAAAACTTCAACCTGAAAACTCGCTTTACTTCTGTGGGAGCGGCGACCTCGCCGCGACGGCCGAACCCTCGGCAGCTGGAGCAACCTCCTACAAACCGATACCAGCGTCGCCATCAACCGGCCCGCGCCTGCGTAAACCGTAAACCCTCAACCCTAAACCGTTCTTTCCTCCCATGGCACCTTCCCCCGCAATCCCGTAAACTGCCGGACCCTTCGCCGCGGACCGGGGGCCGGGTGCCCGAGACGACCAACATCGCCGAAGCCCTCCGCCGCCAGGCCGAGGAGCGCCCCGACGGCGTCGCGCTGATCCTGCCCATCCGCCGGGTCGACGGCCGCTGGCAGGACCGGCGCTGGACCTACCGCGAACTCAACGATCTCAGCGACCGGCTCGCCGCAGGCCTGCAGCGCCGGGGCATCGAGCCGGGCACGCGCGTGGCGTTCATGGTGCCGCCCTCGCTGGAATTCTTCGCGATCTTCTTCGCGCTGTTCAAGGCCGGCTGCGTGCCCGTGCTGATCGACCCCGGCATCGGGCTGAAGCCGCTCAAGGCCTGCCTGGGCGAGGCCCGGCCCAGCGTGTTCATCGGCGTCACGCGCGCGCAGATCGCGCGCATGGTCCTGGGCTGGGCGCGCGGGCACATCCGCACCGTGATCACCGTCGGCCGGCGGCCGTTCGGGCTGGGACTGCGCCTCGACGACCTCCTGACCGAGAACGCCACCGACTTCCAGCCGCCCGAGACCGACCCGGAATCGCCGGCGGCCATCCTGTTCACGTCCGGCTCCACCGGCATTCCCAAGGGAGTCGTCTACCGCCATCGCCACTTCACCGCGCAGGTCAGCATCATCCGCGAGACCTACGGCATCCAACCCGGCGAGGTCGATCTGCCGACGTTTCCGCCGTTCGCGCTGTTCGACCCGGCGCTGGGGATGACGACGGTAATCCCGAAGATGGACTTCACCCGCCCGGCGCGCGCCAACCCGGAAATGCTCTATGGCCTGATCGAGCAGTACAAGGTCACCAACCTGTTCGGATCGCCGGCGCTGATGAACACGCTTTCAAGACATCTGGAAGCACATTCGGCGAAGTTACCGACCGTTCGGCGCGCGTTGTCGGCCGGGGCGCCGGTCTCGCCGGCCGTCGTGGAGCGCATGCTCGCCGCGTTGGACGACGGCGCCGATCTCCACACCCCGTACGGCGCCACCGAATGCCTGCCGGTCGCGACGATTTCCGGCCGGGAACTGCTCGGCGAACTGTCGGACGCCAACCGGCGGGGGCAGGGCATCTGCGTCGGCCGTCCGCTGGACGTCAACCGCATCCGCATCATCCGTATCACCGACCAGGCGATCGAGCGCCTGTCCGACAGCGCCCAGGTCGACCGCCACCAGGTCGGTGAGATCTGCGTGGCCGGACCCACCGTCACCGACCGCTACTGGCAGCGCGACGCCCAGACGCGGCTGGCCAAGATGACCGACGCCGACGGCGTCGTCTGGCACCGGATGGGCGATCTTGGCTGGATGGACGAAGACGGCCGGCTCTGGTTCTGCGGCCGCAAGTCCGAGCGCGTCGTCACCAAGGACGGAACGCTGTTCACCGAATGCGTCGAAGGCATCGTCAACGCCGTCCGCGGCGCATACCGCAGCGCCCTGGTCGGCATCGGAAAGGACCGCCGCGTCCCGCTCGTCGTGGTCGAACCCGAGCCCGGCCAGCGTCACGATCCCCTGGTCGCGCGGGTGCGCCAGCGCCTGGCCGAGCACGAAACGACGAAGAAGATCCAGCACGTCACCGTGCGCAAGAACCTGCCCGTCGACATCCGGCACAATGCCAAGATCCGTCGCGGTCGTCTCGCCAGCGAGATGCACCGCAAGCACGGCCGGAAGCTTTAGCGGTCCGAAGACTGAGACGCACGCACCAATGGCGACAACCCGCACGCAGCGCAAGGCCGACAACGTCGACCGGCCGGTACTGGTCACGGGGTCGGCCGGCTTCATCGGCTCGCACGTCGCCCGCCGGCTGCTCGACGACGGTCACGCCGTCGTCGGCATCGACAATCTGAACGACTACTACGACGTCGCGCTGAAGCGCGCCCGGCTCGCCGGATTGCTGGAGCACGACGCGTACGTGCACGTCCATTGCGACCTGGCCGACCGCGATGCGATGGAAGCCTTCTTCAACGACCACGAGCCGGGTCGGGTCATCCACCTCGGCGCCCAGGCCGGCGTGCGCTTCGCCGCCGAGAATCCCCATGCCTACGTCTCCAGCAACGTCGCCGGCACGCTCCACGTCCTCGAAGGCTGTCGCCACGCCGGGGTCGAGCACCTGGTGTTCGCGTCGACCAGCTCGATCTACGGCGCCAACGCCAGGATGCCGTATTCGGAAAGCCAGCCCACCGAACATCCGCTGTCGCTATACGCGGCGACGAAGAAGGCGGCCGAGCAGATGGCGCACAGCTACGCCCACCTCTACGGCATCCCGTGCACGGGTCTGCGCATGTTCACGGTCTACGGGCCGTGGGGCAGGCCGGACATGGCGCCCATGCTGTTCACCAGAGCGATCCTGGCCGGCGAGACGATCCGGGTGTTCAGTCATGGCAGACACAGGCGCAGCTTCACCTATATCGATGACATCGTCGAAAGCGTGGCTCGTCTTCTCGACCGGCCGCCGAGCGCGTGCCCCGACTGGAGCGGCGACGCCCCGGACCCGGCGACCAGCGGCGTTGCGCCGTTTCGGATCTACAACATCGGCAACGGCGAAAGCATCGAGCTGATGCGCTTCATCGGCGTTCTCGAAGACAAGCTCGGTCGGACCGCGAACAAGGAGTTCCTGCCCATGCAGCCCGGCGACGTCCATGCCACCGCTGCAGACGTCGGCAATCTGGCCGAAGCCATCGGCTATCGTCCGCGGATCGACATCGAAGAGGGCATCGCGCGGTTCGTCGAGTGGTACCTCGACTTCTACGGTCCGGATCTCCGCACCGAGGCGTCGGCCTCGACCGGACCTCCGTCCGGCTAGGCCGAAGCGACCGGATCCCGACCCCGACGGCTCAGCCCGGGCCGAAAGCTTCGCGAGTTGGAAGCCCTGGTTCCAAGGGAAAGGGGTAGGTCGGGGCGCCGTCCCCGACGGCCTGTGGCCCGGCCCGTCGCGGCGAATTTGCCGCTCCCACAGGAATCGAATCGAGCCTCGAACCAGCTCTGTGGGAGGCGCGATTTCGCGCCGACGGCCATTCCCCCAAGGCCGACAATCTCGCGGCGCGGACGCCGCTCCTACGATGGTGAAGGGGTAGGTCCGGGCTTCGTCCCCGACGGCCTGTGGCCCGGCCAGTCGCGGCGAATTCGCCGCTCCCACAGGAATTGAATCGAGCCTCGAACCAGCTCTGTGGGAGGCGCGATTTCGCGCCGACGGCCATTCCCCCAAGGCCGACAACCTCGCGGCGTGGACGCCGCTCCTACGATGGTGAAGGGGTAGGTCGGGGCTACGTCCCCGACGGCCTGTGGCCCGGCCTGTCGCGGCGAATTTGCCGCTCCCACAGGAATTGAATCGAGCCTCGAACCAGCTCTGTGGGAGGCGCGACTTCGCGCCGACGGTGGGGCCCCCGGGGCCGGACAACCTCGCGGCATGGACGCCGCTCCTACGTTGGTGAAGGGGTAGGTCGGGGCGCCGTCCCCGACGAGATCCGGCCCGATCCACCGCGGATCGGAGTCCACCCCACAGGAAACAACTCGAACGACTCTCGCTTCCGTAAACCGTAAACCGTAAACCGTAAACCGGAAACCGGAAACCCGAAACCGGAAACCCGAAACCCGAAACCCGAAACCGGCCGTTCTACATCACCCCTCGATCTTCGCCATCCGCATACGGCGCCGCCGGTGATGCCACCGCATGATGTGCCGCGCATTGGCCAGCACGATCTGGTAGCCGATCAGCAGCCCTGCGGCCCCGACGAACATCACCCACTGCGGCCATCCGTAGACCCAGGCCAGAATGCCGAACAGGCCGGTGGCGACGACGAGCAGGTGGACGATGTGCACCGTCGTCGAGATCGAGTAGTGGCAGCGCTGGATGATGTGGTGCAGGTGCGTGCGATCCGGCGAGAACGGGCTTCGGCCCAGGTGCAGGCGGCGGAAGAACAGTGCCAGCGTGTCCATGGCCGGAATGATCAGCAGCCACGCGATCGAGATCGGGTAGATGTCGCCGCCGGACCGCGTGCCCACGGTCACCGCCAGCCATGCGATCGAGTAGCCCAGCAGCATGCTGCCGGTGTCGCCCAGGAAGGCCCTGGCCCGTTCGCGGCCCGGGATGCGCGCGTTGTGGACGAGGAAGCCGGCCGTGGCCAGCGACAGGGCCAGCGCGACCGCCACCAGCGACATGGGCGCGCCGTCCAGCCAGGCCGCCAGCGCCAGCAGCGCGAACGTGAATACGCCGATCCCGCCGGCCAGGCCGTCGAGGCCGTCGGTCATGTTGATGGCGTTGATCGTGAATACCACGCACGCGATCGTGAACGGCGCCGAGAAGATGCCGAGCCCGA
This sequence comes from Candidatus Wenzhouxiangella sp. M2_3B_020, assembly GCA_051428125.1. Taxonomy (GTDB): domain Bacteria; phylum Pseudomonadota; class Gammaproteobacteria; order Xanthomonadales; family Wenzhouxiangellaceae. The sequence continues at coordinate 7,185 of JBPRGD010000037.1, forward strand.
CCGGGCCGTATGCCGGGCCGAAGATCGTACCGAGGTTGTGAATCTCCAGCCCGCCGCCGAACACCATCAGGCTGGCCACGCCGATCTGTACCAGCAACCGCGCCGTGGCCGAGATCTCGATCATGTCGTCGAGCAGGCCGACGAACAGCAGGAAGATCATGCCGAGGAGCAGCGTCCAGTACGGGGCGAACGGCAGGCCGATGATGATGAGGCTGGCGATGAAGCCGGCGAAGATGCACAGGCCGCCGGTCAGCGGAGTGGGGTGCGCGTGGCGCTTGCGGAAGTCGGGATGGTCGATCAGACCCAGCCGACGCGCCGGACCGGCGGATGCGGGAACGAGCACGGACGTCACGGCGAACGCTGCCAACAGCGCGATACCGATCTGCAAGAACGATTGCACGGTAACCCCCTCCAAAATACAGGATGGTCTGTTTGTCAGTAACCAATCCCGCTCCCTTGACGGGAGTCTACATTACACAGTTCTCAATTTCACCCCGGATCGTGCGCTTTTTCGAAATCGCTTCGGATCCCGGAGCAATACGCCGACGAACACCGCCAGCACCACCTGCGTGGCCGGAATGTGCCAGCTGAAATCGCCCAGCGCGACCAGCGCCTGCGCCGCCAGGCCCGCGTACAGCGGGATCGTCTCGCGGTTCAGCCGCGCGTTGCGCCACAGCGCGACGAGTGCGGCCGCCAGCAGTCCGGCGCCGACCAGTCCCATCTCCAGCAGCCACTGCAGCAGGTCGTTGTGGGCGTAGTCGTACCAGCCGCCCATATCGCCGGGCTGCACCCCCTTGAACACCGCTTCGAACCCGCCCAGACCGACGCCGGTCAGCCACCACGGCGTGGCGAGATTGCCCAGCATCAGGCCGTAGACCTCGAAGCGGCCTTCCTCGATGGACGTCACGGCCAGCCGCTCGGCCAGCGGCGTCAGGCCGTACCAGGTCGCGGCGACGAGTGCGGCGAACGCGGTCGCATACATCGGCCAGACCGCCACGCGCGACAGCCGAGCGCGGAACCGCGTCCACAGCACCAGCCCCACCAGCAGCCCGGCCAGCCCGGCCGCGCTGCCCAGCCGCGAGGCCGAGCCCAGCAGTGCCGCGCCGATGATGGCCCCGGAGATCACGCTGCCGGCCACGCGCAGCTCGAACGGCAGCTTCTTCAGTCCCGGCATCTCGTGCCGCCACCACACCGCGATCACCAGCGGCCACGTCAGCGCCAGGTAGCCGGCGAACAGGTTGCGATTGCTGAAGCTGCCGTGAACGAAGTCGATGTTGTGGCGTGGCCAGACGCCGAAGATCGTTTCGGAATTGGCCGCGTGCGCGTACAGCCCGTAGAGCGCCTGGAACAACGCCGAGGCCGCGATCACCAGCCACAGCAGGTTGCGGTGCGCGCTGTTCATCGACCGCGCCGCCCAGGCGACGGCCATCAGCGCGACGAACGTGCCCCAGGCGCGCAGCGTGTAAGCCGGGTTGGGCGACCACTGGCCCGGCCGCGCCTCGCCCTGCCACAGCGCTTCGGGGTAAGGTCCGAACACCCGCGCCAGGATCTCCAGCGGCAGCACCTGCAGCGCCACCCACCCGGTCAGCACGCCGGCGAAGATCCACCAGCCGGTCGGCGGGGGTTCCAGCCCGGCACGGTCCGACGAAAACGCCGCGAACCCGGCCAGCGCGACCAGCAGCGCGCCGCTTACCAGCACCAGGCCGCTGGTCGTCAGCGTCATCGGCGTGCGGTTGCCCATCAGCAGCGGCAGCACAACCACCAGCGCGGCCAGCAGCACGAACACCGAGAGGCTGCGCAGCGTGCGGGCGGTTTCTGTCACTGCGTCACCCTCCGGATCGCCAGCCCTTCGCCGCGGGCCTCGAGCACGATGTCGCTGCGGCCCGAGCGCACCGTCTCGACGCGCCCGCCGCGCAGCACGCGGAAGTCCAGATCGGCCTCGATCTGCCACCGGTCGCCGTCGCGCGCCATGCGCAGCACCCGCAGTCCCACCCGGCGCCCGTCGGCGCCCGCCAGCAGATCGGAAAAGTGCTCCGCGATCTCCTGCTGCCCGCGCTTGCCGCCCAGCCGCGCATCGCGCGCGAAATGCGACACGATGCCGGCGACGTTGCCGGCCTCCAGGTCGCGATGGAATCCCGCCAGCAGCTTCCCGGCCGGATGCGAGCCCAGCGGCCCCAGCGTCAGTTCGCCGGGTGGCAGGGAAGGGGGTGGGGTCCTGCTTGCCTCGGGCTCCGATCGTCGCGACGAATTCGCCGCTCCCACAGAAGAGGGGTCGGGCCGACTTTCATTCCTGTGGGAGGCGCGACCTCGCGCCGACGGCTCGGCCTCCTCGGCCTGATCATCTCGCGGCCTGGAGGCCGCTCCTACGGCGGTCGAGGATTGGTCGGTCGGGGCGCCGTCCCTGACGGCCTTTTGCCCGGCCTGTCGCGGCGAGTTCGCCGTTTCCACAGAAGAAGATCCAGGCTTGTTTTCATCTCTGTGGGAGGCGCGACTTCGCGCCGACGGTTCGGGCACCGACTGTTCCTTCTTCTCCATCAGCGACTTCACCGACGGCACCACACCGCTTCCGGGTTCGACGCGCCGCATGGGCCGGGAGGGTCTCTTTTCCTCGGTCGCGCCCGATCGCGCATCGGAGTCCCCTCCCACAGAAAATGGGTCGGGCCGACTTTCATTCCTGTGGGAGGCGCGACCTCGCGCCGACGGATCGGCCTCCTTATCTTCGGCATCTCGCGGCCTGGAGGCCGCTCCTACGGCGGTCGAGGATTGATCGGTCGGGGCGCCGTCCCCGACGGCCTTTTGCCCGGCCTGTCGCGGCGTATTCGCCGCTCCCACAGAAGGTTCATCGGGCTCCGACCCAGTGCTGTGGGAGGCGCGACTTCGCGCCGACGTTTCGGCCTCCTTATCTTCGGCATCTCGCGGCCTGGAGGCCGCTCCTACGGTACTCGAGGCCTCCTCCTCCATCATCCGCCGGTACAACCGCTCGGCATCGGTCTCCAGACCCATCGCCGCCAGCTGGGCGTCCACGGACGGCAGGGTCCCCGGCGGCGAGACACCGTCGCTGTCGGGATCCATCGCCCGGCGGGCGGCGGCGAGTAAGGGGGAGACGGCGTCGCCTTCCTCCGCGGCGTTTGTCTCGGTGCCGGTTGATTGCGGCCCGGAGTCCGCCCCGACGATGGCCGAGGATTCCGCGATTTCGTAGGTCGGGGCGCCGTCCCCGACGGACTGTGGCCCGGCCGGTCGCGGCGAATTCGCCGCTCCCACAGGGTCTTTTTCGGCCGCTGAACCGGTTTCACTCCTGTGGGAGGCGCGAATTCGCGCCGACGGATCCGCCTCCTCCATCGATTCGACTTCTCGCGGCGAGGACGCCGCTCCTACGACGGGGTCATCGGACTCCAGCGCCTTCCGCGGATCCGGCGCCAGCATCAGGTTGATCACCGGCAGCAGTGCCAGCACCGCAAGCCCGCCGATCAGCTTGTGGGCGAGGTAGCGGTCGTGGCCGAAGCGGGCGCGCAGCGAGTCGGCGAAGTGGCGCAGGCGCTGGGTCCGCGGCCTGCGCGGGTTGGAGCGGACGGGCTTGCCCGCGGTCGGCGGCCGCGGCGGGGTGACCGGCTGCGGGGCCGGCGCATCCGGGTCCTTCTTGAACTGCGCATAGGCGCGGTGGATGGCCTGGGAGCGCTCGGTCAGCCAGTCCGAGAGGTCCGGGAAGCGGTCCGGGTGGAACGCGCTGGCCAGCCGGCGGAAGCGGATCCGCCGGCGGTTCGCCGGCTGGTCGGGATCGACCCCGGCGGCGGCAAGCTTGAGCTCTCCGGCCTGGAAGAGCACGTCGTCGAGGCGGTGGAACACCATCTGCAGCAGCACCGGATCGTGGCCGGGCCGCGGCAGGTCGCCGTCGTCGCGCTCGGCCGCGCCGTTCAGCCAGCCCAGCAGGGCGTCGGCGTCGTCCGGCCCCAGCGGCGGCCGCTCGCCGCGGCGAAGCTGTTCCAGCAGCGTGCGCAGATCAGACAACGGCCGTCTACGCCAGGGCTTAGGCCGCGATTGGCTCCAGCCGCACGTCGTCCAGCCACAGCGTGCCGTCGATGTTGCGGTCGAAGTTGTCGGTGCGGTTGCGGCGAAGCGACAGCGTCACCAGCCGGGCGTCCTGGGGCGCCGTGAACTCCAGCTCCCAGTCCTCCCAGTCGTACTCGGCGACGGGCACGGGGATGCGCTCGCGCAGTCCGTTGGCGCCGGCGAGGTACAGGTACGGCAGCGAGCGGGTCGTCAGTGCCTCGGCGCGCCAGTGGCCGCTCAGCCGGTAGCGCTGCCCCGGATCGACCGGGATGCGGACGCTGGGTGCTGCCAGGTGCACGTTGTCCTTTCCGCCGAACGTTATCCGGAGGCTGGCCGGCTCGCTCCAGGTCTCGGTTTCGTCGCGCTCCACCGTCACCGAGCCCGGCAGCCGGTCGGCGCGCCAATTCAGGCCCATCGCCTCGCCCAGCGGGCGCGAAAAGCCGCCGTTGGCGATGCCGCGGCCGTCGAACGCCGGGTCCACCGACGCCCACAGCTCCAGCGCCCGGTCGATCTCGCCGGTGGCCAACA
>JBPRGD010000038.1:0-2699 GCA_051428125.1 Candidatus Wenzhouxiangella sp. M2_3B_020
AACTGTTCGACAAGGCCGGATCCGTCCGCCCGGGAAGTCACGAGCGGCTCGATAGCAAGGCGCTGAAGCTCACGGGCGGACCGACGAGCGAGAAGCCGCCGGCCGGGCGCAATCAGTACGCGTGGGTCATGGATTCCGGTCAGGCCGACGTCTTCCTGACCTATTGCACCAACGCCGTGCTGGCCCGTCGCGAGATGCCCTCGCTGCAGATCGTGTCGATTCCGGCCGAGCTTGCTGTCGGGGCCGACTACGGTCTCACCGTATTGGACGGGGCACCGGAGGACGCCGAGGACCTGGCCGATTTCATTCTCGCGCCCGAGGCGCAGTCGATTCTCGAGACCTATGGATTCGAGCCGGCTGCCGCCGACCGTTGAGGAGAGTCACCGGGAGAGGAATCAATCGAGCAAGATCCATCGGACCGGCACGAGGACAATAGCGATTCGACCGTGCGCCTGCTCCATTTCCGCTGATGCGAGATGATCAGTGCAGCTTCAGGTGCGGGCGAATCCAGCGGTTCAGGGACTTGAGCCCGAGCATGAGCACGCCCCTGAGTGGCCCGAACACTTCGATGATGTGACGCCGATACAGCGAGGCGTATGTGAACCGGGCGATTCGCCCTTCGACCTTGAACCCGCCTCCCAGGAACGAGAACAGGGTGCCCACGGTGTGGATGTTGGAGAGGTTGACCAGCGCGCCCAGGTCCCGGTAGACGTACTCCTTGTGCGGCGGCCGACCGCTGAGCATCTGCCGGATGTTGGCAGCGACCAGGTGCCCCTCCTGGCGAGCCGCCTGGCCGCGCGGCGGAACGACCGTGCCGTCGGCCTGCGACATCGCGCTGCAGTCGCCGATTGCGAAGATGCGGTCGTCGCGTGTCGTCTGGCACGTCGGCCGGATCACCAGCTGGTTGGACTCGTTGGTCTCCAGGCCGCCGATGCCGGCCAAGAAATCGGGAGCCTTGATCCCGGCAGCCCAGATGACGATCTCGGCCTGGATCGGGTCTCCGTGCTCCAGCCGCACCAGTTCGGGCCCGACACGCACCACGCGCTTCCCTGTGCAGACCTTGACGCCGATGCCGTCGAGCTGCTCCATGACGGATTCGGCGATCTCGCGCCGGTACAGGTGCGGCAGGATCCGATCCTCGGCCTCGACCAGCGTGATGTCGAACAATCCCTGGTGAATTCGGAACCCGAAGCCGCGCAGCTGATCGACGGCATGGTGCATTTCCGCTGCCAGTTCGGCGCCGGTTGCCCCGCCGCCGATCACGGCGATCCGAATCGGCCGATCGGACTCGTCCTGCGCGGCGTACCGCAGAAAACACTGGCGCAATTTCGAGCGCAGGTCCAGGGCCTGCTGCGCGTCGTCGAGGAAAACGCAGTGCTCAGCGACCCCGGGAATGCCGAAATCGTCCGATACGCTGCCAATGGCGACAACGAGGTAGTCATAGGGGATTCGTCGCCGGGGCAGCAGCTGGCGCTTGCCGTCGTACAGGCTGGCCAGGACCACTTCCCTCCGCTCCCGATCGATCTCGCTGAGTTCACCCTGCTGGAAGTGATAGCCGTTGGCGCGCGCGTGCCCGCGAAAGCTGACCGCGTCGATGCCCTCGTCCAGCGCACCGGTCGCCAATTCGTGCAAAAGCGGCTTCCACAAGTGGGACTCGCTGCGGTCGACCAGCGTGACATGTGCCCGGTCGCGTCGACCGAGTCGGCGGCCCAGGCGCGTGGCAAGTCCGATGCCGCCGGCTCCGCCGCCGATGATGACGATTCTCTGCATGGTGATTTCCGCTCGGACCGCGCGGCCCGTTTCCGTTCCCGGTCATTCAGGCTGCGTCCGGGAATGTCGCATGGTATCTCCGATATCGCTTGAAGTCCTGCGCGGTGATGGCAGTGATAGCCGTACTACATCTCCCCTCCTGTTCCGAAATCCGCTTGACCCATCCGGGGTCAGGCGGGCCGACGAAGGTTTATACTTTTCCTGCGGCCCGATCCGCACACCGTTTCAACCGTCGACCCGCACGCCTGAATCCTCCCGCTCATGAACGATGACCCTGCTGCCGTACCGCATCTACGGGATCGTGGCCGGCTTCGCTCCCTGGCCGACACCGGGCTGCTGGACGCCCCGGAGCGCGCGGCCCTGAATCGCTATGCCCGCATCGCCAGCCGGGCCCTGGAGGCACCGGTCAGCCTGGTTTCGCTGGTGGATACCGAGCGCCAGTTCTTCGCCGCCGCCCACGGGCTCGACGCACCCTGGAACGAGCGCCGCGAGACGCCCCTCAGCCATTCCTTCTGTCAGCACGTGGTCAACGAGCGCAGCGCACTCGTGGTGGAAGACGCACGGAACGATGCGCGCGTCTGCGACAATCTCGCCGTCGAGGAACTGAACGTGGCCGCCTACGCAGGCGTCCCGTTGAACGATCACAACGGCAACGTCCTCGGGAGCTTCTGCGTCATCGACGAGCAACCGCGCCGATGGACCCCTGCCGACCTGAAATTGCTCCGGTTTCTCGCCGACGCGGTGGCGGAGGAAATCGAGCTGGCCCGCCGCGCCTGGTTGGCCGAAAAAGCCGAGGCGGACCTGGCCGAGATCAACCAGGAAATCGCCGCGGCGCATCAACGCGCCGCGGAGCACAACGCCGGGGTCATGCACGATCTGCGCACCCCGCTGCAGGTGGTCTCCACCGGCGTCGCCTCCATCGCCGAGCA
>JBPRGD010000039.1:0-2359 GCA_051428125.1 Candidatus Wenzhouxiangella sp. M2_3B_020
CGCCGAGGAGGTGCGACAGTTGAACAACGACTACGCGAGCGGTGGCGAGGGCTACGATATGCCCGTCCCGGCGACGGCGCGCGTTGTCGAGAACACGTATCGCTTCGCCGCGGCGTTCGCGCGGTTGCACCTCCGCGACCGTATCGCCGCCGAGGACGTAGCGCGGGCCAAGTCGCTTGCGAAGCAACTTATCGCCCAATCGTGGGACGGCGAGAAGTTTCACGGCTCGCCCGCGAGCGGTGCGCCGAGTAGCGAGAAAGACCAAGTTGAGGCGCTTATTAGCGCAATTCAAGAGAACGACGGCCTTGCGTATGGCGACTTGACGGACGCGACGGGCATGGACGCGCAAGCGGTGGATACAACCTTAGAGAAGGTGCGCCGGCAGGGGCAGGTGTACGAACCCGAGACGGATTTCTACCGGGTGGTTGCATGACCGCCGAGTGCCAGCGGTGCGGCCACGTCACGGCCGTCACGCCGTGTCGCGTGCAAGGCTACGCGACGGCGCTGTGCGACGACTGTTTGCGTGCGGTGCGACACACCCGCGCCCGGCCGTCGCGGCTCCAGCGTGGCGTCAACGCCGACAGGTGGCCGGTATGAGCGACGTGACACTCATTCAATGCACGAATACGAAACGCGACCGGCCAACCACAGCCGCGCGGTTGTATGACCACAGCCGCTACTTTCGGCGACTCCGTGAGTGGGCACGCGCCCGCGACTCGCCGTGGTATATCCTTTCGGCTCGCCACGGCCTTCTCGCACCAAACCAACTCATTCGCCCGTACAATGAACGCGGCCTGTCCGACGAGCAATGTGTCGGGATCGCCGACGCGCTCGCAGGCGACGGTGTGGCGACAGTTCATGTCTGTGCCGGGCGTGACTATACGACGCCACTTGTACCGGCGTTAGAGACGGCCGGCATTGATGTGGTGAATCACTTTGCGGGCGAACGCATTGGCGAGCGCGAGCGATTGCTCAAACAAGCGACGGCAAGACTCACACACGCAACGCTATGATAGACCACCACTATGCACAACGGCTGATTGACCGAACTCCGGTTCGGTACTACGTATCAGGTAATGACGGCGCGCGCTGTTCATGGCCGTGGCGAATGGGAAAGCCGCGGAGTGGGACCGCCACGCCGCGATACGTGAGACAATGCAACCACTTTATCCGAGATTCAGATTTCAAAGACGATACAAAAGATAATGGCGACGTGCTTGACGACGCCCACAGAATCGGTGCCGATGCCGCAGTATTGAGCGACGTGTATCACGATGCCGACGCGACAGTTACCCGACTCCGCGACGGGCTTCAAACGGCAGATGACCATATCTTCTCCGGTACTCTTGTCTTACCGCTTCAGCCGCCGCACGCAGAGAGTTACCACCGACTGAAAGACGACGCTCCTCGCGGCGTGTGGTGGGCTATCGGCGGCATGAAAGATGAACGGCCGCATGAGAAGCTTGCGGCCGCACGAGAGTTGCGCGATGCCACCGGGCCGGAGGCATGGATTCACGGACTCGGGTACGGCGTTACGGACGCTGTTGCTGAAGCCGTGGCAGAATCCCCCGGCCTTTTTAATAGTATTGACGCCTCAACAGCAGCGCAAAGTGCACAGGATGGAACGATCGCGGCCGGAGAAGAACGCATGACCGTGGTGGCAGCACGCGCAACGGCCCACCGGCTTGAAAAACTCCGGCGTCTCGCCGGCTACACCGATGAACGTAGTAAGATAGCAAGCATGGCGGATTTCTAACCATGAGCGACACCCAAGCCCGCGCCGACCGCAAGCACCGCTATGAGCGCGTGCTCCGAACCGTCGAGTACCAAACCGGCGGGCCGGAGTCAATTCAGACCGCAGGCGTGTCACAGTCCACGGTCGTCATGCTCCTTGTCGCACAGTCGCACCACGAACGCAGCGGCGTCATGAAGGCATTGCGCGCTGGCGTCGAGAACGGCGACCTGTTTCGATGGACGACGACGCCGGAACGCGACACGCGATGGGACGTGAAGTATGCCCGCACGACGGACGCGGCACTCCGCGCCGTGGTCGCGGAGCAGAACGCCCGCGACGAGCCGAATACCGAGGTGATTGAGGCGGCCGCGGCGCTGTTGTAACGCGGCGAATCGGTGGGTATTAGTGGGTTGGTAACTACCTTGCTACCGTGGTGAAACAAGTGAACGTGTCGCTTGACGACGACACGCACGAACGGCTGGCCGAGTGGAAAGATGAGCGCGGCATGACGTGGGGCGACGTGCTGTTTCACGGGGTGGGCGTGGATGAGTGAGCTATTTGCGGACCACAAAGCCGACCTCGGAGACGAATGGCACGACGCCTTTGACGCATTGACGGCACAAG
>JBPRGD010000040.1:0-3776 GCA_051428125.1 Candidatus Wenzhouxiangella sp. M2_3B_020
GTCAACGAGGCCCGCCAGGAGCGCGAGCGCATGATCAACGAGGCCCGGAAGCGGGCCAACCAGGAAATTCCCAAGGCCAAGGGCGCCGCGGTGCGCACCGTGGCCGAGGCCGAGGGCTACGCCGTGGAGCGCATCAACCGCGCCCAGGGCGAGAGCGCGCGCTTCACCGCCGTGCTCGCCGAATACGAGCAGGCGCCGGAGGTCACGCGAACGCGCTTGTACCTGGAAACGCTCAACGAGGTGCTGCCGAACATCGGCCAGGTGCTGGTCGTTCAGGACGGACAGGTCGGGCCGCTGCCGCTGCTCGACGTCAACCGCGATGCGCGCCGCGCACGCAACGGAGGTGAGCAATGAAGACCGTCACCATCGGAATCCTGGCCGTCGTGCTGATCGCGGTCGGCAACTTCGTCCTCTACACCGTCGACGAATCGCAGCAGGCCATCATCGTGCAGTTCGGCGAACCGGTCGGCGATGTCGTCACCGAGCCCGGCCTGAAGGTCAAGCTGCCGTGGCAGAACGTCCGGTACTTCGACAAGCGTCTGCTGGTCTGGGACGGCGACGTCACGCAGATACCGACGCTTGGCAGAGAGTTCATACTCGTCGACACCACCGCACGCTGGCGGATTTCCGACCCGCTCGGCTTTCTCCGCAGCGTGCGCGACGAGGAAGGAGCCCGGACCCGTCTCGACGACATCATCGACTCGGTGGTCCGCGACATGGTCTCGTCGACCGAGCTCGAGGAAATCGTCCGCTCCAAGGACTGGGAAGTCGACGTCGACGAGCTTGACGACCCGGCGCTGGCCGAGCGCGGCGACGTCGATCTCGAGCAGCAGCCCAAGCTCGGCCGGGAACTGCTGGAGCAGGAAATCCTGACCCGGGCCAAGGCGTCGATGCCGCGGCTGGGCATCGAGCTCGACGACGTGCGCATCAAGCGCGTCAACTACATCGACTCGGTGCGCAAGCAGGTCGAGAGCCGGATGATCGCCGAGCGCCAGTCCATCGCCGAGCGGTTCCGCTCCGAGGGGCAGGGCCGCAGCCAGGAAATCCTCGGCAACATGGAGCGCGAGCTCCGGCAGATCCGGTCCGAGGCCGCGCGCGAAGCCGAGGAGATCCGCGGGGAAGCCGACGCCACCGCCACGCGCATCTACGGCGATGCCTTCGGCGCCGACCCCGAGTTCTACGCGTTCTTCAGAACGCTGGAGAGCTACCGTGCGCTGGGCGACAACAGCACCATCATGCTCGGAGCCGACTCGGACTTCTTCCGCTACCTCGAGGAATCGCAGGCGCGGTGACGGATCCGATCGCGTGAAGCGGCTGGTCGTCGCCTCGTCCAACCCGGTCAAGTTGCGCGCCGTGCGGGGCGGGTTCGAGGCGATGTTCCCGGACGAGGAGATCGACTTGCTTCCGGTCTCGGTGGATTCCGGCGTTTCCGACCAGCCTTCGGGCTCGGACGAGACGTTGGCGGGTGCGCGGAACCGCGCCCGGGCCGCATCCCTCTCCCGGCCGGACGCCGACTACTGGTTCGGGATCGAGGGCGGCATCGAGGACCGCGATTCGGGCATGGCCGCGTTTGCGTGGGTGGTGGCCCGTTGCGGCGAAACCGAAGGGCGCGGTCGCACCGCCGAGTTCGTGCTGCCCGAAGCCGTGGCCGAACTCGTTCGGGACGGCCTGGAACTGGGCGAAGCCGACGACCGGGTGTTCGGGCGCAGCGATTCCAAGCGCAAGGAAGGCGCGATCGGTCTGCTGACCGGAAACGCCATCGACCGTGCGTCGCTGTACCGCGAAGCGGTCGTCATGGCGCTCATCCCGTTCCGTAATGCGTCGTTGTACCGCGGATCGCGGTAAGGCTGAGCGACGCGTACGAGCGGGTGCGGGCAAAGACTTCGATCGACTTGGGAGCGACGACTTCGCCGCGACGGGCCGGGCCCGGATCACCGGGGACGGCACCGCAACCAGTGAGAATGGGACGCCCTCCCACCGTAGGAGCGGCCTCCAGGCCGCGAGATGTTCCGGTTTCGGAATAGAAACCGTCGGCACGAATTCGCGCCTCCCACAGAAGTGGAAACGAGCCCGATCCGAATCCTGTGGGGCCGGCGAATTCGCTGCGACGGGTCGAGCCCGGATCATCGGGACGGCACCGCAACCGGTGAGAATGGGACCCCCTCCCACCGTAGGAGCGGCCTCCAGGCCGCGAGATGGTCGGGTTTCGGAATAGAAAGCCGTCGGCGCGAATTCGCGCCTCCCACAGAAATGGAAACGAGCTCGAGCCGAATGCTGTGGGAGCGGCGAATTCGCCGCGACGGGCCGGGCCCGGATCATCGGGGACGGCACCGGGACCTCGAGAACAGGAACCCCTCCCGCCATAGGAGCGGCCTGCAGGCCGGGAGATGGTTCAGGCTGGGGGGCGCCACCGTCGGCGCGAGTTCGCGCCTCCCACAGAAATGGAAACGAGCCCGATGCGTAGGGGACGGCGCCCCGACCCTCGGGCTCCAAAAGGAATTGCCCGCCGGGTCGGTCACCGGCATTCCTACCAGATCGAAACGCGCTGCTCCGGCGGCAGGTAGAGTTCGTTCTTCTCGGTGACGTCGAAGGCGTCGTACCAAGCGTCGATGTTGCGCACGATGCCGAGGATCCGGTAGCGGGGCGGGCTGTGCGGGTCGGTGAGCAACCGCTGGCGCAAGGCCTCCTCGCGGTACTTCGCGCGCCAGACCTGCGCCCAGGACATGAAGAAGCGCTGCGCGCCGGTGAAGCCGTCGAGCACCGGCGGCTCGCCGTGCTTGGCGACGTGTCGCTGGTAGGCCGACCATGCCATCTCCAGCCCTCCCAGGTCGCCGATGTTCTCGCCCATGGTCAGCGAGCCGTTGATGTTCATGCCCTCGATCGGTTCGTATCGCTCGAACTGCGCGCCGAGCTGGTCGGCGCGCTCCTGGAAGGCTGCATCGGCCTCCGCGGTCCACCAGTCGCGAATCCGGCCCTGGGCGTCGAAGCGGCGCCCCTGGTCGTCGAATCCGTGACCCATCTCGTGGCCGATGACCGCGCCGATGGCGCCGTAGTTGACGGCCGGGTCGGCATAGGGATCGAAGAACGGCGGTTGCAGGATGCCGGCCGGGAACGTGATCTGGTTGAGCAGCGGGTTGTACGACGCGTTGACGGTCTGCGGCGGGTAGTTCCACTCGTCGCGGACCACCGGTCCGTCGAGGCGGTCGACGCTGCGCTGCCACTGGAATTCGGAGATGCGCAGTTCGTTGCCGAGCATGTCTCCGGCCTCGATCTTCAGCGGGGCGTAGTCGATCCAGCGATCGGGATAGCCGATGCGCGGCTCGAACGTCGCGAGCTTGGCCAGCGCGGCCTCGGACGTCTCGGCATCCATCCATTCGTTCTCGACGAGGCGTTCCTCGAACGCGGCGCGGAGGTTGGCGATCAATGCGTCCATTTCCTCGCGGGCTGCCGGCGGAAAGTGCCGCTCGACGTAGATCCGGCCGACCGCTTCACCGAGGTTGGCGTTGACGAGATCCGAGCCGCGCTTCCAGCGCTCCCGCTGCTCCTCGATGCCGTTCAGCGTCTTCGAGAAGAAGTCGAAACGGGCCTGGTCGAACTCCGAGGACAGCATCGCTGCGTGGTTCGAAATGAAGTGGAACGCCAGGTAGTCCTTCCACGTCTCGAGATCGGTGGACGCAACCAGCTCGCCACTGGCGGTCATGACGTCTGGCTGCCCGACGACGATGCTTTCGGCGCTGCCCAGGCCGCGCTCGTCGAGCACCAGCGACCAGTCGATC
>JBPRGD010000041.1:0-11098 GCA_051428125.1 Candidatus Wenzhouxiangella sp. M2_3B_020
CGAGACCGATTATCAGGACGGCTGTTGTGATTTGTGTTTTCATGATGATCTTCCTTCCTCTAGGTTGGTGAAAAAAACGGGCGAACACGTGCATGCTTTCAACGCAGCCGCAAACCGCTTTCACTATTGTTGACACCGCTGCCAAGCCCGAGTTCCTGAGCCTCGTTGGCGCTTACGCTGAATCCCAGTCCTGGCTGCAACGAAGCCTCGCAGATCACCCGCGACCAGAGAGACGCCCGGAATCTCCATCGCCTCGTCCTGCCCAGCACATGTCGCACACTGGATCGCCGCGCGACAGTGTCTGCCTCCGCCGGTAATGACCGCGCACTCCGTCGCCGGCGATGACATCGGCGCCGGGCCAGTCGTAACGACACCAGCTTTCCTGGAAGGCGACCAGTGCGTCGGGGTCTCCGGTGCTGGCGCTGAGCCGCCGGATATACGACTGCGGCGGACAATTTCTGAAATGAGTCAGTACCCTGCCGTCTTCTACCCGGGTCTCCACCTCGTACCCGGGTGCGCCCGGTGCATTGAACGGAAACCGCAAAAGCAACTGAATCGTCCAGCGAATGCGCTTGCCCGGGTCGCGAGTCACCAGTCGAAACGGCAGCGATGCAACCAACAGCATCCGACGGTAAATGTGCCATCCCGCATCCGATAGCGCAGCTTGCGCATCGGCTGGATCAATATTCGAGCGTCGCATGGCGCGGTCGCAAGCCGCGGTGTAGACGGCGAATTCCACCATAAGGCGGTTCCCGAATGAGGGCAGACGATCGAACTCAGCATAATCACGGATCGCCTCCGCTTCCGGCTCGAGCCTTTCCAGCAATCCGCGAATATCCGGGCGCAACAGGCGAACAGTTTCACCCTGCAAATTCTTAACCGCCCGATCCCGTAGGATGCGCTGCATTGACCGACTGATGGCGAAACGCATGACGCGTCGCATCCAACGCACCCTTACGGTTTCCCGTTTCATGTTCATATGCTCACCCTTCTCAGTCTAAGCGCGTTGGCGATCACGGATACGGAACTGAACGACATTGCCGCCGCGGCAATGATCGGCGAGAGCAGAATGCCGAAGAACGGATACAGCACGCCGGCGGCTACCGGAACGCCAAGGCTGTTGTAGATGAAGGCGAAGAACAGGTTCTGCTTGATGTTTCGCATGGTCGCCCGGCTGAGTCTGCGCGCCCGGACGATACCGCGCAGGTCGCCCTTGACAAGAGTGATTCCGGCGCTCTCCATCGCAACGTCGGTGCCGGTGCCCATGGCAATGCCGACCTGGGCTTGTGCCAGTGCCGGTGCATCGTTGATGCCGTCACCGGCCATGGCCACGAATCCGTCCGTAAATTGCAGCGAGCGGATTTTCTCCGCCTTCTCATCCGGAAGCACCCCGGCAAAGACATCGTCTATGCCCAGTCGTTCCGCTACTGCGCGCGCCGTGGTCTCGCTATCGCCGGTGAGCATGACGATCCGGATACCCTCTTTGTGCAGCGCTTCGATGGCCTCCGCGGTGGTTTGCTTGACCGGATCGGCCACCGCGACCAGCCCGGCCGGTTTGCCGTCGACGGCAACGAACATTGCGGTTCGGCCCTCGGCACGCAGGGTCTCGGCCTGCTCGGCCAGCGCCTCGGTCGGCACTTCCAGCGCATCCATCAGCGCCTTGTTGCCCAGCGCCACCTTCCGGTCGCCGATTCGGCCCATGACGCCTTTTCCGGTCACGGACGCGAAGTCGGTGTAGCGGTTGATCGCGACATCCCGGTCCTCGGCCCCCTGGACGATGGCCGCGGCCAGCGGATGCTCGCTGCCGCGTTCAAGCGACGCGGCCAGCCCGAGCACCTGCTCCTCGTCAAAGCCCCCGGCTGCCACCACCTCCTGGAGTATTGGGCGACCCTCGGTCAGCGTGCCGGTCTTGTCTACGACCAGGGTATCGACCTGACGTAACATCTGAATGGCCTCGGCATTCTTGAACAGCACGCCGGCCGATGCACCCTTGCCGCTTGCAACCATGATCGACATCGGCGTTGCCAGCCCCAACGCGCACGGGCAGGCGATGATCAGTACCGCCACTGCATTGATCAGCGCATAAGCCATTGCCGGTTCCGGCCCCCAGACACCCCAGACGATGAACGTGATGATGGCGACCAACACGACGGTCGGGACGAAGTACCCGGCGACCACATCGACCAGGTTCTGGATGGGGGCGCGGCTGCGGCTGGCCTCGGCGACCATCTGAACGATTTGCGCAAGCATCGTGTCGCTGCCAACGCGCATGGCCTCGATCACCAGTGAGCCGGTGCCGTTGACAGTGGCCCCTATGACCTTGTCGCCTTCGCCCTTTTCGACCGGGATCGGCTCGCCGGTGAGCATGGATTCGTCCACCGACGACCCGCCTTCGACAACGCGACCGTCGACGGGTACCTTCTCGCCGGGCCGTACCCGGAGCCGGTCGCCAAGCTCAATATCCTCCAGCGGCACATCTTCCTCTGATCCGTCCGAGTTGACTCGCCGGGCGGTCTTGGGCGCCAGTCCCAGCAGGGCCTTGATGGCTGCGTTGGTGGAGCTTCTGGCCTTGAGCTCCATGACCTGCCCCAGCAAAATCAGCGTGACGATGACTGCCGCGGCCTCGAAATAGACGCCCACCGCGCCCCTGTCGCCCCGGAAGGAATCTGGGAAGATCTCCGGAAACATGGTTGCGATGATGCTGTAGACGTACGCCACTCCAACGCCAAGGCCGATCAGCGTGAACATGTTCAGGTTGCGTGTGGCCACAGAGCGCCATCCCCGAACGAAGAACGGCCAGCCGCTCCAGAGTACGACAGGGGTTGCAAATATCAACTCCAGCCAGATACCGATCCGGTGGGGTACCAGGGCTTCCATATCCACACCCGGAATGTATTTGCCCATGGCCAGGATCAGTACCGGGACACTGAGCACAGCCGCGACATGGAAGCGCCGCCGCATGTCACGCAGCTCGGACTGGTCGTCGTCCTCCAGGCTGATTGTTTCGGGTTCGAGTCCCATACCGCAGATCGGACAGGATTCGGGGTCGGTCGAACGGACCTGTGGATGCATCGGGCACGTGTAGACCGTACCGGTGTAGCCCTGAGGGACCGTATCGAATTTCCGGCTCTCGGCGTCGGTCGGTTCATTTTGCTGGTTGTCGTGATGACAATGCTCATGGCTCATTGCTGAAACTCCTGCGCTGCTCTGAGAACGCATCAAATCGAGGAAAGATCTCCTGATCAATCTCCGGGCGGACTATTGCTGGTGATATCGATGGCTTCGGCACCCGATTCATCCAGGCATTCCTGCTCGATCTGGAGGGTGGAGAAAAAGAAGCCGTATTCGGTTTTCAGCATCCGGTATGCCGCTGCCAGCACTGCGTTCCCATCTGCATCGTCGCGGGTGCGCAGGTGTGCAGAGAATACGTACCGGCCGCTGGTCAGCGCCCAGGCATGCACATGATGGATATTTGAAACGCCGTCGACGTCTTCGAGCGCCCGGGTGACCTCGGACAGATCGATATCGGCCGGTGTGCCCTCCATCAGCAGGTGCATCGAATCGCGGAGGATGGCCCAACTGGCCCACAGCAGAACAATACCGAAGGCGATACCCAGGATGGGGTCGATCAGCAGGAAACCGGTAAACTTGATCACGATCGCCGTGACGATGATCAGCAGGCTTCCGATGAAGGTCTGAATGATGTGCCACAGCGCCCCTTTTACATTCAGGTCGCTGCGGCTCTCTTTCCAGATCAGGCCCAGCGAAATGACCTCGGTGACCAGTCCCCCGGCGGCGGCGAGCAGCATGGGCGTGGTCGGCAGATCGATCGGATCGGCCAGGCGCATTGCGCCCATGACGATCACGACCAGGGCCATGGCAAGAAGAAATCCGCCGTTGACCAGCGCGCCGATGATTTCGGCCCGATACCAGCCGAAGCTGCGGTCCCCGTCGGCCGGCCGCCTGGCGAGGCTTGCGGCGACGATCGCGACGAGCACGCCGCCCACGGCCGAGAAAGTGTGGAATGCATCGGAAATGACCGCGATCGACCCGGTCCACAGGCCGATCGCCATTTCGATCAGGAAATATACGCCGGTCAGCCACGCTGAGATGGCCATGCCGCGGCCACTGGATGGTATATGGCCGGCGTGCCCGCCCGCGGCGTGGACGGACTCCGGTCCTGCATGCTGGTTCATGGCTGGGCTTTGGAGCGCCGGGTATGACGGCCAGCACCGGCAAACCACCGGTACAACGGCACGAACACGACCGCGACGTACCAGCCGTAGGCGTAGCTTTCGATCGCGCCGATCAGGAATCCGCGCCACGTCAGCCATTCGAACCCGGGCAGCAGCGGCGCCCAGGCGGTCCACATTCGCATCTCCCCGGGCACCAGAAGCCCGAAGCCGATGCACAGCAGATAGGAAATCAAGAACAAGCCACCCAGCGAATTGGCAAGCGTCGGGATTTTCAGCGGGGAAGTCTCAGTTGAAGTCGCAGTTAAAGTGTGTTGCATTGTTCACTCCAGTTTAGCTTTGAGCCAGAGCGGCAATTGATAAAGAGCTGGTCACGGCCGGGACGGGGTCTCCCGACCCGATTCCGGCCTTACGGCACTGAACAGTCGCAATGTTCCCAGCGGCGTATTGACACAACCCCTTTCCCGTACATTTTCGAAGCCTGTCGACGAAAACAACGGCATCAGCTTGCCTTGCAGATTGTCCCCGGTGTTCGGAAACCCGTCCAGGCATTGCACCGGAAGAAACAGGGCCCGCATCAGACCGTTGGTGGGCACGCCCCAGTCCGCAACGTGAACCTCTCCGCCAGGCTTGAGTACGCGCAACAGCTCATGAATGGTCCGCTGCTTATCGTCCCAACCCAGGTGATGAAAGAACAGGCTGGTCAACACCCGTTCAAAATGATCATCGGGGTAAGGGAGTGCGTATGACAAGCCTTGTTCGAACCGGATGGCCGCACCAATGCTGGCGGCCTTGCGCATGGCAAGGCTCAGCACTGCAGCATCGCCGTCAACGGCCTGGAATTCCGCCTGAGGTTGCGTCTGCCAGGCCCGGATTGCAAGGGTGCCGGTGCCACAGGCAAGATCAAGCACGTGTTGCCCGGGCTGAATGTCCGCCTGTTCGATCAACGCATCCTTGAAGCGCCGCTCCCGTGTCGTCATCCGTACCACCGCGTCATAGAGCGGGGTCAGAAACCGAAAGCCGAGCGCCGGGACATAGCCTTTATGGTCGGCCCCGACGCTCGTCTCAGCGCTTCTGGAGAGACGGCGTCTCACCGGCGTTCCAACTCGACGATATCGTTCTTCATGACTTTACCCTCCACGATTTCGACGGTCGCAAAATGGGCATCGATGATTTCGTCGACCCTGACCGTGCCTACCCACTCGCGAACCCATGCTGACTGGCCTTCCTCGGCGGCTTCTGACCTCTGCACAGCGCGATAAGTGTCCAGAAGCTGTCCCGTCTCGGCCCCGCTGGGCTCGCCAATGCATATGATTGTCCGCGTCTCGTCAGCCTGTACAACCTGGCCGGCCATGATCTGACGATGATAGAACGGACTACTTGCGCATCCGGCCAGAAAAAGAAAAAGTGAAAAAATGACCGCATACCGCATAAGTTGAGTATTCATTACCTATCTCCTCACGTCGTCCTTCCTGGTTGAACGGAACCCGGACCATTCCGGGCCCCGTATGCTTGCCTGCATTCGTCAATCATGCGTCTTCATGGATCTGCAGCGAGCGACGCTCGCGAATCCGGATCACGTCCTCGGTCGGCTCGATGGCGACAATCCCGTCGCCGGGCTGCCCGGAATGGGCTGCCTCGACAATTGCGTTGGCGACCGCTCGAGCTCGAGCCGTGAATATCTCGATCTTGACAAACGGCTTCATCCAGTCCGCGGCGAAGAAATTCTTGTAATCGCCGTAGCCCTTTACCGGTGTGACCGTTATCCCGCGGATATTCGCCTGCTGGAGACTTTTCTCCACCGCCTCCAGGGTGCTTGAACGTATGATTGCGCTGACCTTGTAGAACATGACTTTCTCCTGGAGGCTCATTTCAGTCGTGCTTCATATTGACTGAACACGGCCGTTTCACCGGTCTTGTCGAAACTCAAGACGTCGAATTTCTGCCGCTTGTTGCCGTCATACTCCATTCCGGGCGAACCCATCGGCATGCCGGGTACGGCGATGCCGGCAACATCGGGCTGTTCGGCCAGCAGTCGCTTTACGTCGGCAGCGGGCACGTGGCCCTCGATGGCATAACCACCTACTTCCGCGGTATGACAGGACTGGAGTGAAGCAGGAACGTTGAACTGCTGTTTGACCAACCGCATGTCGTTACCGGTCTCAGCGCGGATGACGAACCCCGCCTCGCGCATATGTTCCATCCATTTCCCGCAGCAACCGCAGGCCGGATCGTGATAGACGACCATTTCCGGGAGAGACTCCGATTCGCCCCTGGCGGGCGGTTCGGCGACTACACTCGTTGCGAATGAAGGAACCAGAAAGACGAGAGTTGCAAGAACAGTTTTCGAGATTTTCATGATGAGGCCTCCTTTGAAAGGCTGGTGAGTTTCCACAGTGAATACACTACCGGTACGACCAGTAGCGTCAGAACGGTCACGCTGACCATGCCACCAACCATGGGTGTGGCAATTCGGCGCATGACCTCGGAGCCGGTACCTGAACCGAGCATGATCGGAAGCAAGCCGGCAATGATGACCGAGACCGTCATGATGATCGGCCGCACCCTTAACAGTGCGCCCTCGGTCACGGCTTCCATGACGTCTGTTCTATTGAGCGAGCGCTCCTGTTGCACGGCCAGACTACGATGCCGTGTCATGGAATGGTCGAGATAAACCAGCATCAAAACGCCGATCTCGACCGCAACGCCGGCCAGTGCAATGAAGCCGGCGCCGACTGCGATCGACTGGTTGTAGCCCAGAAGATAGAGCAGCCAGTAACCGCCGACCAGCGACAAAGGCAGCGTGCCCATGATGATCGCCACCGAGACCAGGTTGCGGAAGTTCATGAACAGCAGCAGTACGATGATGCCGACTGCCGCGGGCACTACCATTTTGAGCTTGGCTGCGGCGCGCTCCATGCTTTCGTACTGGCCGGACCAGCCCAGCGAATAGCCGGCCGGTAGTTCGACGTTCTCGGCCACCGCTTGCTTCGCCCTTGTGACAAAACCGCCGAGGTCGGAATCGGAAACGTCGACGTAGATCCAGCCGTTGAGGCGAGCGTTCTCGGTTCGGATAACGCCGGGGCCGCCTTCGACTTCGACTTCGGCGACCGCGGACAAGGATATTTGCTCGCCGCCCGGGGTCACGATGGCGAGCTGGCGAAGCTCGCTCAGGGAACTGCGCAGATCGCGTGGATAGCGGAGGTTGATCGGGTAACGTTCCAGGCCCTCGACGCTCTCGCCAACGCTCATCCCGCCGATTGCCGAGCGGACGATATCGTGTACATCGGCAATGTTCAGACCGAACCGTGCCGCGGCAAGACGATCGACATCTATGGTCACGTACCGTCCGCCGGTGACGCGCTCGGAGTAGACCGATGCGGTTCCGGGGACGTTTTTCAGCGTTCGCTCGATCTGTTGGCCGACTTCGGAGATGACGTCCAGATCCGGTCCGGCCACCTTGATGCCGACCGGCGTCTTGATGCCGGTGGCCAGCATGTCGATGCGGTTCTTGATCGGCATGATCCAGGTGTTGACCAGACTGGGCACCTGGACCAGCGAATCGAGCTCGGCCTTGAGTTTTTCCATGGTCATGCCCTCTCGCCATTGGTCGCGGGGCTTGAGCCGGATCGTGGTCTCGACCATGGTCAGCGGTGCCGGATCGGTTGCGGTGTCGGCGCGCCCGGCCTTGGCGTAGGCGGTCTCGACCTCGGGAACGGTCATGATCAGCCGGTTGGTCTGGCCGAGAATTTCGGCCATCTTACCGGCCGAGGCTGCCGGAAATGCGCTGGGCATGTATAGAAGATCGCCCTCGTCGAGTTCGGGCATGAACTCACTGCCCAGCCGGGAATACGGCACCCAGGTAGTTGCCAGCACCGCCAGTGTTGCGAGTATGGTCAG
Organism: Candidatus Wenzhouxiangella sp. M2_3B_020; assembly: GCA_051428125.1. Taxonomy (GTDB): domain Bacteria; phylum Pseudomonadota; class Gammaproteobacteria; order Xanthomonadales; family Wenzhouxiangellaceae. The sequence continues at coordinate 8,094 of JBPRGD010000041.1, forward strand.
TTTCGGGAATTTCAGCGCCAGGGCAAGGACCGGCCGATAAGCCGCGATCAGCACCCGATTGATTGGATTCTTGTGCTCGGGCGTGATATGCCCGCGAATCAAATAGCCCATCAACACCGGGACCAGCGTGATGCCGATTCCGGCGGCTGCTGCCATGGCGTAGGTCTTGGTGAACGCCAACGGCTTGAACAGCCGGCCTTCCTGGGCTTCGAGCGCGAAGATGGGCACGAAACTCAGCGCGATGATCAGCAACGAGAAAAACAGCGCCGGGCCGACCTCGCTTGCCGCATCGGCCACGACACGCCAGCGGGTATTCTCGTCGAGATCGTCACCGGCTTTCTCGAGGTGTTTGTGGTAGTTCTCGATCATCACGATGGTCGCGTCTACCATCGCGCCGATCGCAATCGCGATGCCGCCCAGCGACATGATATTGGCGTTGATGCCTTGAGCGTTCATCACGATAAAGCTGGCCAGAATGCCGAGCGGGAGACTCAGAATCACCACCAGCGATGAGCGGAAGTGGAACAGAAACAGGAGGCAAACCAGCGCGACAACAATGAATTCTTCGAGCAGTTTTTCGTTGAGCGTATCCACGGCGCGCTCGATGAGTGAGGAGCGGTCGTAGGTCTCGACAATCTCGACGCCTTCCGGGAGACTGTCTTTCAGCTCATCGAGCCGTTCTTTGACGCGCTCGATCGTGGCCAGCGCGTTCTCGCCGAATCGCATCACGATTACACCGCCAACCGCTTCGCCCTGGCCGTTCAGCTCGCCGACACCACGCCGCAGCTCCGGCCCGTACCGAACCCGCGCAACATCGCGGATCAGCACCGCCACGCCTTCGGCGGTGGTCTTCAGCGGGATGTTCTCGAGATCCTCCAGCGAATCAACGTAGCCGGTGGCGCGGATCATGTACTCGGCCTCGGCCATTTCGATGACGCGACCACCGCTTTCCATGTTGCCGCGCCGAATTGCATCGCGTACGCGGGTCAGCGGAATGTCGTATGCGCGCAGCTTGTCCGGATCGACGACGACCTGGTACTGCCGCACCATTCCGCCGATGGACGCGACTTCCGAAACACCTTCGACGGTCTGCAGCTCGAATTTCAGGAACCAGTCCTGCAGCGAGCGCAGGTCGCTGAGGTCGTGCTGGCCGGTGCGGTCGACCAGTGCGTATTGATAAACCCAGCCGACGCCGGTGGCGTCCGGCCCCAGCGCGGTGCGCACACCCTCGGGCAACGTGGGCGTGACCTGGCTCAGGTATTCCAGAACGCGAGAACGCGCCCAGTACAGGTCAGTGCCGTCTTCGAAGATAATGTAGACGAACGAATCATTGAAGAACGAATAACCGCGCACGGTCACGGCCCCCGGGACCGCCAGCATGGCGGTGGTCAACGGGTAGGTGACCTGGTCCTCGACCACCTGCGGTGCCTGACCGGGGTAGCTGGATTTGACGATCACCTGCACGTCGGACAGATCCGGAATCGCATCCAGTGGTGTGCGCAGCATCGATATGATGCCCCAGCCGGCCACAAGCGCTGCCAGCATCAGTACCAGGAATCGGTTGGCAATCGACCAGCGAATGAGATTCTCGATCATGATGCATCTCCGTCGTGGTCCATTCCTTCCATGTCATGGGCGGAATGATCCATCTGGCCTTGATCCCTCTCCTGCTCGCGGGGGAGGGGCTGGCTGGGGGCATCGTGATCCATCCCTTCCATCTCGGGAGCCGACTGATTCATGGCTCCCATGTCGTGCCCGGAGTGATCCATCCCCTCCATTCCGCCTTGCTTCCCCCCTTGTTCGCGGGGGGCGGTCGGGGTGGAGGCGTCTTGCTTCATATCGTGTTCAGAGTGGTCCATGCCTTCCATGTCGTGGCCGGCATGATCCTGCCCGGGCAAAGGGCCGTCGCCGATCATCCGCAGCAGAGACGCGTCCATGCTGGCTTCCGAGTCGATCAGGAACTGGCTGGAGACGACAATGTCTTCGCCTTCGGCAAGGCCCCCGAGTATCTCAACGCGGCCTTCGCTCTCCAACCCGGTACGCACCAACGCGGGCCGGAAGTGGCCGTCGCCCAGTGCGAGAATCAAGCGCTCCTGGCCGCCGGTGCGAATGACCGCCTGGCTGGGCACATGAACGATATCGGAGCGCGGCGCACCGTCGATCGCGACGTTGGCGTACATGTCCGGCTTGAGCACGAGATCCGGGTTGTCGAACGCCAGCCGGACGCGCGCCGTGCGGGTCTCGGCCCGGATCGTCGGATAGACGTAATCGACTTCGCCGGTCCATTCCCGCTCCGGCGCGAATGGCAGTTTCATGCGCGCCGTCTGGCCGGTTTCGACCCAGTCGATCTGATTCTCGAAAACGTCAACGTCGACCCAGACCGTGGACAGGTCGGCCAAGCTCATGATGGTAGTGCCGGGCTGGACGAACATGCCCTGGCGAACGCCAAGGTCGATCACATAACCATTGATGGGGGCGTGTACGTCGAATAACTCGCTGGCCTCGCCGCGACTTTTCAGCGCTTCGATCTGATCGTCCTGCATGCCGAGCGCCCGGAGGCGGGTGGCGGTGGCACGCATCAACGCCGACTGACCGGAACGCATGGCCTGCAGATATTCGTCCTGCGCGCTGACCAGCGCCGGTGAGTAGATCCGGAAGAGCAGTTCTCCGGCCTTGACCCGGTCGCCTTCAGTGTCCGCGACAAGTTCCTCGATCCAGCCTTCGACACGTACGTGGATGTGCTCGAAACGATCAGCGTCTGGGGTGATGAAGCCCACGGTCTCGATGTTGCGGTACAACGTGCCGCGCTTGGCCGGCGCAGTCTTGATGCCGATGTTGTTGATGACGGTCGGGTTGATCCGAATAGAAGGTTGGTCGCTGCCCGAAGCGCCGCCTTCGTCGGCGTAAACCGGGATCAGGTCCATGCCCATCGGCGACTTGCCCGGCTCATCCCTCCGGTAGTTCGGATCCATGGGTGCGGCCCAGTACAGAATTTCACGCTCGTC
>JBPRGD010000042.1:0-4008 GCA_051428125.1 Candidatus Wenzhouxiangella sp. M2_3B_020
GACACCTCGGCCTGGGGCGGCGAGGTCGGTTACGCCGGCGACGTGTTCTACGCCAGCCTCGGCTACCAGGACTTCGAGGACATAAAGGGCTTCAATCCCTGCTACCGCGGTAACTGCAACGGCAACACCGTGGACGCCGCCGGCAACCTGGTTTTCGACTACGACATCACGCGCCTGCGTGCCGGCGCGAAGGTCGCCGGCTTCAACCTGTTCGGCTCCTGGGCGCGCAACGGCGATGCCGAAGAGGACACGGCCTACAGCTACGGTGCCGTCTACGGCAAGGTCGACGAGCCGGGCACGTGGTCGATTGCCGCGGCCTATCAGGACGTTGAAAAGGACGCACTCTACGGCGGCATGGTCGATGCCACGTTCGCCGGCGGGCGAACCGCCAACGACGGCTATTCGATCAAGGGCACGTATGCGCTGGGCCGGAACTGGGTCGGCAGCTTCATCTGGTTCGACACGACCACCGACAAGCTCGGCAACCCGCGCGACTACAACCGCTACCAGCTCGATCTTCTCTGGAAGTTCTGAAGCTCGGCGATTCAGCGACGTGCGCGGTGCCAACGCAGGAGGTTTGCGCGAATGAATTCGGCGATGAGACCCACCAGCAGGCCGACGGCCACATCGAACGCGATGCACGCCAGCCCGGTCAGCAGGATCACGACGAGTCGGCCCGGCCGCCGCTCGCGCAACGCGTTGGCTGCCGCCATCTCCGCACCGGCCACCAGCAGCAGTGCGCCGACGGCGGACATCGGAATCGCCGACAGAAGTTCGAGCGCGCCTGGGCCCAGCGAAAGCCCGATTGCCAGGCAGGAGGCCCCGAAGATCGCCGGCGCCCATCCCGTGCGGGCACCGAAGCGATGCTGAACCACGAGGCCACCGGAGCCGTGACACATCGGAAACGCACCGAACGGGGCCAGCAGCAGGTTCAGCCCCCCGGAGCTGACCGCGAGTCGGTCGGCGCTGATGCGGTCCCGGTCCCGCGGAAAATAATTTCCGGCGATCACGGCCGTGACCAGGATCGCATTGGTGATGGTCAGCGCAAGCTGCGGGAGGAAGACCGACTGCCCGGCGGACCAGAAACTGCCGACGTCCGGCCAGCGGAAGGCCGGAAGCCACAGCCCGAACGCCAGCGCTTCCGGCGCCGCGTCGGTTCGGCTCAGTCCCCAGGCGGCCGCGCCGGCAACGACCAGCAGTGCCGCGACGGGTCGAAAGCGCGTCCAGTAAAGCGAGAGCAGGACTGCAAGGGCGATGATGCCGATGATCTTCGCGTCGGCGGCCAGCCCCAGCCCTGCAAGGATCAGGATCAGGCCCACGCCGAACTGGATTCCGTCCAGCACGGTCTCCGGCACGAGCAGGGCCAGCCGGCCGGCCGTTCCGGTCGTTCCGAGCACAAGCAGCGTCAATCCCAGCAGCACGCCGGTCGCGGCCAGTTCCATCACCCCGAGTCCGCCGGCGATGAGGAGGGCGGCGACGGCTTTCATGGGCTGCACCGGAATCGGGCGCCGATAGACGAGCGCCACGACGAGCGCGGAGATCCCGAAGCCGGTCAGCACGCCCGATGGGTCGAGGTTCCGAACCGCAAAGGCTCCGAGTACCAGTGGAAGGAACGTGCCCAGGTCGGCGAACGCGCCGGACACCTCGCCGATCCAGCGCTGTCCGGGCGTCGGTCCCGGTGCCGCGTCCGTGATGTCTTCCGGACTCCTGTGCTTGGAATCCGTCCCAACGTAGCCGTGCTTCTCGGAGCCAGGCAAGCGCGCCTTTCCCTTCTTCCGGGCCGTGCGTTCCGCGGGCCGGGAGACGATATAGTCCTGAAGGCAGTCTACCCCTCCTCTTCTACCCGTTGGATGGAACCCTGATGCAGGATTTCGGCGAAGCCTTTCGTCTGGCATTCCAGCTCGTGCTGACCGCGGATCCGGATCTGCTGGAGATCATCGCGCTGTCCCTGCGCGTCAGCCTGACGGCGGTGGCGTTTTCCTGTCTCATCGGTCTGCCGCTGGGTGCCGCGCTGGCGATCGCGCGGTTTCCCGGGCGGCCGGCATTGATCATCCTGCTCAACGCGCTGATGGGTCTGCCGCCGGTCGTGGTCGGGCTGCTGATCTACCTCATGCTCTCGAATGCGGGCCCTCTCGGTTGGTTCCAGTTGCTGTACACGCCGAGCGCGATGATCATCGCGCAGACGGTACTGATCACCCCGATCGTCGCGGCGCTGTGCAGGGAAGTCGTCGAGCAGCTCTACAGCGAATACGCCGAGCAGTTCCGGTCGCTGTGCATGTCACGGCGCCAGGTGGTGACCACGCTGCTCTGGGACGCGCGCTACAGTCTCCTGACGGTGGGGCTCGCCGGATTCGGCCGGGCAGTGGCCGAGGTCGGTGCCGTGATCATCGTCGGCGGCAACATCGATCACCTCACCCGCGTGATGACGACGGCCATCGCGCTCGAGACCTCCAAGGGCAATCTCGCACTGGCACTGGCGCTGGGCCTGGTGCTGCTCACGATCGCGCTCTCGGTCAATGCGGCCGTCATGACGCTTCGCATGACGGCCGGCCGCTATGCCTATGCCTGAGACCTCCACAATGACGACGCAGGCGTCGGATGCGCCGACACCCGGGATAAGCGGTGAGGTCCGGGGGCTGGTCTACCGGGCAGGGGGCGCGAACCGGATCGACGGGATCGATCTGGCTCTTCCGCAGTCCAGCCTGACGGTCGTGCTGGGCCCCAACGGGGCCGGCAAGAGCCTGCTGCTCCGGCTTATGCACGGCCTGCTGGAGCCCGCGGCCGGTGAAATCCTCTGGGACGGGCGGCGCCTGGATGAAACCATGCGCGCGCGGCAGGCCATGGTGTTTCAGCGCCCGGTGCTGTTGCGCCGTTCGGTGGCCGCCAACATCCGTTTCGTGCTCGGGCTGCGGGGCAGGGCGACCCAGGAAGCAATCGACTCGCTGCTGGCGGAGGTGGGCCTCGAGCGCTTCGGCGACCAGCCGGCACGACGGCTGTCCGGCGGTGAACAGCAACGGCTCGCGCTGGCCCGCGCACTCGCGCTGAAGCCGGAGGTGCTGTTCATGGACGAGCCGACGGCCAGCCTCGATCCGGCAGCCACCGCATCGATCGAATCCATCGTCAATCGGGCGCACGAGCGCGGCGTCAAGGTCATTTTCGTGACGCACGACCTCGGCCAGGCTCGCCGCCTGGCCGACGACATCGTATTCCTGGACAGAGGCCGCCTCGTCGAGCACACGCCGGCCGAACGGTTCTTTGCCCGGCCGGACTCCCGACAGGCCCGGCAGTACCTGTCCGGGAAATTGATTCTTGATTGAACAAAGCCAACCACCAATGGAGACACCCATGCAAAAGAACGTACTCATGCGATTCCTGTCCATCTCCTGCCTGGCCGCAGGGCTGGCCGCTTCGTCCGCGTTCGCCGATGAATCGATCATCCTGCAGTCGACGACGTCGACGGCCAACTCGGGTCTCTACGATTCCATCCTCCCGAAGTTCGAAGACAAGACCGGCATCGACGTCAACGTCGTTGCAGTCGGCACCGGCCAGGCCATCAAGAATGCCGAGAACGGCGACGGCGACGTGCTGCTGGTCCACGCCAAGCCGGCCGAGGAGCAGTTCGTCGCCGAGGGTCACGGGGTCGAGCGCTTCGACGTCATGTACAACGATTTCGTCATCGTCGGCCCGTCCGAGGATCCGGCCGGTATCGAGGGCATGGAAAGCGCGGTCGCCGCGCTGGAGAAGGTCGGCGAGGCGGAAGCCGTGTTCGTCTCCAGGGGCGACAACTCCGGCACCCACAAGAAGGAGATGGCCCTGTGGCTGGCCACCGACATCGGTCCCGACGAAGCCAGCGGCACCTGGTACCGCGAGACGGGCTCGGGCATGGGCGCGACCCTGAACGCAGCCGTCGGCATGGGCGGTTACACGATGACCGACCGGGGCACCTGGATCAGCTTCCAGAACAAGGGCGACCACGAGATCCTCGTCGAGGGCGATCCGGAGCTGTTC
>JBPRGD010000043.1:0-3415 GCA_051428125.1 Candidatus Wenzhouxiangella sp. M2_3B_020
TCCAACTCATCGTCCTCGCGCTGATCCAGGGCATCAGCGAGTTCCTGCCGGTCTCGAGCTCGGCCCACCTCGTGCTCGTCAGCCAGTTCTCGAACTGGGCCGACCAGGGGCTGGCGTTCGATGCGGCCGTTCACGTCGGCACGCTTGCGGCCGTGGTTCTGTATTTCCGGCGCGATCTCGCCGCTCTGGCGCGGGCCGGCCTGCATCGCGAAGCCGATCCGCGCCAGCGCACGCTGCTCATCGGCCTGGCTATCGCGACGCTGCCGGCGCTCGTCGTCGGTGCGCTGGCGTCGGACTGGATCGAGGCGTCGCTGCGCAATCCGCTGCTCATCGCCGCCACCACGCTCATCTTCGGCGTGCTGCTGGGCGTCGCCGATCGCAAGGGCACGCGCGTCGCGTCGGCCGAATCCCTGGGCCTGCCCGGCGCATTGCTGATCGGGCTTGCGCAGGTGCTGGCGCTGGTGCCCGGCACGTCGCGCTCCGGCATCACGATCACCGCCGGGCTGGCACTGGGACTGGCGCGCGACGAGGCGGCCCGGTTCTCGTTCCTGATGTCGATTCCGATCATCGCCGCCGCCGGCGGATGGGGCTTCGTCACCGGGCTGTCCGAAGGCGGGTCGTTCGAGGCCGGCCGGTTTTTCGTCGCCGCGCTGATCGCGTTCGGGTTCGCGTGGCTGACGATCGCGGCGTTCCTGGCGTGGCTGAAGCGCTTCGGCATGACGCCGTTCGTCGTCTACCGGATACTGCTGGGTGGCTTCCTGCTGATCTGGTTCTGGCCGCAGTGACGCCGCTCGTCGGACCGGGCCGGACCCCCGTCCGGCCGGCGCACGGTCGGAATTTGATGGTTGTCACAATTCACGGCGCGCGTTCCGCTACCATAATTCGCGCCATTTCTACAAGGAAGACGCTCCAATGAGTGCAAACGACATTCTCAAACAAATCAAGGACGACGACATCGAGTTCGTCGATCTGCGATTCTCCGACACGCTGGGCAAGGAGCAGCACGTCACGCTGCCGGTATCGGCCGTGGACGAGGACATGCTGTCGGAAGGCAAGATGTTCGACGGTTCCTCGATCGTGGGCTGGAAGGGCATCAACGAATCCGACATGGTGCTGATGCCGGACACCGAGGCCGCGTTCGTCGACCCGTTCTCGGAACACGCCACGCTGAACCTGCGCTGCGACGTGCTCGAGCCCGACACGCTGCAGGCCTACAACCGCTGCCCGCGTTCGCTGGCCAAGCGCGCCGAGGCCTACCTGGCGTCCACCGGTATCGCCGACGCCGCGTTCTTCGGTCCCGAACCGGAGTTCTTCGTCTTCGACGACGTGCGCTGGAAGAACGACATGTCCGGCTGCTCGTACCACATCGATTCCGAGGAAGCGGCCTGGAACACGCACAAGGAATACACCGACGGCAACATCGGGCATCGTCCGCGCGTCAAGGGCGGCTACTTCCCGGTCCCGCCGGTCGACAGCCTGGCCGACCTGCGCTCGCTGATGTGCGCGACGCTGGAGGCCTGCGGCATCCCGGTCGAGGTCCACCACCACGAGGTCGGCACCGCCGGCCAGTGCGAGATCGGCACGAAGTTCAATTCGATGACGCGCAAGGCCGACGAACTGCTGATCCTGAAGTACGTCGTCCAGAACGTCGCCCATCTGCACGGGCGTACCGCGACCTTCATGCCCAAGCCCCTTGTCGGCGACAACGGTTCCGGCATGCACGTCCACCAGTCCCTGGCCAAGGAAGGCAACAACCTGTTCTCGGGCGAGGAATACGGAGGCTTGTCGGAGACCGCGCTGCACTACATCGGCGGCATCTTCAAGCACGCGCGCGCCATCAACGCGTTCTCGAACGCGACCACCAACAGCTACAAGCGCCTGGTTCCGGGCTTCGAAGCCCCGGTACTGCTCGCGTACTCGGCCCGAAACCGCTCGGCTTCGTGCCGCGTGCCGTGGGTGGCCAGCGCCAAGGCGCGCCGGATCGAGGTGCGTTTCGGCGACGCCGCCGGCAATCCGTACCTGACCTTCGCGGCGATGATGATGGCCGGCCTGGACGGCATCCTGAACAAGATCGATCCCGGTTCGCCGATGGACAAGGACCTCTACGATCTTCCCCCGGAAGAAGAGCGCGACATCGCGCGGGTCTGCCATGCGCTCGACCAGGCGCTGGACGCGCTGGACAACGATCGCGAGTTCCTCAAGGCCGGCGACGTGTTCTCCGACGACCTCATCGACGGCTACATCGACCTGAAGATGAAGGAAGTCACGCGTTTCCGCATGTCGACCCACCCGGTCGAGTTCGACATGTACTACTCGTCCTGATCTTGCGCTCCCTTCCCGCCCGGCCACCGGGCGGGAAATGCCCCGTCGGGAACCTTTCTGTATGATGGGGCATCGAATCGGTAGGAACCAACCCGGAGGGCGAGCATGAACGCATTCAAGTGGCTGGCACCCGTGGCTTCGGTGCTCGCGGCGGTCGCGCTGACGATCGGGGTGACAATCGGGCTTTCAATCGCGCCTGTATCGGCGCAGGAAATCTACAAGACCGTCGACGAGAACGGCAACGTCGTCTACACCGACCAGAGGCCCAGCGAGGACGCCGAGCCGGTTTCCCTTCCGGAGCTGACCGTCGTCGATCCCCTTGAACTCGGCGAAACGTCGGCAACCGCTTCGTCTTCGAACCAGTCCGATGCCGACGAGAACATCGATTTCGGGCTGAGCATCGTCTCGCCGTCGCAGGAGGAAACGATCTGGAACACCGCCTACGTGCTGTCCGTCCAGGTCGCCACCGATCGCGAACTCCCCTCCGGCACGCGCTTGGCGTACCTGGTCGACGGCGAGGAACGCGTCACGACGCGATCGCTTTCGACCGAGATCGAGGAGGTCTACCGCGGCGAACACCAGTTGTCGGTCGAACTTCGCACCGGCGACGGGGAAACCCTCGGATCGGCCGGTCCGGTGACGTTCTACATGCGGCAGCATTCGAGGTTGCACCCGAATCCGAATTGATTCGGGCCTCCGGCGGCCCGTTCGCGCCGATCGACTCGCGTTTGATCCTCTTCCGCAGAAGAGAAAAGCTCGGGCTCTGATCGAGACGGTAGATCGGGGCGACGTCCCCGACGAAATGGGTGTCAACCCGTCGCGGCGAGGTCGCCGCTCCTACAGAAGTAAAGGCGAGCTGCGTCCCACTCCTGTGGGAGGCGCGACTTCGCGCCGACGATCAACACCCCCGACCCCGTCCAATCCCGATCAGGGAAACGCCAGGACCAGGTCCAGATACCGGCGCGGCCAAGGGCCGCGGGCCTGCCCGGTTCGAGGTCGCAATGCTCCGAGCGGGCTACTCCACAACGCCGCGCCTGGCCGGAATACCGGCAGCCGGACACGAGCAACGACCGGTAGGCAATCAGGAACCACC
>JBPRGD010000044.1:0-2748 GCA_051428125.1 Candidatus Wenzhouxiangella sp. M2_3B_020
CGGCCAGCGCCGTCGCGGTGACGAGACCGGCCAGCAGGGAAATCAGGGTCTTCATGTGCGCGTCTCCTCGTCTCGGGACGTGTCTCCGGGCGGGCCGGTCCGCTCGCCGCGCACCGTGAATTCGCCGTACGGGCCGGTGCCGTTGCCGCGGCCGCGATCGCCTTCGACGTCGAGATTGAGCGAAATCGTGCCGCTGGCGCCGAAGTCGCTGGCGTCGATCCTGAGCTGGACCTGGTTGCCGGACACGCGGCCCTCGGTGATGTCGGCAGTGCTCCCCATGACCGTCAGCGAACCTTTCAGCGCCGTGGGTTCGCCGGTCAGCACGAGCTCGGCGTCCATCTCGCCCATGCCGGCCACGCCCAGTCTCAGGTCCCAGGTGCCGACGGGATCGACTTCCGGCGGTTCGAGCTTCGCGAGCTCGAAGCGGACACCGTCGACCCAGACTTCGCTGATCGTCGGCGATTCGGCGAACAGATCGCCCTCGACGACGAGCAGGTTGGCCATGTAGCCCTCGGCGATCCGTCCGGCGCGATCGCCGATGCCCAGCCAGGCCGCCGGCGCGGTCGTCAGCGAGGCCAGCGCGGTGTCGGCATCGAGCCCCTGCTCGACGGCCTTTGCGACTTGGGCGAACAGGTCCGTCGGAGCCGACTGCTTCCACGCGGTCAACAGCAGTGGAAAGCCGGCATCGACCAGTCGCGCCGGATTGGATGGCGCGCGCTGCCAGTGCCGCAGGGCCTCCAGCGGCACGTCGCGATCCTGCTCGTCCTCGACGTCGGGCGCGTCGGGGAAGTCCACCGGCAGTATGTGAGGCACCTTGCGGTCGAAATCGCCCAGGCGCTTGTACTCGGCGCCGTGGCCGACCAAAACCAGTTCGAGGTCCTCGTCGACGAGATCCAGGATGCGCAGGCTGTCGAGCAGATCGCGGGATTCGAACACCAGCGGCTGATCGCCGGCGATCACCGGTCCCAGCGCGTCGACGCCGGCCAGCCACTCGGGCCTGGCCTGCGCCGGGTTCTCGTTCCAGGCCTGGCGGGCGCGCTGCTGCCAGCCGGCATCGGCCAGCGTCTGGCGGAACAGCGCGACCGAACCCATGAGCGACTGCGGATACTTGCCGTCCGGATGACGTTCGTGCAGGTGCGCGTGCTGGGCGACGTCGCGGTCCAGCAAGTTGGCGCTCAGGCCCCCGTCGCCGAGGTTGGCCAGCAGCGAGCGTCCCCGGAACAGTCCCTCTCCGGGCACCATCAGCGCGGTCGTGAAACCGGCGCGGCGATGGGCCTCGACCGCCTCGGCCGGCCAGTCGCCGGCACCGAAGGCGCGGTCGGGCCGAACCAGCGGATGGCGACCCGGCACGTCGTCGGAATCGTTCCCGTCCTCGCTGCGTTCATCGTCCTCGTTGCCGCCGACGACGAGATACGGCTCGACCAGGCCGGGAAAGACCGTGACCGGCGGCTGCTCGTCTTCGCGCTCGAACTCGACGATTCGCGCATCGGCCGGCGGCGCGACGTCGGCGCCGACGGCCTCGATCACGCCGTCGCGAACGACGACGGTGCCCGACTCGACGACCTCACCGGGCTCGGTCACGATGCGAACGTCGACGATGGCGTAGACGTCCGGCAGCGGCTGTCGCAGTTCGGCCGCCTTCAGCGGTCCCAGCAACAGCGCGCACAGGGATAGGAGTGCGTAGCGCAAGGCGGTCTCCGGAAATCAGGGGAACGGGCAAGTTACCCAAGCGTCGTGAACGCATCATGGGCCATAAGTCATGCAGCGATCGCACCCACATGGGGGGCCATCCGAAACGCTAGAATCCGGCCATGTATTTCTTCGCCGGCAGCCGCGCGGACGAGTACTGGTTCCGCGAAGGCTGCTACATCACCGAATGGGCCAATGACCAGGCCGACGCCGGTGCTTCGGTCGCCCGCGCGCGCGTCGAGCCCGGCGCGACCACGCGCTGGCACGCGCTGACCGACATCACCGAACGCTACGTGATGCTCTCCGGCCGCGGCCGCGCCGAGATCGGCGGCAGGCATATCGACGTCGCTCCCGGCGACGTCGTCGTCATCGAACCCGGCGAGGCCCAGCGCATCACGAATACCGGCGAATCCGACCTGGTGTTCCTGGCCATCTGCACGCCGCGGTTCCGGCCCGAGGCCTACCGCGACATCGAATCCGAGGAGTCTTCCGCATGAACAGAACCTTTTCCCTTTTCCCCGGCGCAGTCGCGCTGGCGCTGTCCGGCGGCACGGCGCTGGCGCAGGACGACCTGGCCCAGCGGGCCGAGCGGATCGCACGGGACGCGCTGATCGTCGACGGCCACATCGACATGCCCTACCGCGTCTACGACGACTGGGCCGACGTCTCGCAGGCCGTGCCCGGCAACGACTTCGACGCCCCACGTGCCCGGGAAGGCGGCCTGGACGTGCCGTTCATGTCGATCTACCTGCCCGCGGACACCGAAGCCACCGGCGAGGCCACGACGATCGCGAACCGGCTGATCGATCTCGTCGAGGCGCAGGCCGCGCGCGCCCCGGAAAGGTTCGGGATCGCCCATTCGGCCGACGAGGCCGAGCGCATCGCCGGCGAAGGCCGGATCGCGCTGGCGATGGGCATGGAAAACGGCGCGGCGATCGCGGGCGATCTCGACCTGCTGGAGCACTTCCACGAGCGCGGCATCCGCTACATCACGCTGACGCACAGCAAGGCCAATCACATCTCCGACTCGTCGTACGACCCGGTCCCGATGTGGCAGGG
>JBPRGD010000045.1:0-28130 GCA_051428125.1 Candidatus Wenzhouxiangella sp. M2_3B_020
ACTTGCATGTGTTAAGCATGCCGCCAGCGTTCAATCTGAGCCAGGATCAAACTCTTCAGTTTAAAAGCTAAAGCTTTCGAACTACAGAACTGATCCCACTCTGAAATTTCTTTCAGGGCGGGACGTTCCAATTGGCACCACGAATGGCCCAACCGGGACGCCCACACAAGTTATCTGCATCGATTTTTAATGAACTGTTCGCGCTTGGGCATTTCGCCGAAGCAGGCCGAGCATTATAACCCGGTTTCGATTCCGGTCAACACCTCGGCGAAGAAATTCTCGAATTTTTCCGCCGCCGCTCCGGGTGCCGGCGAACCGGCTCAGTGCTGACGAGCCGACGAATTATAGAGATGTTTTCCCGGGTGTCAACAGCACCGGGACAATTTTTTCGCCGGACGGCCGTGCGGCCGTCGCGCGCTTGTGTCCCGGCGCGGCCGGGGCGACAATTCCGGCCTGATTCCGCGGCGCCGCCGGCCGGCGCGAAAGGACCGACATGCTCTGGCTGCAGGCCTTCCACATCATCTTCGTCGTGACCTGGTTCGCCGGGCTGTTCTACCTGCCGCGGCTGTTCGTCTACGCCGCCATGCATCCGGAGCCGGAATTCCAGGACTTGTTCCGCGTGATGCAGCGCAAGCTGCTGGGCATCACCAACATCGGCGGCGCCCTGGCGGTCCTGTTCGGGCTCGCGATGATCGTCGCCGCGCCGGGCTACTACCTGAGCCTCGGCTGGCTGCATTTCAAGCTGCTGCTGGTCGCGGCGCTGATCGGCTACCACGCCTGGTGCTGGCGGATCGTGCTGACGTTCCGCGAGGGCCGCAACACGCGCGACCACGTCTGGTACCGCTGGTTCAACGAGGCGCCGGCGCTTTTGTTGATCGCCATCGTGCTGTTGGCGGTGCTGAAGCCGTTTTAGCCGCCTTGAAGCGACTGCGCCGGCGCCTGGCGGCGTCCGGCGGTGCTCGAATCCTCATGTATTCGCACATACACACCGGATCCTGCGCTCCGGCGGCCCCCGCCAGGCGCCCGCTCGCTACGCGAGCTGATGCGACCTGCTTTTGTCTACAGCGACAAAAGTAGGCAAAAACGCCGTAAAAGGTCCGGCTGCCAGTATTCCGGCCAAGTGCGGCGCTATGGAGTAGCCCGCTCGTCGCATCTCGACCTCGACCTCGGCAAACCCGCGGCCTTTGGCCGCGTCAGCGAACGTTGGCAACGGGGCCCAGCCCGTCGGCGACGTAGCGCCGACCTACCGAGAGGCAATGCCGTAGGTCGCGGCTACGTCCGCGACGGGATGCTTGTCCACCCCATGAATGCCCGGTGGCGCCACCTTCGGGCTTGCCCCATGCCGTCGACGGCGGCTAGACCGGCCGCTCAGGCGGGCAGCTCACTCGGCCGGCGGCGGCGCCGGCCATTCGGCTTCGGGATCGCCGGTGACTAGGAAGTCGCCGTTCAGGACCGTGTCGCGGGCGTTGTAGCGCAGCGGCCGGCCGTCGGGCAAGCGCACGTCTCCCCCGGCGGCGCGGACGATGGCGTCGCCGGCTGCCGTGTCCCATTCGCTGGTCGGCCCCAGTCTCGGGTAGAAATCGGCCTCGCCGGCGGCGACGGCGCAGAACTTCAGCGCGCTGCCGCGGCTGATGCGCTCGTGCGGCCCGAGCTTCTCGAAGTAGGCCTGCGTCCTTGGGTTGGCGTGGGAGCGGCTGCCGAGGACGACCGGGGTCTCCGGGCACGGACGGCGCGTGCGAATGGTTTCCGGATCCCGCTCGTTGGACCACAGCTGGGCCTCGTCGCCGACGATGCCGGTGTAGGTGGTCCCCGTGACCGGCACGGCGATGACGCCGAGGACCGGTTGCTGGTCCTCGACCAGGGCGACGTTGATCGTGAACTCGCCGTTGCGCTTGATGAACTCGCGGGTGCCGTCCAGCGGATCGACGACCCAGAGCCGCTTCCAGTCACGGCGGTCTTCCAGCTCGCGGGCAGCCGACTCTTCGCTGAGAATCGGAATGTCCGGCGTCAGATCTTCCAGCGCGGCGACGAGGATGCGATGACTGGCCATGTCAGCGGCGGTCAGCGGAGATTCGTCATCCTTGCTTTCGACCGTGAAATCGTCGCGACCGTAGATCTCGAGGATGGCGCGCGACGCATCGCGGCAGGCTTCAAGCACTCCCTGGAGGAGTTCGCGTTCGGAACGGCTCAATGGATTTCCTTTCGGTATTCGGTTTCGGTTGCGGCGAAGGTTCGGCGGCCGGCGGTTTCACGATTCCAGCCGCGAGAGGTCGCGGGCCATGTAGAGCGCGGCGATCGTCCGTCCCTCGGTGCAGTCCTCGCGCCGGACCAGCTCGGCCAGGTTGTCGATCGGCCATTCGATGACCTCGAGATTCTCGGGCTCGTCGCCCGGGAGTTTCGACGGGTATAGATCGCGCGCGAGCACGACCTGCGTCGCATGCGTCATGTAACCCGGGGCCAGCGTGAGCTGACCGAGCACCCGAAGATCGCGTGCCGCGAAACCCACTTCTTCCTGGAGCTCGCGATTGGCGCCGTCGATGTGGCTTTCACCGGGTTCGAGACGACCCTTTGGCAGGCCGAGTTCGTAGCGGTGCACGCCGCAGGCGTACTCGCGCACCAGCAGCACGGTCGCGGGATCGGGCATCGCGGCGATGATGACGGCGCCGACCCCGCGGCTGATGAGCCGCTCGTAGACGCGGCGCTCGCCGTTGGAGAACTCCAGGTCCAGCGCCTCGACGCGGAACAGGCTTTTCTCGGGCCTCTCCTCGCGTTTGTGAATCGTCGGGAGCGTCGGCTTTTCGTCACTCATCCAGAAAGGATACCAGCCGCGAATGCAGGCCCGGAACGGCTGCGAGAATCGTCCTGGAATCCAAGTCGATGGGGCCGCCGTCCAGCGTGGTGACGGTCCCGCCGGCCTCGCGCACGATGACGGTCAGCGCGGCGATGTCGAGTATGTTGACGTCCGATTCGATGACCGCATCCAGCCCGCCGGCGGCCAGGCGATGGTACGGATAGAAGTCGCCGTAGCCGCGCGTCCGCGCCGCCTTTTCGACGAGCTTGCCGACCCGCTCCCACCCGCTGCCGCGCGCCAGCGTGCGCACGTTGCCGAGGGAGAGGTCCATCTGCTCCATCGAATCGGTCCCGGCGACCGCCAGCTCCGTGTCGTCCAGCCAGGCGCCGCGACCGGCCACGGCCCACGCCGTTTCGCCGAACGGCGGTGCCGCAGACACCCCGAGCTCCAACTCCCCGTCGACCATCAGCGCGATCTGCACCGACCAGAATTCCAGCCCGCGGATGAAGCTGCGGGTACCGTCGATCGGGTCGATCAGCCACAGGCAGCGATGATCGCCGGAGCGCCCGTACTCCTCGCCGAAGATGGCGTGATCCGGGAAGGCCTCCTCGATGGTCGCGCGGATCGCCTGCTCGCATTCCCGGTCGGCGACCGTCACCGGGCTGGCGTCGTCCTTGGTCTCGATATCCAGCGGGCGACGGAAATAACTCATTGCAATGTCGGCGGCGCGAGCCGCCGCGCGCCGGGCGACGTCCAGCGCCCGGTCGAGGTCGACGTGTTCGGTGCTCATTCGATTCCCTGATTGATCGGGTTGATGCCGGCGCCCCGGCCGGCTGCCTACTGCATCGAACTTTAGCAGACCATGCTTCCCTGGCCGGGTTCAGCTCCCGACATCGGTGCGCCGGAGAACGACCACGCTGTCGACGCGCCCCGGTCCGACCCGGTCGGCCGAAAAGCGCTCGACGACGACCGGCCGCCCGGCGGACAGTTCGACCAGCCATTGCATCAGGTCAGGGAACGCGGCCGCCGAGAGGTCGACCCGCACTTCGCCGGTGCCGCCCGGCTCGATGCGCCGTAGCGCACCGGCCAGGCCGGCGGCGCGCGCGCTGTCGTCGATCAGCGCCAGCATCGACCGGCCTTCCATCGAGCGAGCCGGGCCGGCGCGAGCGCGCAGACGCCGCACCTCCGGCTCCAGACGATCCAGCCAGTCCAGCAACGCGCGTTCGGCCGCGACCTGGCGGCGAAGGTCGGAGCGCGCCTCGGCCAACGGTTCCCACGCCAGCGTCCAGACCAGGACCGCCGCGATGACGATCGCGGCGACTCCGACGAGCAGGCGCTCGCGCGCCTGCAGTTGCCGCCAGCGTTCCATCACGATGCCGGCTCCGCAATCTCGATGCGCCCGCTGGTCCCGTCATCGGAGACGGCCACGTCGCGCAATTCGGCGGGCAGACCCTGGGCACGAAGCTGGCGCTGCAGCGCCTCGAGGTCGGCCAGCGACGGTGTGCGAAGCTCGATCTCCAGCCGGCCCTCGGCATATGCCATGGACTCGAGCACGACGCCGCTAGCACCCGAAAACACGGGGCCGGCGGCCGCGGCCAGCCGGACGAAGCGGTCGCCGCTGTTTCCGCGAAGCCCCGCAAGCGCCCGCTCGACCTGCGCCCGCGGCCGCACGATCCGGCCGATCTCGGGAAACAGCGTATCCAGGCGCTCCTCGACGGCCGCATCCAGGCGCCCTCGTTCGCGTTCGAGCACGACGTACTCCGACATCGCCACCGCGAACGCCAGGAAGACCGCCAGCGCCGCGAGCCATCCCGCGAATCGCCATTGGCGGGGGGCTGCGGTCCGGTCGGCGGCACCGAATTCGCCGCGCATGAGGTCGAATCGCTCGCCTTCCGCTCCGAGCGCGCCCGGCGCAAGCAGGCCCAGCCATTCCGCGTTCAGCGGTCGGCGTTCGAGGTCGACGTCGCCGAGTTCGGCTGGAACGTCGTCTCCCAGCCAGACGACGCGCCCCGGGTCTCCCGCATGGTCGCGCAGTTCGGGCACGAAGGTGTCGAGCAGGCCGGGTTCGAGTCGGTCGAACGTCGTTTCGCCGGCCCGCGCCAGCACGTGATCGCCGGCCGGCAAGAGCGCGAGCTCTCCCGTCGCGCGCGGCAGGCAGGCGGCGTCGGGCACCATGCGCGCCGGCCGGCTCGGCAGTTCGGCCAGCCAGCGCTCCATGTCGTCGCGCGCCACGACGAGGCAGGCCAGGCGGCCATCGGCCTCGCGGCGAATCGGGACCACGTGCTGGGATTCGGGGTCCCCCGCGATCTGGTCCTCGACGGCCCAGCGCAGCGCCTGGGCCATGCGCGACGAACTCATCTCGGGCAACGCGACGCGTGCGACGCTGCAACGATCGGCCGGCACCAGCGCCACCAGCCGGTCGGCCCGGCCGGTGTCGCCGACCACCGGTTCGCCGCCGGCTTCGAACAGGCCGGAGGAGGCGGTGGAGAGATCGACGAGCCGGTAGCGGGATTGCCGGGTCATACCGAGGGAGCTAGTGAACGTCGCGGAGCGTTCGCCGACGCGCGGCCGCCGCGCGAGCGCCTCGGGCAAGGATGCGGCCTTCGGCAAAAGGTCGCGCCCTGGCTCGCGCCCGCGCATCGACGCCGCGCGTTTCCGAACGATCCGCTGGGTCCACTAGAAGATTCCGTGGCTGACGTAGCGCGCATCATACCTGCTGCCGGCGACCCCCACGAGCCGGAACGAGTCGCGCACATCGGCATCCAGGACGACCTGTGCGTGGACCAGGAACCAGGCGCTGTCGACGGCGAGTCGGTCCCGCACCGAAGCGGTGCGGACCGCCGAGAGTTCCGGCTGCGCGAGCGCGCCGTCCAGCGTCTCGAACGGGCCTCGCGCCGCCAGTGCACGTGCGGCTTCCAGCGACAGACCGTCGATGGCCGCGGCCAGGACTTCGGGTTCGGCGCGGTTGATGTTGATCCGGCTGCCGGGATCGGGCAGCACGACGAGGTAGGGTTCCAGACGCGCAAGCGTTTCCCGGTCGAATCCCGGCAACCGGGCGAGTTCGCTGGCGTGGGCGAGCGGGACGGTCACGCCGTCGGGGCCCGGCCGGTACAGCGAAGCGGCGCGTTCGCTTGATTCCGGAGGCATACCCAGCGACGACAGCAGCGCCGAAAGGGTCTGCCGCGCCCGCGATGCCGCGGCCGGATCGGGGTGGGCCAGCGCATTGAGATTGAACCGTCCACCGAAATCCAGCACGCGGCCTCGCACCGATCCGCCGGGCACCGGGAACGGCTCGGACCATTGCCCGTCCAGCAGGTTGCCCGGAATGCCCGCCTCGTTCCGGCGGCCGATCCAGTCGCGGGCCAGGGCCTCCATGCCTTCGGCGTATTGCCAGGCCCGCTCGCCGTTGAACACGGCCGCGGTCCGGGCCACGTCGCGCTGGCCGCGCTCGACCAGGGCCGTGGCCATGACTGCCGCCAGCGCAACGGCCAGCAGCGCGATCAGCAGCGCGGCGCCGCGCTGCGAGACCGGCGCACGGTTCACAGCGCCACCACCCGGCGCACCGGCCCCCAGGCGGGCGTATCGAGCACGTACTCGATGGCCGAAGGCAGCGCATCGAGCCGGCCGGACACCGGCCATTGCCGGTGCCACGCCCCGTCGGCGTCGCGGTACCGGAACTCCAGCCCCGCCGGCCATTCGAACCGCGTGCGCGCGACCGGGTCGGCTTCGGGCGGCGTATCGACCGCGCCCCAGGCCTCGCGAAGCAGCGTGCCGTCGTGGCGCCACCGGAACTGCTGCAGGTGGCTCCGGGGCAGACCGGCCGGATTCAGGCGTCCCGCGCGCCGGCCGACCAGCACCCCGGGACCGCCCTCCAGCGCCGGACGGGCGCGCCCCTCGCGATCCCGGCCGGGACGCGAGACGAGTTGGCGCAGGTCGCCGTCCAGCGTGGCAACCGCGCGCTGCAGGTCGGCCAGTTCGGCGGCGCGGGCACGCTGGGCCTCGACGGCGCCGGCCATGGCGTTCAGCCCGGCGTAGGCGGTCGCGGCCAGCAGCGAGAACACGAACACGGCCACCAGCACCTCGATGAGCGTGAAACCCGCCGGAGGAAGGAAACGGTTGGTTCTCATCGCGGCGCGAACCCCGTGTGGGCGACAACGGCCGCGCCGTCGGGCTGCATGATCTCGACATCGATGCGCCAGAGCTCCCCGCCGGGGGCCGGGCCGATGTCGGCGCGCCATCGCCAGTCCCGACCGGCGTAACGCGTGGTGCCGCTGCGTACGCCGGCTCGAAGCCCGGGTTGCAGGCGGATCTCGGTGAGCCGGTTGTCGGCCAGCCACAGCGCGAACGTGCGCTGCTCCAGCTCGGCCTGCCGGTCCAGCCCGCGCGCGCCGGCCTGCGTGAGCGCCGCCAGCGCGATGGCGACGACGGCCAGCGCGACCAGCACCTCGATGAGCGTGAACCCGCCGGCTCGCAACGATCGCGCGCGGAGAGGGTGTCGGCGAGCCGTCATCGCGGCCAGGACATCCTGCGGCGATTCTCCCCGGCGCCGAGCGCGATCTCGAACGCCGTGGCGGGTTCGAGGCCGGTGCAGACGACCTGGGGCGCTGCGTCGCGTCGGCCGGTCAGCGCCACGCGTTCGACGCTGACGCGCGGATTCATGCCGGCCGGCCAGGTGCGGCCCGGCGGCGCACCCTCGCCGGCCAGGCGCTGCCAATCGCCGCGGAGGATCCAGAAGTCGTAGCCGTCCTGGTGGAAGCGGAGGCCGCGGGCGGTGCCGGTCAGCAGCGCGCGGTCGCACAGGCGTTCCAGCGAGGCGGAAAGCCGATCGAGCTCGCGCTCGGCCCGTTCGGCCGGCCCACCGCGAGCCAGGCCGACGACGACCAGCCCGGTGAGCACCGCGGCGATGACGACGACCACCAGGACCTCGACCAGCGTGAATCCGGCCGGCCGGGACGACGCGCGACGCGAACGCCGGCGCGGCTCAGTCGCTCCAGTTGCCGATGTCGGCATTGATGCCCTCGCCGCCGGGCTGACCGTCGGCGCCGTGGGTCCAGACGTCGATCTCGCCATGCACGCCCGGGTTCAGGTAGAGGTATTCGCGGCCCCAGGGATCGGTGGGCAGTCGCTCGATGTACCCGCCGGGTTTCCAGTTGACCGGCTCGGGCCGGCCGGACGGCTTGTCGACCAGCGCTTCCAGACCCTGCCTGGTCGAGGGATAGACCTGGTTGTCCAGCCGGTACATGTTCAGCGCCGTGACCAGCGCCTGGATGTCCTGCCGCGCCTTGACCGCCCGCGCCTTGTCGGGCTCGTCCATGAAACGCGGCACGACGACCGCGGCGAGAATGCCGATGATCACGACGACGACCAGCACCTCGATGAGGGTGAAGCCGGAGGCTCGATCCGGTCGGAATTTTCGCGGGCAACGGGTGTTCATGAACTGCGCGAAATAGCCAGGGAGAAGGGCTTCGATCATAGCAAAAGCCGAGTATCCGGGCGCCGGGGGCGGCCTCGAATCTGACGGACGATGCGCGATTACCGTCGCTGCATCGGCCAACGATTGTTTCGCCCGCCGTCCAAGCGCCGACTTCCGGCTTCAAGTCCGAGACCGGGCCGGTGTCTCCTGCAATCCGCTCGGCTCCGCGGCTGGGCCGTTTCATGCGTCTATCTTGAAAGCAATTTCGCCGCTCGCTGCGCGAGCTGATGCGACTTACTTCTTGGCGCCCCAAGAAGTAACTCGCCGTAAAGCCCGCGCAAGCGGGCGGGCGAAACGGGGTTTGGCCGATGCGATGACCGGGACCGACCGCTCTCGCTCTGCTATCGTTCCGCCGAGACTTCCGCGGCAACCCGACCCTTCGATGAACAACCAGCAGTGGACGCGGCGCGACCTGGACGTGCTCTGGCATCCGTGCACGCAGATGAAGGATCACGAGCGCGTCCCGATGATCCCGGTGAAATCCGGCCGCGGCGTCTGGCTGGAGGACTTCGACGGCAACCGCTACATCGACGCGATCAGCTCGTGGTGGGTGAACCTGTTCGGGCACGCCAACCCGTTCATCAACCGGCGCCTGGCCGAGCAGTCCGAGAAGCTGGAACACGTCATCCTGGCCGGGCTCACCCATCCGGCCGCGACCGAACTGGCCGAGCGGCTGGTGTCGGTCACGCCACCCGGCCTCGACCGGGTCTTCTACGCCGACTCCGGCTCGGCCGCGGTGGAGGTCGCGCTGAAGATGTCGTTCCATTACTGGCGCAACGCGGGGCAGCAACAGCGCACGCGCTTCGTGTGCCTTTCTGGCAGTTACCACGGCGAAACGCTGGGCGCGCTGTCGGTCAGCGACGTCGGGCTGTACAAGGCGGCCTACGATCCACTGCTGCTCGAGCCGCTCGTGGTGCCTTCGCCCGACGCGTTCGATCGCGAACCGGGATCGACCTGGGCCGAGCATGCCGAGCGCCGCTTCGAGGACCTGGAACGAACGCTCCTGGACCATCACCATGAAATCTGTGCCGTCATCGTCGAGCCGCTGGTGCAGTGCGCCGGCGGAATGCGCATGTACGATCCGGTCTATCTCGAACGGCTTCGCCAGGCCTGCGATCACTACGGCGTGCACCTGATCGCCGACGAGATCGCGGTCGGCTTCGGTCGCACCGGCACACTGTTCGCGTGCGAGCAGGCCGGCATCAGCCCGGATTTCCTGTGCCTGTCCAAGGGGCTCACCGGCGGCTACCTCCCGCTCTCGGCGGTGTTGACGGGCAACGGTGTGTTCGATGCGTTCTACCAGGACTTCGAGACCCTGAACGCGTTCCTGCATTCGCACAGCTATACCGGCAACGCGCTGTGCTGCGCGGCCGCACTGGCCGTGCTCGACCTGTTCGCGGCCTCGGACGTGCTCGGAGACAACCGCCGGCGCGCGGAGCGGATGCGCGCGGCCGTGGCGCCGCTGGAGGACCATCCCAACGTCGGCGAGATCCGCCAGACCGGCATGATCCTGGCAGTCGAGCTGGTCGGCGACGACGGCCGTCCGTACCCGTGGCGGGAGCGGCGGGGGCTGCACGTCTACAAGCATGCTCTTGCCAACCAGGCGTTGCTGCGGCCGCTGGGCAACGTCGTCTACTTCATGCCGCCGTACGTCATCGACGACGGCGAGATCGACCACCTGGGCCGCGTCGCCGTCGAAGGCGTCGAGCGGGCCGTGAACGCGACCGGGAGCGCCTGGTAGCTGTGCGGGCGCCGCGCGTGCATCTAGCCGCTCCGCTGGAGCCGGGCACCGAGCTGGCGCTGGACGAGCGCGCCGCACACCACGTGGTACGGGTGCTGCGGCGGCGCACCGGCGACCGCGTCGTGGTGTTCGACGGACGCGGCGTCGAGGCCGAAGCCGAGATCGTCGCCGCCCATCGCCGCCACGGTTGCCAGGTACGCGTCATCGAGGCGGCGCCGGTCTCGCGCGAGTCGCCGCTGCGCGTCGAGCTGGTACAGGCCATGGCCAAGGGCGAGAAACCGGACTGGGTGGTTCAGAAGGCCACGGAACTCGGCGTCGCCGCGATCCGTCCAGTGATCACGGCGCGCGGCGACGTGCGACCCGACGACGACCGGCGGCGGCTGGCGCGCTGGCGCGAGATCGCGGTCAATGCCTGCGAGCAGTGCGGCCGTACGGTGCTGCCCGAGGTCCATCCGGTGGTCGAACTCCCCGACCTCGAGGTCGACGCCAGCGAGCGCGTGATGCTCGTCCCGGGTGCCGACATTCCGCTGGGGGAATTCGAGCTCCGAGATTGTCGCCTCGCGATCGCAGTCGGTCCCGAGGGCGGTTTCGACGACGCCGACCTGGAACTCCTGGCCCGCGGGGATTTCGCGGCGGTGGGTCTTGGTCCGCGCGTGCTGCGCACCGAAACGGCCGGACTCGCGGCGCTGGCGATCGTGCAGACCCGCTTCGGCGACCTGGGCAGTTCGCGGGCGCCCGCGTCGGTCGGAACCTAGCGGGAGACGGGCAGCGCGCCGAACGCGGCGTGGGCGACGAGCTGGCCGATCCGGTCGAGGTCCGGCACCCAGGCTTCGCGATCGCCGATGATGACCTTGCCGGCCGTCGCGATGTGCGTGCTGGACTCGGGCACTTCGGTCAGGGCCGGTTCGGTGACCGTAACGAGGCGGGGAAAACCCTGGGCCAGGATGCCGATGTAGGGCATGCGCTCGTTGCTGATCAGGCTCTTGGTCACGCAGATCTTGGCGCCTTCGACCGTCTCGGATTCGAGCTGCTCGGTCAGCACGCCGTAGGAGATCACCGGCACCTGCCAGCCGTGCCACAGCACGTTGCCGAGCAGCCAGGCGGGCGCCTGCTCGATGGGCTCGGGCGTGCTGTAGCCGACGATCTCGGCCACCGCGGCGTTGGGAAGAAGCAGTTCGGCATCGGTGACCGGGACCATGACGCTGCGGATTTCGGTCTCTGGCATTGCTAGTGTGCCCCGTCGTTCATCCTGCGAGATTCAGCGAGTCGGAAAGTGCTTGGCCGCAAGGCATGGCTCGCAGGGAATGGCCTTGGCCCTTGTCAAGAGGCATAACGCCGCGGATGAGCGCTTTCCGGCTCGCCCCTTGGGAGCGCGCCTCAGCCGACATTGCGGTGTTGCGCCCCTTGTAAAGGGTTTGCCATTCACTGCGGGTCGCGCCTTGCACTGTCGGCGCCGGCGCGCACTGAATGCTACAGCATGAGCGACGGGGCACACTATTCCTCGTCCCCCGGCACCGGCATGTCCAGCATTTCGAACACGTTGCGCACCATGTTGGCTTCCTGGTACGGCTTGATCAGGTAACGATCGACGCCGAGCTTGCGGGCGTGCTCGCGGTGCTTGTCCCCGGACCGGGACGTGATCATCATGATCGGGATGTCGGCCAGGCGCGAGTCGTCGCGCACGTGCGCGGCGAGTTCGAAGCCGTCCATGCGCGGCATCTCGATATCGAGCAGCATCAGGTCGGGCACGCGCTCGTAGAGCTGGTCCACGGCATCGACGCCGTCGCGGGCGGTGATGACCTCCAGCCCGTGATGCTCGAGGATCCTGGAGGTGACCCGGCGCATCGTGATCGAGTCGTCGACGACCATGACCAACGGCGTGCGCTTGGCTTCCTCTTCCTCGGTCGCAACCGACTCGACCTCCACCATGCCCGGCAGGCGCCGCTCGGCCAGTGCGTTCTCGATCATCGGCGCGACGTCGAGAATGACGACCACCTGGCCGTCGCCCATGATCGTTCCGCCCAGAATGCCGGGGATGGAGCTGATCTGCGGACCCACCGGCTTGAGCACGATCTCGCGATGCCCTTCGATGTCGGCGACGCGGATCGCACCGCGCTCCTCGCCGGCCTCGATCATCAGTAGCGACAGGCTCTCGTCACCGATCGGCACGGGCTCGAAGCCCAGCTGGGGTTCCAGTTCCAGCAACGGGTAGTCCTCGCCGCCGTAGCGGTAGGTGCCGCCGGCATCCAGTGCTTCTCGCCACTCGTCCGGCTGGATGCGCGCCACGCCTCGCACGGCCTGCAGCGGAATCGCGAACAGCCGCTCGCCGGCCGTGACGAAGATCGCCTGCATGACCGCGAGGCTGAGCGGGATGCGCATCGTGAATCGTGTCCCGCGGTCGGCCTCGGTGTTCACTGCGATGCGACCGCCGATCTGCCGGACCTCGCTGGAGACGACATCCATTCCGACGCCGCGGCCGGCCAGTTCGCTGACTTCTTCGGCGGTCGAGAAACCGGTGTTGAAGATCACCTGGGCGAGCTGGTCGGCGTCGTCGGCCTGCTGCCGCGTGAGCAGCCCCTTTTCCAGCGCCCGCTCGCGAATCAGGTCGAGCTTCAGGCCCGAGCCGTCGTCGGCGACCCGTATCAGCAGTTCGGTGGCCTCGCGGTCGATCGTGATCGTGATCGTGCCGGTCTCGGGCTTGCCGGCCGCCCGACGCTGGTCGGGATTCTCGATGCCGTGTGCGACGGCGTTGCGTAGGATGTGTTCGATCGGCGCGGTCACGCGGTCCAGCACGTTGCGGTCCAGCTCGCCCTCGCCCTCGAATTCGATGCGCAGCTCGGCCTTGCGATCCAGGTCGCGGGCGGCGTTGCGCACGACGCGACGCAGTCGCGGCGCCAGCGTGTTGAACGAGACCATTCGGGCCTGCATCAGCCCTTCCTGCAGCTCGGTGTTGACCCGGGCCTGCTGCATGAGCAGCGTCTCGGACTGGCGCCCGGCGTCGTCCATCAGTTCGGTGAGGCTGTTCAGGTCGCTGACCGATTCGGCCAGGGCCCTGGAGAGCTGCTGGATCGTCGAGTAGCGGTCCAGTTCCAGCGGATCGAACGTCGAATCGGGCATGCCGTGCTCGCGCTCGTAGCGCGACAGGATCTGCGCTTCGGTTTCCTGCTCCAGCTTGCGCAGCTGCTCGCGCAGGCGGGCCGTGGTTTGCTCGACCTCGCCGATGTTGCCGCGGAAGGCGCCGATCTCCTGCTCGATGCGGCTGCGGAAGATGCTGACCTCGCCGGCGAAGTTGAGCAGTTCCTCGACCTGGTCGCCGGTCAGTCGGATCGCGCCGGTTCGGGCCGTGCGGGCTGTTTCGGGCTCGGCGACCTCGCCGGTTTCGGGCACCGTGGTTTCCGGTTCGACGAATTCGGTATCTTCGGTTTCCAGCGCCTCCTCGGCACTCTGCACGGGCAGCGGCTCGCGTTTCTCGACCGCTTCCAGCATGGCGTGGAGGTGGTCGCAGCCGGCTTCCAGCGTGTCGATGCTCTCGGAGGTGGCCTGCTGCTGCCCGCCGGCGATGCTTTCGAGCAGGTCCTCGAGGACGTGCGCGACTTCGCCGATGGGGTTCAGCCCGGCCATGCGGGCACTGCCCTTCACGGTATGGATGTCGCGCTGAAGGGCCGTGACGAGCTGGCGATCCTCGGGATTCTCTCGCCACTCCTGCAACAGCCCGTCGGAGTGATCCAGGAGTTCCTGGCCCTCTTCCTGGAACAGTTCCAGCAGCTCCTCGTCGAGGGCCGCGTAATCGACGTTCATGACGTTCGCCGTTTCGACCGCGGCAGGCTCGGCCGGCGTTTCGACTTCGGCAGCCGTGTCCGGCCATTCCTCGAAGCGGATTTCGGTCTCCGCAGTGCCGGTTTCCTCGGCTTCGGCTTCTTCGGCTTCTTCGGCTTCGGCTTCCCCGGCTTCGGGCTCCTCGGCTTCGGGCTCCTCGGCTTCGGCTTCCCCGGCTTCGGCTTCCCCGGCTTCGGGCTCCTCGGACTCCGCCGCTTCGGATTCTTCGGCAGCAGGCGGTTCGGGCTCGGCGACTTCCTCGTCGAAGTGCGTTTCCTCGGCTTCGAGTTCCGGGACTTCCTCGACGCCGAGATCGGCTTCGTCCGGTTCTTCGACCGGCTCGGGCGGACGCGCCGGCGGCTCGCGCTCTTCGTGATGAAGACCCGAAATCAGGGTCCGGGCTTCGGTCGCGAGGTGCGCGGTGTCGAAATGATCGGTGGAAACGGCCTTGCGCTGCAGGCGCTCGAGGCGCTTGCCGAGCATGGTGCGCAGGTCTTCCATCAGTCCGACGGCGGCCTGCCTCGGCACGGTATCGGTATCGAGCAGTTCCTGGAGATACTCCTCGACCATCTGCATGCTCTCGGCTTCGTCGCCGATCGGCGCCAGCCGTAGCGTTCCCTTGATCGTGTGGACCGAGCGAATGAGGTCCCGGTCGACATCGGCCGGCCAGCCGCTTTCGCGACTGGCTTCGATCCACCGGTCGATGGTCTCCAGGTGGTCGCCGATCTCCTTGATCATGAGCTGGATCAGGGTCGGATCCAGACCCTCGAGCTCCGGCAACTCGGCCTCTTCGCCCACCGAGGCGATCCTGCTCTTGAGTTCCTCGATGCCGGCTGCGTCGATTTCGGCAGGCTCGCCGGTCAGGCGGGCCCGCAGACCGGGGAGCATCTCGATCGCTTCGCCGGTGAGATCGACGACATCCTCGGGCTGGTGCTGACCGTCGAGGGTCCGGTTGAGCATCTGCTCGACTTCCCACGCGAACTCGCCGATTTCCTCGGCGCCCGCCATCCGGCCGGATCCCTTGAGCGTGTGGAACGACCGGCGGATATCGGTCAGCAGATCCTGGTTGGTCGGTTGCTCGCGCCACTCCGGGTAGCGCTGCCGCAGGGCGGCGAGTTCCTCGTCGAATTCCTCGAGGAAGATCGACATCAGATCGAAATCCTCGTCGGCCAGCGCCGAAGCCATCGCGGGCTCTTCGGCTTCCCCGGTTTCGGGTTCCCCGGCTTCGGGTTCCCCGGCTTCGGGTTCCGCGACTTCGGGTTCCTCGGCTTCGGGTTCCTCGGCTTCGGGTTCCTCGAATTCGCCCGTCTCGAACTCGATCGTCTTCGGCGCGTGCTCCTCGAGATCTTCGTCGTCCCGGGCGGCGGCTTCCTCGACTTCATCCGGTTCGAATTCGATCGTCTCCGGTTCGAACGCTTCGCGTTCCTCGCCCTGCGCCTCCTCGGTTTCGGCCGCCTCTTCTCCGGGAGCTTCGAATTCCTCGCCTTCGGGCTCTTCGCCCTCGGCCGCCTCCGGCGTTTCCGCTTCCTCGGTCGCCGACACAGCGTCCAGTTCGGCGAAATCGACCGCTTCGGGCTCGGGTTCCGGTCCCTCCTCCGATTCGACTTCCGGCGACGGCTCGGTTGCCGGCTCGGACGGTTCTTCGGCCAGGTCGGCGAAATCGACCGCTTCCGGCTCTTCGCCTTCGGTCTCTTCGGACGGCGCTTCTTCCGCCTCGCCGGCTTTCTCTTCCTCGGCTTTCTCTTCGGCGTCCAGCTCGGCGAAGTCCACGGTTTCGGGCTCTTCGCCCGGCGCGGCCTCCTCTGCGGACTCGGCTTCTTCGGCCGGCGCGGGTTCGGCCGCGACCTCTTCCTCGGGCGTCACGTCTTCTTCGAGGTAACCCAGTGCGATCAGCCGTTGACGCGCCTCGTGCAGGTACTCGACGCCGCGATCGTCCAGGCGGGTCAGGCTGTCGAGGTAGAACTCCACGACCACCAGCGCCTCGGCAAGCCCCTCGAGCCTGGAACGACCGCCCTCGGCATCGGCTTTTTCGGCCAGCACATCGCCCATCCGCTCGGCGCTGGCGTCCAGCATCTCGGCGGCGTTCTCCTGTCCGGCCATGTACAGGACGCCGGCGACCCGTCGCAGGATCCGGTTGGCCTGTTCCACGCCGTCGCCGTCCCCCTGCCCCCGGTGCACCTGGTCGAGAAGGTGCTTGGCCTGGCCGAGATCGTCCAGCGCTTCACTGAGCAGCTGGCGCATCACCCGCCGGTGCTCGGCCTTGGGCAGATGCTGTCCGCCGCCCTCGAGGAGATCCGATTCGGGTGCCTCGCCGAGGAACAGAACCGCCTCGTCGAGTTCCGACTCCACCAGGAGCAATTCGCGCGCCACATCGAGCAGCGCCGGGTTCTCCGGGTCGGCGGTCAATTCGCCGAGCCGGTCGGCCTGGGCTTCGACGCGTTCCTTGAGCCGCTCGAGACCCAGCATTCCGAAACTCTCGGCCACCGAGCGAAGCAGCGCAGCCTGGTCGCCGATCCCGGGGCTTTCGGTGTCCCGTCCGAGCAGGAATTCGTTGATGGCGTCCTTGGCCTCCGCCAGTTCGCCGCGTGCGGCTTCGGCGATGGCGGTGAACAATTGGCGATTGCGGCCGGAAAGCACGCTGCGCGCACGCTGCATTTCTTCCTCGTCGCTTCCCTCGCTCGGTTGCGAGGCGGTAATGCGATCGATCTCGGCGCAGCCCGGTTCGGCGGCCTTCAGGTCTTCGAGCAGGGCCAGCGCGACGTCGTCGGCCTTCGCGCGCGCTTCGTCGCTGGCGCCGTCGGCGCCGAGCCGGTGCAGCACCTGGTCCAGCGCAGCAAGGTTGGACTGCAGATCCGGACCGGGCCGGAGCTGTCCGCCGGCCAGGCCGCTGAACGCCGCCTCGGCGACGCGGCCGAGTCTGCGCAGCGGCAACTCGCTGGACTGCTGTAGCCGCTGCGTGAAACTGCGAAGGGCTTCGATCTGCTCGCGATCGCGAAGCCAGTCCCGGAGCGCACGCTGGTAGGTGCGTCGCAAGTCGGCCGGATCCAGAGATTCGTGCTCGTCCTCGCGCTCGTCGTCGAGGGCCTCGAGACCGACGGCGCCGGCCGCCTCGGGAATCTGCGATTCGAGACCGACGGCCCGGTTGGTCCGTTCGATGAAATCGGCAAGCACCTCCGGAAGGTCCGGCGCTCCGGTCTCCAGCCGCTCGAGGTAATCGGGAAGAACCGCAACGCTTTCCAGCAGCACGGTGGCGGTCTCGGAATCCAGTTCCTCGACCGTACCGAGGGCCCGTTCCAGCGAGTCGGCCAGCGCAGTCGCGCCCGGAACGCCCAGCGTCGCGAGCGTGGCCGAGAGCTTGCCGGCCGCCTCGCGCGCCTCTTCGAGATCGGGCGCGTTCTCGTCGGACTCGCCGGCGGAGGCCTCCAACGCCTGGCGAATGCTGTCGCACAACTCCACCAGGTAGGGGCGTGTCCACTGGATGCCCTGCGCGCGGGCTGCCGAAGAATTGTTCAACATGCCGACCTCACTTACAGCCAATCACGGGGTGCCGGATGCGTACGAAGCACCGGTCACTCCTGATCTTCGGGCAGCGTGAAGTCGGAGACCGAGTCGCGCAGGTCGCGCACGAGGTCGGCCAGGCTGACCACGGACTTCGCCGTCGTGCTCGTGCCCTCGGAGGTCTGCACAGAGACATCCCGGATCGAGTTCATCAGCCGCGCGATCTTGCCGGCGTTCTGGGATTGCTGCTGGGCCTGCTGCGAGATGTCCTGAATGAGGCTCGCGAGGTCGTTCGAGACTTTCTCGATGGATTCCAGCGCCTCCCCGGCATCCTCGGCGGTCCGCGCTCCGCTGACCACCTGCGATGTCGTGGTTTCCATGGAGGTCACGGCCTCGGACGTGTCGGACTGAATCGTCTGCACGAGCGTTTCGATCCGTCGCGTCGCGTTCGTGGCGCGTTCGGCGAGGCGCTGGACCTCGTCGGCGACGACCGCGAAACCGCGCCCGGCGCCGCCGGCCGAAGCGGCCTGGATCGCGGCGTTGAGCGCGAGCACGTTGGTCTGTTCCGAAATGCCGTTGATGAGTTCGACGATGTCGCCGATCTCCTGGGACGACTCGCCAAGTCGCTTGATCCGCTTCGAAGTGTCCTGGATCTGGTCCCGGATCTGGTCCATGCCGCTGATCGTCTGGCGCACCATGTCCGCGCCGCGGTTGGCGATCTGTACCGAGTTCTGCGCGACTTCGGCCGATTCGCTGGACCGGCGTGCCATCTCGTCGAACGACTTGGCCATTTCGTTGACGGTGTCGGTCGCGACCCGGATCTCGCGGGCCTGGTGCTCGGAAGCCTCGGCCAGCTGCGTCGTCGTCGCCTCGGTTTCCTGGGCCTGGGCGGCCACCTGGCGCGCCGTGGAGTTGACGCCGGAGACCAGGTCGCGCAAAGCCTCCACGGCGAAGTTCACCGAGTCGGCGATGGCGCCGGTGACGTCCTCGGTCACGGTCGCCTCCACGGTCAGGTCGCCATCGGCCAGCGAGCTCATCTCGTCGAGCAGCCGCAGGATGGCCTCCTGGTTGCGCTGGTTGAGTTCGGCGGTTTCGCGTGCGCGTCGCCGCTGGGCGATGTAGAGGTTGAGGCCGACGAGGAACAGCACCAGCAGTGCCGCGGCGGCCAGCACGATGCCGGCGAGCAGTGACGGCCACAGCCTGCCCTCGTCCAGGGTCGCGTATTCTTCGGCCAGCGCATCGGCCTGGGCGGTGAGCTCCTGGGAATCGAGGAAGATCTCGTCGGCCGCCTCGCGCACCTCGAACAGGTCCGAAGAACCGGCGAGAATCGTGTCGACATCGATCTTGACTTCCTCGTAGACCGGCTGGATCTCGGCCAGTGCCTCGAGCACCTGCTCGTTGCGCACCGCGGGGATGTTGAGTTCATCATCGCCCAGCAACAGGCCCTGCAGCACCTGGTCGAACAGTTCGGCTTCGCGCGAGAACGCGTCGGCGGCCGTGATTGCGGCCCCGCCTCCGCCGAGAATCTCCCCGACCCGACGCAGCATGCGATCGGCCAGTACGAGCTGCCGGCTGGCGAGGTAGATCTGGCTGGTAGGCGTTCCCGTCTGGATCATCAGCCGCACGGCCTCGTCCGACAGCGCCTGCAGGCGCGGGATGTTGGTTGCGAACGCGGCGGCCGCGTCGGCCAGGTCGAGAACCAGTTCGGCACGGCTCAGGATCCGCTCGGCCTCCTCGTCGATGCCCTGCCAGATCTGCTCCAGCGTCGAGAGGCTGTCGTTGACCGCCGGCGGGGAAGGCGGCAGATCCGTTTCGGGATTGCCGTTGCGCAGCTGGTCGATGGAGTCGGCGATGATGTCGCGCGTGTTTTCCAGTTCGTCGAACGCATCGAAGTTACCGACGGCGGCCTCCCCTGCGGCCTTGGCGAGCTGCTGCGCGCGCACCTGGATCTCCGTGGTCAGTGCCAGGTACTGGGTCTCCTGGGCATTTCGCTGGTTCAGCAGGAAGAAGTTGAGCGACACCGCGCCCACGAGACCGACGAGGATCAGGAACAACAGCACCTGAACCGGTGACAGTCGACGTTCGGTGATTGGGGTTGCTTTGCTGCTCATGCCTTGGCCTCTCGATTCAATGGCTCGTTCATTGCGTTTCTTGTTGCCTGGCCGACCGGCGACCAGCCGGTCACGCGCTCATGCCGCCGACCCGTCGAGGAACGACGGGTTGGTCATCAGGTGATCCATCCGGAAACGTCCCCACCGCTCATCGCCCTGGGGGAAATGCTGGTCCACGAGATCGCTCAGCGCCTCGTCGTCGGCGCCCTCGTCGACGATGTCCTGGACGTTGAAATGCCGCTGGCCGAACACCTCGTCGACGATCAGCCCGAGGTAGCGGCCCTGCAGCCGGGTCAGTATCACGCGTGTCCGGGCCGTGATCGGCGTGCGGGATCCGTAGAGGAACCAGCCAAGATCGACGACGGTGACGAGATTGCCGCGCACGTTGGCCATCCCGAGAAGCCAGTCGCGGGAACCCGGTACGGGCGTGGCCTGCGGCATCGGCAGGATTTCGTCGACTTCGGTGATGCCGACGGTCAGCCGGTGCTGTCCCAGGCGGAAGACGACCCCGTCCCAGGTATTCTCTCGGTCCTGCTGCGATGCGCCGCTGGCATCGTGCGCAACGGCGCGCCGCTCGAAATCCGCGAGCAATTCAAACAGGGATTGCGCTGCTCTGCCTACCATGTCGCTTCAGGAACTCCTCCCTTTGAACCTTCCCGGCCCGAATTCGCCGTCACCGTCCCCATCCGGCGACGATCAGCCGGTCCGGCGCGAACGCCTCATGCCGCACTCCGCGCGGGCGCCTTCTCCCGTACCGCATCGAGCAGCTCGTCCTTCGTGAACGGCTTGGTCAGGTAATGGTCCGACCCGACGATCCGGCCCCGCGCCTTGTCGAACAGCCCGTCCTTGCTGGTGAGCATGATGACGGGCGTGTCTCGAAACTGATCGTTGTTCTTGATGATTGCGCAGGTCTGGTAACCGTCCAGGCGCGGCATCATGATATCGACGAAGATCAGGTCGGGATGATGCTTGTGGATCAACGACAACGCCTCGAACCCGTCATCGGCCGTCAGCACTTCGCACCCCTCGCGCCCGAGCATCGTTTCGGCCGACTTGCGAATGGTCCGGCTGTCGTCGATGACCATGACCTTCAGGCCCGTCAGGTCCACGGCCGGTCCTTCGCTTTCGTTGTTCATGGCGTCGTCACTCATTGATTCCGTAGTCGGTTGATCCGGACAGTCGAGCGCTTATAGTACCTTTTCTACATAGAAAGTCTAAACGCTTGAAACAATTGAATCCAGTACCAGTTCGCCTTTGAGCGTTTTTTCGCGAGCGGGGGCACACCGACCCACTGCTACACTGTCGTCAACCGCAAACTGACGGGACCCTGGATTCTGTGACCGAACGCGCAGTCGTATTCGTAATGGATGACCTGGCGCGCATCAAGCCGGTCAAGGACACGACCTTCGCTCTCATGCTCGAGGCCCAGCGGCGCGGGGCCGAGGTCTGGTATGCCAACGAGGCGGACCTGGGACTGACCGCCGGCCGCTGCGGGGCAAGGCTGCGCCGCGTGCGACTGGCCGACGACGAGGGGCAGTGGTTCGAGGTCGTCGACGAAACCCGGCGTGCGCTGGGAGAAGGGGACACCGTGTTGATGCGCAGCGACCCGCCGGTCGACGACGCCTATATCTACGCCACGATGATGCTGGAACGCGCCGCCGGGGAAGGCGCGCGCGTCGTCAACCGACCCTCGGCCCTGCGCGACTTCAACGAAAAGCTCGCCATCGCACGCTTTCCGGACCTCGCGCCGGCGACAACCGTCGCCACCCGGGGTGAACCGCTGAAGGCGTTCGTGCTCGAGCACGGTCGCGCCGTCCTCAAGCCGCTCGACGGCATGGGCGGACGAGGAATCTTCCGCGCCGACGCCGACGATCCCAATCTCAACGTCATCGTCGAGACGGTCACGCGCGACGAGACTTCGCCGGCCATGGCCCAGGAATTCCTGCCCGGAATCGCCGACGGCGACAAGCGCATCCTCATCGTCCACGGAGAAGCCGTTCCTTACGTTCTCGCCCGCATCCCGGGCGAGTCAGACTTCCGCGGCAACCTCGCCCGTGGCGGTCGCGGCGAGGGCCGTCCGATCGCCGAGGAGGAACAACGCATCGCCGACGAGGTCGGCCCGGTCCTGCTCGAAAACGGCATAGAGTTCGCAGGCCTGGACGTCATCGACGGCAAGCTCACCGAGATCAACGTCACCAGCCCGACCTGCGTGCGCGAACTCGACGCCCAGTTCGGGATCAATATCGCCGGAATGCTGTTCGATCACCTGATTCCGGAATGAGCTGGCGCGACTCCCTCAGGCCGACCACCGAATCCGAGACGATGACGCTGGCGCTGGTGCTGGCGCTGGTCCTGCATGTCGCGGTGATCACGCAGTTGCACTTCGATTGGCTGGACCGGGACACCGACAGCACGCCGCCCAACCTGGACGTGATCCTCGTCGACTGGGCCAGCGAGAAAGCTCCGGAGGATGCCGACTTCCTCGCGCAGGCCAACCAGGTCGGCGGTGGCGACAACCCCGAACTGGAGCGGCCGTCCGCGCCGCCGCCCACCGAGCCGGCCGGCGCCCCGCAGCCGGAGGAGCAGCCGGCCTCGAAACCGCAGCCCCAACCGGATGCATCCGAACAGGAAGTCGTGACCCGCGAAACGGCGCCCGTTGAAGTCGCCGAGGCCGACGAGACACGCAGCGAGGAAGAGCAGGTTCCCGACGCCAGCGAGTTGCTTCGGCAGACCCGCCAGGTCACGCAGACCGCGCCGGATCCGCTCGCTTTCGAGCGCGTGGTCCCGAAGCGCCCGCGCCGCAAGTTCATCACCGCGAACACCCGCGAGCACCTCTACGCCAGCTACATGCGCTCCTGGGTTTCCAAGGTCGAGCGCGTGGGCAACATGAATTATCCGGAGCAGGCGCGGCGGCGAAACCTGGAAGGCAGCCTGGTGCTGAGCGTCGACGTGCTTCCGGACGGCTCGATCGAACACGTCAGGATCATGCGATCGTCCGGCTATGACCTTCTCGACGAGGCGGCGGTGCGCATCGTGCGCCTGGCGGCCCCGTATGCCGAACTGCCGCCGGAGATCCGCGAGGAAACCGACGTGCTGACGATCACGCGGACGTGGCAGTTCTCGGCGCGCCGGGGACTGCGGTGAGCGCTTTTTTATGGTGCGGCCGCTGGGCCGCGGCCGCACTCGCCTTTCGCGGCGCATGTCCGCGAAACGCTCCGCTGCGCGCTGGCGCTGAACGCGCCGACGGTGAACCCCTGTTGGTGCAACCGCCGGGCCGCGGCCGCACTCGCCTTTCGCGGCGCATGTCCGCGATGGTCACGACAATCGTCTTTGCTTGGCGCTGGCGCCGAACCCGCCGATCGTCGGCCGGTCTCGCAACGGGATGTCGCCACTTGCATCCCGGCGACGCCGACCCGATCTATCGAAACGAGTCCCCGACCGCGGTAGTATCATCAACCACGTGAGCTATTTCGACCAACATTTCCTGATCGCCATGCCCGGCATGGGCGACCCCAATTTCGATCACGGCGTCACGCTGATGTGCCAGCACAACGAGGAAGGCGCGCTGGGCATCACGATCAACCGGAACTCGGACCTGACGCTGGCCGACGTGCTGTCGCAGCTCGAGATCGAATGCCAGGACGCCGAGATCTCCGACCAGCCCGTGCTCGCCGGCGGCCCGGTGCAGCAGGAGCGCGGCTTCGTGCTCCACACCGAGGACGGCGAGTGGGAAGCGACCACCCGCATCGCCCCGGGCATCATGGTCACCACGTCGCGCGACGTCCTCGAGGCCATCGCCGAGCATCGCGGGCCCGAGAAGTTCATCGTCGCGCTGGGTTACGCGGGCTGGTCTGCCGGTCAGCTCGAGGAAGAAGTCAAGGAAAACGCCTGGCTCAGCACACCGGCCGATTCGGCCATCGTGTTCGATTCACCCATAAACGACCGCTGGTCGCGCGCGGTGGCCTCGCTGGGCATCGACGAGGCGACGCTGCAGCCCGTCGGCGGCCATGCCTGAACCCGGCGCATCCGTAGTCCTCGGCATCGACTACGGAGCCCGACGCATCGGTGTTGCCACCGGCAACACGCTCACCGGCACCGCGCACCCGCTGGAAACCGTCCGTCACGACGGCGACCCTTTCGAGGCGCTGGATCGCATCATTCGTGAATGGCGGCCCGGCCGCATCATCGTCGGACTGCCGTTGACGGCCGACGGCGAGGACTCGGCCACCACGCGCGCGGCCCGCGGTTTCGCCGACGCCATGCGGGAACGCCACCCCGGAATCGACGTGCGCCTCCAGGACGAACGGTACAGCAGCCGCATCGCCGACGACCGTTTCACGGCGGCGCGTCGCGAGGGGCGCGCAAGGCGACGCGATGCGCGCAACCTGGATTCGGTCGCCGCCGCCGTCATCGTCGAATCCTGGCTGGCGACGCACGAGGCGCCGCCGTGAAGCGCGATCTTCTCGATATCGAACGACTGACCGACGCCGATGTCTCGGCGCTGCTGGACCGGACCGTGGAGCTGGCCGGGGGAGCGCCGTGCGCGGCGCGGGTCGGCACCGTCGCCAACCTGTTCTTCGAGCCGAGCACGCGCACCCGCGTGTCGTTCGAGATCGCGGCACGCCGTCTCGGCCTGACGGTGATCAACATCGACCAGTCGGGGTCTTCCACGACGAAGGGCGAAAGCCTGGCCGACACGGGCCGAACGCTGGCGGCCATGGGCGTGGATGCGCTCGTGCTTAGGCATCCCGACGACGGCGCGGCAAGCAGCCTGGCCGGCGCGCTGCACGGGCTGGACATCGCGGTCGTCAACGCCGGCGACGGACAGGGCGCACACCCCAGCCAGGGCCTGCTCGACGCCGCGACGCTGGCAGCCAACGGATTCGAATGGAATTCTCTTCGCATCGCGATCGTCGGCGACATCCGCCACTCGCGCGTGGCGCGTTCCGACGTCGCGCTGTTCGGCCGGCTCGGCGTGCGCGAAATCCGGCTCGCAGGTCCGCCCGAATTCATGCCGGCCTCGGAAGAGATGCCCGACGCGATACGCTGCACGGACCTCGACGAGGCGCTTGACGGCGTCGATGCCGTCGTGTGCCTGCGCATCCAGCGCGAACGGATCGGCGCCACGGGCTACCCGGACGGCGAGGCCTTCCACGCGCAATGGGGGCTGACGTCCGAGCGGCTTGCCGGGTTGCCAAAGCACGCACGCGTCCTGCACCCCGGCCCGGTCAACCGTGGCGTCGAGATCGCGGACGCGGTCGCCGACGGACCCGCGTCGCTCATCGTCGAACAGGTACGCTTCGGCGTTCACGCACGAACGGCGGTGTTCGAATGGTTGATTGACGCGTCGCCATCGCCATATTGAAACCAGGTCACCCGGAACGGCATCCATGGACATCACCGTCAACGGCGAACCCCATTCGCTGGACCAATCGCTTTCGATCTCGGAGCTTCTCGAGCGGCTCGACCTGGGCGACAAGCGCGTTGCGGTCGAGCGCAACGGCGAAATCGTTCCGCGCAGCACGCATGCCGAGCGCGTCGTCGAGCCCGGCGACCGGATCGAGATCGTCCACGCCATCGGCGGAGGCTGAGACTTGAACGACACACCCGAGACGACCGCCGGAAGCGAAGACCCCGGCCTGGTGATCGCCGGCCGGCGCTATCGATCACGACTGCTGACCGGCACCGGCAAGTACCGCGACCTGGAACAGACGCGTGCGGCGACCGAGGCCGCCGGGGCGGAGATCGTCACGGTCGCGATCCGGCGCAGCAACATCGGGCAGAACCCGGACGAGCCGAACCTGCTCGACATCCTGCCGCCGGATCGCTACACCATCCTGCCCAACACGGCCGGATGCTTCAGCGCCGAGGACGCCGTGCGCACGTGCCGGCTCGCGCGTGAACTACTGGACGGCCACAACCTCGTCAAGCTCGAGGTGCTCGGCGACGAGAAGACGCTGTTCCCGGACGTGACCGAGACCATAAAGGCCGCCGAGATCCTGCTGGCCGACGGGTTCGACGTCATGGTCTACACCAACGACGACCCCATCCTCGCGCGTCGCTTCGGCGAGATGGGGTGCTGCGCCGTCATGCCGCTTGCCGCGCCCATCGGCTCGGGGCTGGGGATACAGAACCGCTGGAACATCCTCTCCATCGTCGAAGAAGCGCAGGTCCCGATTCTCGTCGATGCCGGCGTCGGCACCGCGTCCGACGCCGCGATCGCGATGGAACTGGGCTGCGACGGCGTGCTGATGAACACCGCCATCGCCGGCGCGCGCGACCCGGTGGGCATGGCCAGGGCGATGCGGCTGGCCATCGAAGCCGGTCGCCTCGCCTACGTCTCCGGCCGGATCCCGCGCAAGCGGTATGCATCGGCCTCGTCGCCGATCGAAGGAACGTTCTTCTGATGAGCGCTTCGGACGGCGTCGGCGATCGTCGCCGGCGCGTGCGCAGCTTCGTGCGCAGACCCGGTCGCCTCACGCCCGGCCAGCAGCGCGCGCTGGACGAACTGCTTCCGCGCTTCCGGGTCGGCCCGGATTGCCCGGATCTCCGACAGGCATTCGACCGTGATGCACCGCTGGTCGTCGAGATCGGCTTCGGAAACGGCGAGGCCCTGGCAACGATGGCGGCCGACGAGCCGGAACGGAATTTCGTCGGCATCGAGGTCCACGAACCCGGCGTAGGGCGACTGCTGATGCGCGCGGCGGAGAAGGAACTGGGCAACGTCCGCGTCAGCATGCGCGACGCCGTCGACGTGTTGCGCGAGCAGACGACGCCCGAGGGGATCGACGAACTACGCATCTTCTTTCCCGACCCCTGGCCGAAGAAACGGCACCACAAGCGGCGGCTGATCCAGCCGTCGTTCGTCGAGCTCGCCGCCGACCGGCTTGCAGACGACGGCCTGCTTCATCTGGCCACCGACTGGGCGCCCTACGCGGAGTGGATGCGGGAAGTCCTGGCCGGCTGCGGCGCGCTGGTCGACAGCGGTCACGATCCGTCCGAACGGCCCGCCTGGCGTCCGCAGACGCACTTCGAGAAACGCGGCACCCGCAAGGGCCACGGCATAGTCGACTTCGTCTACCGGCGCCGACCACGGACCGATTGACCCGGTGCCGAGCCACGCTTCCGGCCTCCGCGATTTGACGCGGCACGCGCCATTGCTGTATAACTTCGGCCGCGTGCACAAAATTTTAACAATCAGCACGCCGCCAACGAAGTTGGGAGAGCACCATCCGGTTTGGGGCAAAAAGCGGTCTTCGGGCCGCTTTTTTTTGTCGAATCGCCGATCGCAGGCGGCACGCGATTGACCCGCGACGGCCGCACCCCCATACTTTCACCATGTCCCGAATCCTACGACGACGCGCATGAGCGAAGAAGCGCCGCTTGCATTCACCGATTCCGCCGCACGCAAGGTGCGTGAACTCATCCTCGCCGACGGCAACCCCGGTCTGAAGCTGCGCGTCTACATCACCGGCGGCGGCTGTTCCGGCTTCCAGTACGGGTTCACGTTCGACGAGCGCGCCGACGACGACGACATCCGCGTCGAGCGCAGCGGCGTCGAACTGCTGGTCGACCCGCTGAGCTTCCAGTATCTCGAAGGCGCGGAAGTCGACTACAGCGAAACGCTGGAAGGCGCGCGCTTCATCATCCGCAACCCGAATGCCGCGACGACGTGCGGCTGCGGATCCTCGTTCGGCGTGGCCTGAAATCCGGTTGACAGCCGCCGGCCCGGGGCGCTAAAACCGGTCGGGCACCCCATCGGTACGCGGAACCCGAATTGAAGATCCTCTCCCTGCTGGTCGCGCTGCTGATCAGCCACAACTGGCCGGCCGCGGCGAGACTGCGTCGCTACGACTGGCTGCTCGAAGCCGCGAGGCGCACGCACGGGCAGGGGCCCGACTGGTTGCCGGCCGCGGCCGTCGGCATCGTCGCGGTTGCCCTGGGCGGCGTGCTCACCTGGCTGTTCGCCGCGATCGCGGGCCTGCCCGGACTGCTGCTCATCGGCACCGCGGCGGTACTGTTCACGCTGGGACCCCACCACCTGGACCGTGATATCGCGCTGGCGTCGAATCCGGCCGAAGCCGAACGCCAGCAGGTCGCGCTCGAACGGCTGCGACTCCGGCGCGATTCGAGCGGCACCGAGGCCGCGGCGGCGTCGATGCACGCGGGTCTCGCGCGCTGGTTCGGCATCGTATTCTGGTTCGCCCTGCTCGGCCCGGCCGGCTGCCTCCTGTACCGCGCAATCCGCGAAGCACACCGGCTGGATCGGCTCGAGCCCGGCGAGCGCGAGTGGGTCGGCCGGGTGCTGGGCTGGCTGAACTGGCCGGTGGTGGCGTTGATGACCGGCGCGATCGCGCTGATGACCGACTACGACCGGGTCAAGGCCGTGTTCACGAAGCGCGAGGATCGCTGGGACATGCCCGCGGCGCTGCTCGACGACATCGCGCTGACGCTGTGCGACCCGTCCGGCGACCTGGCCGAAGGGCTTGCCGACGGCCGACGGCTGGCCTGGCGGGCGCTGAGCATCTGGCTGGCCGTTCTCAGCCTGCTTCTGCTGGCCGGCCTGCTTTCCTGATCCTGACCAGTGTCGTGTCTCAGCACATCTGCCAATGGATCACAGTGAAGAACGAACACCGTGAATCACCCCCTCCCACACCCTCCCCCGCGAGCGGGGGAGGGCCGGGGGGGGGGCTGAACGGC
>JBPRGD010000046.1:0-17648 GCA_051428125.1 Candidatus Wenzhouxiangella sp. M2_3B_020
ACGATGGAGGGGACGAAGCGGCCGCCGGGGCGGAAGTAGCCGCCCTTGGGGTCGAACACGGCCTGCAGCTCCTCGGACAGGAACGTGACGTCGCCGCCCTTGCGGAACACCGCGGACATCACGCGGGTGAGCGCGACGATCCACTGGAAGTGGTCCATGTTCTTGGAGTTGATGAAGATCTCGAACGGCCGGCGCTGCTCGTGCTCGGTGCCCATGTTGAGCACGATGTCGTTGATGGTGACGTAGAGCGCGTGGTCGTCCAGCGGGGTGCGGATCTTGTAGGTGGCGCCTTCGAGGCATTCCATGCCTTCGGGGCGCTCGAGCTTTTCGTGCATCCGGATGATGTCGGCCTTGGGCTTGCCGCCCTCCTCGACCTTCATCTCGCCGCCGGATTCGGTGATTTCGCCCTTTTCCTTGTCCTTGACCTGGTAGCCGACGATCTTTCCGCTGATTTTCACTGCCATTTCTCCTCTACCCCGTAATCGTTCGTTGGTTCGTTCGCCCGTTGGTTCGTTTGGTTCGTCGGCGGCGTGGCGCCGACCTACGGCCCCTCCCTGGCCCTCCCCCGCGAGCGGGGGAGGGAAAAGGAACGCTAAAACTTACCGTAGTAACCCTCTTTCAAAGCGTCGAACAGATTCGCCGCCGTGTGCGTTTCCCCGTCGTACTCGACCTCGTCGCCGCCCTTGAGCTCGATCTGGCTGCCGTCGTCGAGTTCGAAGACGTAGGTGGTGTTCTCGAGGTCCTTGTCGGTGACCAGCACGCCCTGGAAGGCTTCGGGGTTGAAGCGGAAGGTGGTGCAACCCTTCAGGCCCTGCTCCCAGGCGTAGAGGTAGATGTCCTTGAAGTCCTCGTACGGGTACTCGGTCGG
The DNA here is from genome assembly GCA_051428125.1 of Candidatus Wenzhouxiangella sp. M2_3B_020. Lineage (GTDB taxonomy): Bacteria > Pseudomonadota > Gammaproteobacteria > Xanthomonadales > Wenzhouxiangellaceae. The sequence continues at coordinate 869 of JBPRGD010000046.1, forward strand.
AACGTTGGCGGTCTTGGAGATCGACGAGTCGACCCACTTCTGCGCCGCGGCCTGGATGGCGACGTGCTCCTTGGGCGAGATGGACTCGGCGGTGACGAAGTAGTCCGGGAGCTGCTCTTCCGGGTCTTCCGAGAACGGCATCGCCTTGGGGTTGACCAGCGCGCGGTAGGCCAGCAGCTCGTAGGAGAACACGCTGACCTTTTCCTTGGACTTCTTGCCTTCGCGGATGACGTTGCGGTTGTAGTGGTGCGCGAAGCTGGGCTCGATGCCGTTGGAGGCGTTGTTGGCCAGCGACAGCGAGATCGTGCCGGTGGGCGCGATCGAGGTGTGGTGCGTGAACCGCGCACCGGTCTCGGCCAGCTTGTCGACCAGTTCGGGCGCGACCTCGGCGACCTTCTGCATGTAGCGGCTGTATCGCGCGTGCAACATGCGGCCGGGAACACGGTCGCCGGGCTTGTAGCCGTCCTTGACCATCTCCGGGCGCTTGCGCAGCATCTCGGGGGTGACCTCGAACTCGTCGACCATGATGGGCGCCGGGCCCTTTTCTTCGGCAAGCTCCAGGCCGGCTTCCCAGCCGGCCACGGCCATCTCGCGGCTGACCTTCTCGGTGAACTCCAGCGATTCGGGCGTGCCGTAGGGGTTGCGCAGCATCGTCAGCGTCGAGCCCAGGCCCAGGAAGCCCATGCCGTGGCGGCGCTTGTACTCGATCTCGCGGCGCTGCTGGCCGAGCGGCAGGCCATTGACCTCGACGACGTTGTCGAGCATCCGGGTGAAGATCTTGACGGCCTTCCTGTACTCGTCCCAGTTGAACGAGGCTTCCTCGGTGAACGGCTTGTCGACGAAGCGCGTCAGGTTGACCGAGCCCAGCAGGCAGGCGCCGTAGGGCGGGAGCGGTTGCTCGCCGCAGGGGTTGGTGGCACGAATGTTCTCGACGAACCAGTTGTTGTTCTGCTCGTTGATCCGGTCGACGAGGATGAAGCCCGGCTCGGCGTAATCGTAGGTCGATGTCATGATCATGTTCCACAGCCGCTTGGCTGGAACCTTGTTGTAGACCTTGCACGCGACCAGGCCTTCGTCGTTGACGACGTAGCCCGACTGCACCGGCCATTCGCGCCAGATGACCTGCTCGGGGTCGTTCAGGTCGAGGTCGTCGGCCTCGGTTTCGAGCACCGGGAAGACCAGCGGCCAGTCGGTCTCGTTGCGCACGGCCTCGATGAACGCGTCGGTGATCAGTAGCGAGCAGTTGAACTGGCGCAGCACGCCGTTCTCGCGCTTGGCGCGGATGAAGTCCATGACGTCGGGATGCGAGACGTCGAACGTGGCCATCTGCGCGCCGCGGCGGCCGCCGGCCGACGAGACCGTGAAGCACATCTTGTCGTAGATGTCCATGAACGACATCGGGCCCGACGTGTGCGCGCCGGCGCCGGAGACGTAGGCGCCCTTGGGCCGCAGCGTCGAGAACTCGTAGCCGATGCCGCAGTTGTGGATGACCATCAGCCCTGCTTCGCCGGCGAGGTAGTTGTGGTGCCCCTCGACCGTGAAGTCGTAGAAGGTCTCGTCGAGATCCAGGTTCCGCTGGACCGAGTCCAGCGGCCGCAGCGTTCGGGCGAAGTCGATCAACGACTTCAAATGGGGAAAGCGCGCTTCCCACCGGTCAAGCCAGACGCGACTGATCCGGGCTTTCTCGTGGTAGCCGTGATAGAAGCCGAGCTTCTGACGCTCGCCGTGCGAGAGCGCGTCGATTTCGGCGATCAATGCGTCGCGCAGCGCGACCGGCAGAACGTAGTGGTCGTACTGGCCGGCCGTGCTCGAATGTTCGCGGATTCGGGCCCGCTTGCCGCTATCGGCCATGTATTCGGCGACGCGGAGCAGAAAATCCGAATCCGAGATCTTCAGCATCGCGCCGCCGTTGTCGCGAATCACATGGCCGTTGTATTCGTGGCTCCGGCGTTTGCGGCGCGTGATTCCGCCGTGCACACCGAACAGACCCAGCAACGCCTTGAGTTCCTCGGCGAATCGGGCGCTTGCCATCGCTAGTGTCACGCTTCCGCGCTCTGTAGAAACCGTGCCGTCGGTGTCGATCAGACCGGCCAGGAACGGCAGGAAATGCTCGTCGGGTCGCTCCGCGATCCAGCGGGGTACCGTCAGGCGGCCGGCCTTGCGGCCGATCTGGTGATCGATGAAATCGGCGGCGCGGCTGGCCTCGAAGCTGGAGACCGTGAAGTCCCAGACATCGGTTCCGGTCGGCGTCGCCGCGTGGACCACCTTGGCCGTGGAGCCGCAGAAAGAATGAAAGAACCCGGCGTACCGCTCGACGACTTCCCGTTCCGCTGCGCGAACCTTGAAGATCAATCGCTGACCGGCCTGCGCCGCGCGCCTGGCCCACGCATTTCGTGTCGACTTGTAGGCATGGCGCTTCGGATACGCGGAGCCGTCACCGAGATGGGCCCCGGCGAACCAGGCCGTCTCGGCCGTGTCGGCGTCGGCAGTCCATGCAAAGCTGTGGTGGACGAGCGCGTCGGTATCGCGCACATCATCGGCGCGCACGTAGACCATCCGGTCGTCGCGATAAACGAGCACCGGGTGCTTGATCGAGGTCTTCAACCGGGTGCCGCTGGAGACCAGTTCAATGTTTTCGTCGCGCGGAACGTGCGTGGTCATGTGCTCGACGATGCGGCGCATCTCGAAACGGCGCGATTCCCGGTCGTAGCTCAGCATGAATTCATGCTTTTCCTCGACCGCGCGTTGGGCCGTGACCACTCCGTGCTCGGTGACTACCGTCGTCTCCGGTGAGACGCAGCCGGCCTTCAACGTCAGGCCCGCCTCGTGCACCTTGCCGAGGATGTCGTTCATCGAGTCGCCGATCGTGCCCGAGACCGTGCAGTTGATCGTCGACGTTGCCGGCTTGTAGGCCTGCGCGCCGGCATTGGACGTGATGCGGCCGGCCGGGATCACGCCGCGGCGCAGGGCCCACAGGAACTCGCGGTACCAGTGCTCGCGGGCATCGGTGCCCTCCTCGGCATCGGCCAGCGCGCGGGCGACCCGCTTGTAGGTGTCGTCGATGGTTTCGTCGATGACCTCGCCGCTCTTGGATTTCAGCCGGTACTTCTTGTCCCAGATGTCCATCGACGCTTCCTGGAACTCGATTTCCGGCAACGCCGCGTTCAATGCTTCAGCCGATACGCTCATGCCATCGCACCCTCTTGATGTTGTGATCTACCCACTGGTTATCCACAGCTTTTTCTGGAAGTTATCCACAAACTATTGTGCTGTGGTCAATTTTTGCACACAATATCTTGTGCCCCGGGATCGAAACGATACGCGCTTTCCGTCACACTTTCAAGGCGCGCCGAGCGAAAATTTCCGTCCATGAGCGAAGCCCGCAGACCCGTGCCCGCGCTGGTGCTCTACCAGCCCGAGATCCCGCCCAACACCGGCAACCTGATCCGGCTGGCGGCCAATACCGGCGCCGCTCTGCACCTGGTACGTCCGCTGGGCTTCGTGCTGGACGACCGCAGGATGCGCCGTGCCGGGCTGGACCACGTCGAACGGAGTTCGTTCGTCATCCACGACGACCTGGACGCGGCGATGGCCGCGCTGGGCGGCCGGCGCTGGCTGGTCGTCGAGACCGTCGGGACGCTGCGCTACGACCGGGTCGCATACCGGTCCGACGACGTGCTGCTGTTCGGCCCGGAGACCCGCGGCCTGCCGGACGCGGTGCTGGATCGGTTCCCCGCCGAGCGGCGGGTGCGGATTCCGCAGCGCGACGCGGCAAGGAGCCTTAACCTGTCGAATGCGGCGGCGGTGGTGTTCTACGAGGCGTGGAGGCAGTTGGGGTTTCGGTGAAACGAAGGGTTGAAGGTTTACGGTTCAGGGTTTGGGCAAGCGGGGGTTGAATTCGTATCGAGGCGGTGGCGTGTTCGGCGGCGCATCAGGATTGTTGGTTCGGTCGTCGGGGCGAATTCGCCGCTCCTACAGAAAACGACCGGGCGGGCGGGTTCGGTTATCTTCCTGTGGAAGGCGCCTCCGCGCGCCGATGGGTTAGAGGAATCGCGGATCGGAGTCCGCTGCCGCGGAATCGGAGCCTGCTCCCACGGAAATTCGCTCGGGTGCCGATGCGGTCTGTTTACTGTGGAAGGCAGCTCCAGGTGCCGATGGCGTTCGGTCGTTCATCGCGAGCTGGAGCTCGCTCCTACGAATGGGCGAACGTTTATCATCTGGTCAGGCGCGTCCGGGGGGAAGTGAGGCAGTGACGCGGGTTTTCGTCATCACCGGTTTCGATCGCTGAACCGTCGGCAGGCAGCGCTTCCATGATGCAAACGCAGAACGCGGTCGAAGGCGAGCCGGATCATCCGGGAGCATGGCTGGGATGGGCCGCCGGCGCGCTGGCTGTCGTCGGGGTCGTGATCGTCGCCGTGCTGTGGCTGCTGCTGCCCCGCTTCCATCCCGGGATCGGGCCGGACGGCGCATCCGGGCCCAGCCTGGAATTGCCCGCCTCCGAGTTCGCCGCCGTGACCGGCCGCGACGTCGAGCGGCAATCCGATGCGCTGGTCATCGGCTCGCTTCAGGAAGGCGAGGCGGTGTTCGCGATACGGGAATTCTTCGAGGCCGGCGACTATCCGATGCTGCGCCTGGCGCTGTCCGGCGTGCACCCGGACCTCGAGACCGAGCTCTACTGGACCACCGCCGATGCGCCCCTGGAACTGAACTACCTGCCGCTGGCGCGCGGGGACGAGGCCGTGACGTGGCACAGGCTCGCCGGCCGCGACGGCTGGGAGGGCCGCATCGTCGAACTGGGCGTCGTCGTCTACGGGCTCCGCGACGAAGGCCCGATGCGTCTGGAATCGATGCGGCTGCAGCCGGCCACGCGCGCGGCGCTGGCGCGGCTGACCTGGCAGCACTGGCACGAGTTCCAGACGTGGCGCCAGGGCGCGCCGAACTATTATCGCGGGGTGCCCGAGCACGCGCCGCTGCGGCCGGTGCCGGTCGCCGCAGCGTGGCTGCTGGGCTCGGTCGCGGTGCTGATCGTCGCGGCACGCATCCGGCGCTGGCGGCCGAAACGACTGCTGCCGGCCGCGATCGTCGCCGCACTGGTGCCGTGGCTGGCGCTGGACCTGCTGTGGCAGGACCGCCTGGCCGACCAGGTCGGGCTGACGCGGGCGACGTTCACCGGGCTGGACCAGGCCGCCAGGCGCGACCGGGAAATGGACGCCACGCTGCGCTGGCAGGTCGCCGAGATCCGGGCCGCGCTGGCGCCGCTGCGCGGAAAGCGGCTGTTCCTGGTCCACGACTCCAGGCGCCACAACTACCACCGGTTGCGGGCGCAATACCACCTACTGCCGCTGAACGTCTACAACTTCGGCCGCGACCTGCCCGATCCGGCCGATGTCCGCGCGGGCGACTACCTGCTCGTGCTCGACGAAACCGATCGCGTGCGCTTCGACGCCGGACGCGATGCGCTGCACGACGCCGACACCGAGCTGCCGGCGCGCGTCGTCGAGCGCCAGCCGCGGATGACGCTGTACCGGCTAAGCGGCGAAGGGAGCGATCGATGAGCAGCCCGGAGGTGTTTCGTGCCACTGCTTGAAGGCGTCTCGGTCGCGGGCCTGGCGGCCGCGATCGCCCTGCCCTGGCTGGCCGGCGCGCTGGGCGTGCGCCTGGCCGCCGGACCGGGATCGCGCTGGACCGCCGCGGCCGGCTTCGGCTTTTTCGCCGGACAGCTGCTGGTCATCGTGCTGCTGCTGGCGTGGGACGCGCTCGGTATCGCGCTGGCGTTCTGGCCGCCGGCCCTGCTGGTCGCGGCGCTGGCCGGGGTGCTGGGCTGGCGCGTGTCTGGTCACGGCGTGCAGAGGCCGGTTCTTCCCCGCTGGCACTGGACGACGTGGCTTGCACTTGCGGTGCTGCTGGCGCTGATCGTCGCCCGGTTCTGGCTGATGGCCCAGGAACTGGCGCTTCGCCCGCTGTTTCCGTGGGACGCGTGGATGAACTGGGTGCCCAAGGCCATCGTCTGGTTCCACCACCTCGAGCTGACGCCGTTCGTCGCCCCGTCCGACTGGCTGGCCGCGCCGGCCGGCGAAGAGGTCTACACGCTGGGCAACCGGCGGGCGTCGGAATACCCGGCCGGCGTGCCGCTGCTGCTGCTCTGGACGATGCTCGGCGGCGGCACGGCCGATCACACGCTCGTCTACCTGCCGTGGCTGCTCGCGCCGGTCGCGTTCGCGCTGCTGCTGTGGGACCGGCTGCGTGCCGGCGGCACCGGACCGGTGATCGCGCTGCTGGCGGTCTACCTGTTCGCCAGCCAGCCGCTGGTCAACGTCCACACGATGCTGGCCGGCTACGCCGACCTGTGGCTGGCGCTGTACCTCTCGACCGGGATCATCGCCGCCGACGCGTTTCATCGCTCGCGCTCGACGGCTGCGGCGGGGCTGGCCGTGACCATGGCTGTCGGCTGCATGCTGATGAAGACGCCGGGCATGGTCTTCGGTGCCGTGGTGGTGGCCATGGTCGTCCTGGTCGCGCTGGGACTGCCGGGCCGATGGTGGCGACGGGCGACGCTGGCAGGGCTGGCCGGCATCGCGTTGCTGCTGGCGCTCGGACTGGTGCCGGGACTGCTGGGCACGGCCGGGGAGGATTGGACGCTGCCGCTTCCGGGCACGCTGCCCGAGCTGCGCCTGCAGCCGCGACCGCTGGCGCCGCTGCTGGCCGAGTCGCTGTACGTGTTCGCCAACTGGCACCTGCTCTGGGTGGCGCTGCCGCTGGCCGGCATCGCCGCGTTCGTGCTTCGCGGTCGCACGTCGCTGGACCGGCCGGCGATCGCGGGCCTCGTCGCCGCCGCCGGCCTGCTGGTGTTCGTGTTCGGGTTCACGCACTATTTCCGCCAGGCCGAGAACCTGCTGACGCTGAACCGGACCATCCTCTACCTGGTGCCGCTGGTCGCCTACGTCGCGGGCACCTGGCTCAACGATGCCCGGAGGGCCGCCGATGCCGACGACTGACCGCCTGCAGCGCATGGCCCGGGTCGCCGTGCTGGCCGATGCCGCCGCCGTGTTCGCGGCCGCGTGGATCGCGTGGTGGTGGCGCTTCGGGCGCTGGCCCATGGCCGATCACTACGTCGTCGCGCTGGTACTGGGCGTGCTGCTAGCGCTGGTGCTGCTGCCGGCGCTGGGCGCGTACCGGGGCCGGCGCTGGCCGTCTCCGGGCATCGGCGTGCTCCGGGCGCTGCCGGGACTGGCCATGACCTTCGTCGCGCTGGTGGTGCTCGCCGCGGCGACCAAGACCACGACCGACTTCTCGCGGCTGTGGACCGGCGGCTGGTTCCTTTCCGGCCTCGCGCTGATGGCGGCGTGGCGGTTCGCGGCGATGCGGTGGCGGGCGCGGCGCGGGCCGCGCGACCGGGAGCGCGTGCTGGTCGTAGGCGCCGGGGAACTGGCCGCCGAAACGGCCCGGCGGCTGATCGACGAGACCGGCGAGACGGACCTTGTGACCGGCTTCCTCGCGGTCGGCGACGAATCGTCGGCCGGCCTGCCGGGGCCGGTGCTGGGCGGACTGGACGATCTCGAACGCGTGCTCGAGACGGCCGAGCCGAGGATCACCGAGATCTGGCTGGCCACCGGCGACATCGACCGGCCGCTGCGCGAGCGGATGATCGGCGAGCTTCAGGTCTTCAGCCTGCCGGTGCGCTACGTGCCGGACCTGACGCTGCTCAACCTCATCGGCCAGCGGCCGCGCCGGATCGCCGGGCTGAGCGTCATCGAGCTCAACGCCACGCCGCTGGACGGTCCCGACGCGATCGTCAAGGCCGCGCTGGACCGCGTGGCCGCCGCATTGCTGCTGCTCTTGCTCTCGCCGCTGCTGCTGGTCGTCGCGCTGCTGATTCGGCTGGACTCGCGCGGCCCGGTGCTGTTCCGCCAGCCGCGCCACGGCAGCGACGGCCGGGTGTTCGACGTGCTGAAGTTCCGGACGATGAAGACCGCCGAGGCCCCGTCGAGCCGACAGGCCACGCGCGGCGACCCGCGCGTGACGCGGATCGGGCGCATACTTCGGCGAACCAGCATCGACGAGCTGCCGCAGCTCGTCAACGTGCTGACCGGCGACATGTCGCTGGTCGGGCCCCGCCCGCACCCGGTGGCGCTGAACCACGCCTACGCCGGGAAGATCCACGCGTTCATGCAGCGCCACCGCGTGAAGCCCGGCATTACCGGCTGGGCGCAAATACACGGCTTTCGCGGCGAGACCGATACGCTGGACAAGATGCGGAAAAGATTCGAGCACGACCTCTACTACATCGAGAACTGGTCCCTGGGACTGGATTTCCGGATACTGGCGCTGACGGCACTGCGCGGGTGGCGAGGCGAGAATGCCTACTGACAGGAAACCGAACCTCTTCATCGTCGGCGCGCAGAAAAGCGGCACGACGTCGCTGGCCGTGTCGCTGGATTCGCATCCCGACATCTTCATGTCGAGGGTCAAGGAACCGGGATGGCTGGCCTTCGGCGATCGCGGCTACCCGTTCCTCGACGGTCACGGCCGGACCTGCCGCGCCGCGAGCTGGGTCGTGACCGGCGAGGACGACTACATTGCGCTGTTCGACGAGGCGCCGCCGGGCTGCATCTACCGCGGCGAGGCCAGCACCTGGTACCTGTCCGAGCCGGGCATGGCCAAGCGGCTGCACGCGTTCAACCCCGAATCGAGGATCATCGCGATCCTGCGCCAGCCGGCCGACCGGGCCTACTCGGCCTGGTGCCACGCCCGACGCGACGAGGAAGAGCCGTTCGACGACTTCGATAACGCACTTGCCGCCGAGGCAGGCCGCGACGAACCGTCGCACCTGCTGCGCTACCGCGAAATGAGCCGCTACGTCGGCCCGCTGAAAGACTACATCGACACCTTCGGCCCCGACCGCGTGCTCCTGCTGTTCCACGAGGACCTGCGCGACGACCCCGGCGCCGTGTTCCGGCACTGCTGCCGATTCCTCGGCGTGGATCCCTCCGCGGCGGCGCCGGTGCTGGACCGTCACAACCGCTCGGGCATGCCCCGCAGCCGGATGCTGCACGCGCTGCTCAGGTCCCGGCGATTCAAGAACGCGCTGCGCCCGTGGCTGCCGCTGAAGCTGGCCTCGCGCGCCAAGTGGCTCGCCGAGTCGGCCAACCTGCGCGGCTTCCCGCCCGTCGACCCGGAGGTGCGCGCGGCGCTGACCGCCGAGTTCGCCGACGAGATCCGCGAACTTGCCCGGATGAGCGACCGCGACCTCGACCACTGGCTGTGAGCGCGTGACCGCACCGGTCTGGCAAGGCGAGGCCGTCGAAACGCTCACCGGCTGCCCGGTCCGGCCGATGGACCTGGACCCGCTGCTGGCCGAGATCGAGTCGCGCTGGAAGGCCGACGAACGCCGGCTGCTGGTGGGCCATCACAACCTCAACAGCCTCTCGCTGTGCCGCACCGACGCAACGGTGCGCGAGTTCTACCGCGCCTGCGACATCTGCTACGTCGACGGCGTGCCGGTGCTGTGGCTGATGCGCGCGGCCGGCCTGCCGACGCGCGGCGCGGTGCGCTTCACCCTCATGGATCGGTTCCCGGATCTCGTGGACCGGCTGGCCGAACGCGGGCGCCGACTGTTCTTTCTCGGCGGCGCGCCACGTACCGTCGAACGGGGGCGGGACTGGCTGAAACGGCACCGTCCGGACCTCGACGCCGACTTCCACCACGGCTATTTCGACGACGACGCGGCGGTGATCAAACGGATCAACGGTTTCGCGCCAGACGTGCTGCTGGTCGGCATGGGCATGCCGCGCCAGGAGCGCTGGATGCTCGCCAATCGCAACCGGCTGGACGTCGGCGCGCTGTTCCAGGCCGGCGGCACGCTGGACTACTACGCCGGCGTGCAGGCGCTGCCGCCAGCCTGGATGAGCCGCGCCGGGCTGGGCGGCGTCTACCGGCTGGCGCGGAATCCGCGTCGGCTGTGGCGGCGCTACCTCGTCGCGCCGTGGCGCCTGGCCGGGCCGGCGCTACGACTTCGGCGTCGGCTTCGCTGAGACCGCGCCGGGAATCCGGAAGACCGCGGCGATCCTGGAAGACGGGCCTCCCCGGGCGCGCACTGCCGCGAAGAGGTAGTTCAGCATCACCCGGATCCTGCGCCTGCCGCGCAGCGGCCGGCTTCGGCCGCGGGCCTCGTCGACGACCTCTTCCACGTGCGGCCGGCGCGGTTCGAAGGCGTCCCGGAGCAGCCGCGCGATCTGCCGGCCGCGCGCCAGGCGCAGATACAGCCGGCCGATGCCGTTGATCCGTGCGTACGCGTTGCCGCCGTGGATCCGGTAGTGGAAGCCGGGCTCGCGTATGTAGAACTTCTGACCACCCACCGCACCTGCGGCCCGCACCAGGATGCCGTCGCCCGAAAGCCGTCGGATGCTGTGCGAATCGCGCGGCAGCCGAAGCAGCGAGCACATCGTCTCCCCGATCGCCAGCCGGTCGTCGATCCTCTCGCGGATCGCGAGCACGCGATCCACGAGGCCGCGCCTGAGCGCCAGTCCGGAGGTGGGCGTGCCCACGTATTCACCGGTATACAGCGTCGTCCACCGCGTCTTCCCGGTCAGGCCGGGCTCCAGCTCCATGCGCGCCAGCATGCGCCCGATGCCGGCGAGTTGTTGCGGCGTGCCGTCGCCGCCCAGGCGGGCCGCGGAGAAGAACAGGTCGACTTCGGGGTGTTCGCGCGCCAGTTCCCGCACGCGGTCTACGTATCCGTCGAGGTAGTGGTCGTCGCTGTCGAGCAGCAGCAGCAGGTCGCCCCGCGCGGCGGCCAGGCCGTTGAACATCGCCGCGAGCTGGCCCTGGTTGGCCTGGCGGATGACCCGGACGCGGGAATCGTCCTCGTAGCGGTCCAGGATCTCGTGCGAGGCGTCGGTGGAACCGTCGTCGACGACGACCAGCTCGTCGTCGGGGCCGAGCTGGTGCAGCGCGCTGTCGATCGCCTGGGCGAGAAAGCGCTCGTAGTTATAGTTGTTCATCACGACCGAGAGCTTCATCACGACGGCCATCCGCGGTCTTCGCGGCGGAGATTCGAACCGCCGCCTATTGTGCGGGCCGAAGCGGCCCCGGTGGCGGTCGTGCGCGTCAAGTCGCCGGGTCCCGCCGCGCCAAGCCCGCGCCCAGCAGGATGGACGATCGCAGCCCCAGCCGGCTCCGGACGATCCACAGCGCCGCGCCGCCGGCAACGGCGGTGCTGACCAGCGTCGCCCACGCCGCGCCGATCGCGCCGAAGGCCGGCACCAGCACGGCCAGCAGCACGATGTGCAGCACCGCCGAAGTGGCCGAGATCCGGAAAGCCGTACCCGGGCGGCCGCTCATGATCAGGATCTGGGGATTCGGGCCCAGCACCGCCGCGACGATGTGCGCCAGCATCAGCACCGCGAGGATGGGCGCGGCGTCGACGAACCCCTCGCCGAACAGGCCGAGCAGCACGCCGGCCGCTGCCTGGATGACGACGGCCCCGGCCAGCGTGGGCCAGAGGGCGGTATGGATGGCCTGCGTGACGACCTGCTGCAGACCGGCGCGGTCGCCGGCCGCGTGCGCGCTGGCCAGCCAGGGCTGTATGACGGCGCCGATCACCAGCATCGGCAGCGCGGCGAGCTGGGCCAGGCGCTCGGCGACGAAGAAGCCGCCGACCAGCGCCGGGCTGGCGACGAAGCCCAGCACCAGCACGCCGGAGTGCTTGACGACGAGATCGGACACGCGCGTGGCGAAGATGGGAAGCGCATCGGTCATCAGCCGTCGCGGCGCGTATTCGTCCGCGTCGCCGCTATCCGCGGCCGGAGTGCGTCCGGATGAAGACGGACCGCCGACGAACGCCTGGACGACGAGCACCAGCACGAGGCTGCCGACGACGGCGATCAGCGCCTGTTCGCCCGTCAGCGACGAGCCGGTCGCGAGCACGATCCCCAGCGCGAGCGCGCCGGTCAGCATCGGGCGCAGGACCTGGGTGGGCCCGAACGCGGCGAGCAGGCGCATGCGTGCCCGGGCGACGGCCTGGTTGAAGAGCGTGAACGCGACCAGCGGCGCGGCCGCGACGGCGATGAACGCGATCCCGCGCGGAATGCCGGCCAGCGTCCCGGTCGGGAGCAGCCACAGCAGCACCACGCCGACGATCGCCAGCCCGGCCGAAATCGCGCCGAGCAGCCCGAGGCCCCGCCGGACGACCGCCCGCTCGGCGGGCCCATCGTGGCGTTGGAAGTGGACGGCGACCAGCCGGCTGGCGGCGACGGGAAGGCCGAGCGCGAATATGCCGCCGAGCAGGAACAGCAGGTTCTGCCCCCAGGCGTAGGTGCCGAACTCGGCCTGGTCGACGATGGCGCGCGCCAGGAAGACCTGGAGCGCGAAGACCACCAGCCGGCCGGCAACCCGGATCCCGCCGGCGGCCGCCCCTGCGCGCGGGACCCGGCCGGAAAGCAGGCGCCGGATCGGGCCGGTCAGCCCGCGTCGCGGGCCGGGCCGTCCGGGAGCCATGTGCGCCTGAAGTAGTCGACGGTCTTCTCCAGGCCGTCGGCCAGCGCCGTCGCCGGCGCCCAGTCCAGAAGTTCCTCGGCCCGCGCGAGGTCCGGCCGGCGCTGGCGCGGATCGTCGGCCGGCAGCGGCTCGAAGACGAGTTCGGATCCGGAACCCGTCATCGCGATCACCGTCTCGGCCAGTTCACGCACCGTGATCTCGGCGGCATTGCCGAGGTTGACCGGTCCGGTGACGTCGTCGGGCGTGTCCATCAGCCGCAGCAGCCCGTCGACCAGGTCGTCGACGAAACAGAACGAGCGCGTCTGGCGCCCGTCGCCGAAGATCGTGATGGGCTCGCCCGACAGCGCCTGGATGATGAAGTTGGACACCACCCGGCCGTCGTCCGGGACCATCCGCGGACCGTAGGTGTTGAAGATGCGCGCGACCTTGATGCGCAGGCCGTGCTGGCGGTAGTAGTCGAAGAACAGGGTTTCAGCGCAGCGCTTGCCCTCGTCGTAGCAGGCGCGCGGCCCCAGCGGATTGACCCGGCCCCAGTAGCTCTCGGGCTGCGGATGCACCTCGGGGTCGCCGTAGACCTCGCTGGTCGATGCCTGGAGGATCTTCGCCTTCGTGCGCTTGGCCAGCCCCAGCATGTTGATCGCGCCGTGGACGCTGGTCTTGGTCGTCTGCACCGGGTCGCGCTGGTAATGCATCGGCGATGCGGGACAGGCCAGGTTGTAGATCTCGTCGGTCTCGACGTACAGCGGAAACGTGACGTCGTGGCGAAGCAGTTCGAAATACGGTTCGTCCAGCAGGTGCGCGACGTTGTCCTTGCTGCCGGTGTAGAAGTTGTCCACGCACAGCACTTCGTCGCCGCGCTGCAGCAATCGCTCGCACAGGTGCGAACCGAGAAATCCTGCGCCGCCGGTGACCAGCACGCGTTTTCGGGAAGAATGGACCATGGGACGGGTCCGGATCGGAATGGCGACATTCTAGACGGCTTTCGGCCGAAGGCGGCTTCGGCTGCCGGGGGTGCGCAGATTCATCGCGAGCCGGAGCTCGCTCCTACGAGGCTTCGCTGCCTTCGCCGGCGGGCAGCCGGCCGAGCACGGCGCGCGGATACGAGCCGAGCACCTTGACCATCCGGGCTTCGCCCTCGAGCTCGGTCATGGCATCGGACAGCCCGGCGTCGGAGACGTGGCCATCGACGTCGATGAAGAACACGTAGTCCCACTTGCCCTGGCGGCTGGGGCGGGACTCGATGCGGTTCATGTTGATCCCGTGGCGCGCCAGCGGCTCGAGCAGCTTGAACAGCGCGCCCGGACCGTCGGATCCGGCGACCAGCAGCGTGGTCTTGTCGTCGCCGGACGGGTCCAGCAGGTCGCGACCCAGCACCAGGAAGCGCGTGGTGTTGTCGACGTGGTCCTCGATGTTGCCGAACAGCACCGGCACACCGTAGACCTCTGCGGCATGCTCGCCGGCGATCGCGGCCGATTCCGGCGCCGAGCGCACGCGCCGCGCGGCCTCTGCGTTGCTGGAGACCGCGATCAGTTCGACGTCGGGCAGGTTGGCGGCCAGCCAGTGCTTGCACTGGGCCAGCGACTGCGAATGGGCGTAGACGCGCTCGATACCGGACAACGACTTCGCGTGCGTCAACAGGTGCTGGTGGATGCGCAGCTCGACCTCGGCGCAGATCGTGACCTCGGCGTTGAGGAACATGTCCAGCGTGTGCGTGACCATGCCCTGCGACGAGTTTTCCACCGGCACTACGCCGAAGTCGGCTTCGCCCGACTGCACCTGCAGGAACACGTCCTCGATGGAGCCCAGCGCGACGGCCTGCACCGAGTGGCCGAACTGCCGGTAGACGGCCTGCTGCGTGAACGTGCCTTCCGGCCCGAGGTAGGCGATCTTCATCGGCTCCTGCTGCGCCAGGCACGCCGACATGATCTCGCGGAACAGCCGCAGCATGACCGAGTCGCTCAGCGGACCGTCGTTGCGCTCGATGACGCGGCGAAGCACCTGCGCCTCGCGCTCGGGCCGGTAGTAGTCGGCGCCGCCCACGAGCTCGCCCTTGCTCGCGCGCACGTCCATGGCCAGCTGCGCACGCTCGCCGATGAGCTTCTGGATCTCGGCATCCAGCTCGTCGATCCGCTCGCGGATCGCGGCCAGGTCGGGTTTGTCGGGCTCGGACTGGCTCATGCGCCGATTATCGGCCAATTTCCCGATCGGTTGCGATTGGATTCACTTCGCCGGAAGAAGCGTTACACGAAGGCCACGAAGAAAGAAGGGCACGAAGAATTCTTTACGCGGTTTCAACCTTCGTGGACTTCGTGCCTTCTTCGTGTCCTTCGTGCAACTGCTTTTCGGAATTTTCCCGGATCACCCGTTCTTGCGCTCGAACTCGTGCATGAACTCGATCAGGTCCTCGACGGCATCCATGCCGATGGCGTTGTAGAGGCTGGCGCGCAGGCCGCCAACGGAGCGGTGGCCCTTGAGGCCGGGCATGCCGGCGGCATCGGCCTGCTGGACGAACGTCGAGGTCAGCGCGTCGTCGGCCATCACGAACGGCACGTTCATCATCGACCGCGCCTCGTCGGCAACCGGGTTGGCGTAGAAGTCCGACGCGTCGATCGCCCGGTACAGCTTCTCGGCCTTGGCCTCGTTGCGCTTGCCCAGCGCGTCGAGACCGCCGTTGGCCTCGATCCAATCGACGACCTCGGCGGCCACGTACCAGGCGAACGTGCACGGCGTGTTCTTCATCGAGCCCGAATCGATCCACGTGCGGTAGTCCAGGTATTTCGGCAGGTCGTCGGGAATCCGCTCGACCAGGTCCTTGCGCACCAGCACGACCGTCAGGCCGGCCACGCCCAGGTTCTTCTGCGCGCCGGCATAGGCCAGCCCCAGGTCGGCATACGGATACGGCCGCGACAGGAACTCGCTGGACAGGTCGGCGGCCAGCGGCACGCCGGCGGCGGGCGGCTGCGCGAACTGCACGCCGTGGATCGTCTCGTTGCCGGTGTAGTGCAGGTAGGCCGCGTCGGCCGGCAGGTGGCCCAGCTCCGGGATGTCCTGGTAATCCTCTTCGGCGCTGGAGGCGACGACGCGCGTCTCGGTCACGCGCTTGCTCTCGGCGAACGCCTTCTCGCCCCAGTGCCCGGTGAGCACGAAAGCCGCGCTGCGGTCGCGCGCGAAGTTCATCGGCAACATCGCGAACTGCAGGTGCGCACCGCCCTGCAGCAGCAGCACGTGGTGGTCGTCGCCGACCCCTGTCAGCCGGCGGATGCCCGCTTCCAGCCGCTCGGCGACATCGGCGAAACGGCTGCCGCGGTGCGAGACCTCGGCGATGGACGGGGCATGGTCGGCGGGCAGCGAGAACTCCTCGGCAAGCTTCTCGCGCACCGCCCACGGCAGCGCGGCCGGGCCGGCGCTGAAATTATGGATGGTCTTCATGCGTTACAGGTTAGCGCACCCTCGGGCCGCATGTCCGGTCGGGCGGCCGAGCGCGCGCTTCCCGGCTTGTCCTGCTCATCCCCTCGTAGGAGCGGCCTCCGAGCCGCAAACCGAAAAGCGTTTTCGTCGACATCGGACCGCTCGTGGTGACTTACTTGCTACGGGGCCTCTAGAGGGATCGGCCGGGTTGTCCCGGGTCCAGCCGGGGTCGCGGTAGAGCCGGTCGCCCGGCATCCGGGTTCCCGCGAAGTGGCCGGCTGGAAATGGTGCACATCGTTTGCCGGGTGGCAGGCCCGAGTGGTAGGGGATTCCTGCCGTCGCGGCGAGGTCGCCGCTCCTACAGAAGTAAAGCCGAGCTCCGTCCCACTCCTGTGGGAGGCGCGACTTCGCGCCGACGGATCTACACCACCCAGACGACCCGTCTCCCGAGCACAGGAACAGCAGGATTCAAATCCCGAAACTTGCGCGGCCAAGGGCCGCGGGCCTGCCCGGCTCGAGGTCGCAATGCTCCGAGCGGGCTACTCCACAGCGCCGAACCTGCCCGGAATACCGGCAGCCGGACAACAGCAACGACCGGTAGGCAATCAGGAACCACCTTACGGATCGGTGCCCGCAGCCGACAGCTGCCTGCCTTTACGGCGCTTTTGCCCGGAGGGCCCGGCCCGGTCCGGATCGGGGCGCGGCGGGACCTCTGTGGGATGCAGCGGTGCGACTTCTCGGCGAACGCCGTTTGGCACCGCCAAATCAGCGAGCCGAAACGCAGCGCGGCGCCCGCAGAGGCCCGTCCGTTCCGGTTTCGCCGGACTCGCCGCATCTCGCACGCGACGCGCCTCGGCCGTGGCGACGGCCACTGTCG
>JBPRGD010000047.1:0-4195 GCA_051428125.1 Candidatus Wenzhouxiangella sp. M2_3B_020
GTCCACGTCGCGATCGGCAGGCCGTCCCATCGAGGAAAAACAACCCTCTCCGTAGGAGCGACGTCCACGTCGCGAGGGAAGCGCGGGTATCGCGATCATGAGATCGCTCCTACGACGGATTGCGGCCCGCACCACAAGCGACGTCCACGTCGCGATCGGCAGGCCGTCCCATCGAGGAAAAACAACCCTCTTCGTAGGAGCGACGTCCACGTCGCGAGGGAAGCGCGGGTATCGCGATCATGAGATCGCTCCTACGACGGATTGCGGCCCCTACGCCCTCCCGTATAAGCGACGTCCACGTCGCGATCGGCAGGCCGTCCCATCGAGGAAAAACAACCCTCTCCGTAGGAGCGACGTCCACGTCGCGAGGCAAGCGCGGTATCGCGATCATGAGATCGCTCCTACAAAAAGGGTTGGATGTCCACGTCGCAATCGGGTTTCGCGGTCCCGGATCGACCCTACGACTCGCCGCCCGTGGCCTTTCCCTCGTGGTGCTCCCGGCGGTGCTCGCGGCGGCGGCGACGCTCTCCGCCTCCCATTTCTCCCATCTTCTCGAGCTGCTGTTCGGTCAGAACGGCGGCTTGGTCCAGGTGGGCCTCGAGATGCACGGCGCGTAGATCGGCCCGCAGGTCGGCGATCTCGCCGAGCACTTCCCGCATCGCACCACGGTCCACCGATCCGGCCTCGAACAGCGCGTTCAGTCGGGCCTCGGCCTCGATGATCCGCTCACCGATCTCCCGGGAGCGTTCGTGCACGCGGCTGCGCAGGGCTTCGCTTTCGGCGACCTGCTCCTCGCTCAGTTCCAGCGCCTCGGCCTGCCTCAGCACGTGCATCGGGCCGGGGTAGCCGTTCACGCCGGCCACGCGGGCCATGCCCATGCCCCTGCCTTCGCGGAGTTGACGGACGTCCCGCGGCGTCAGCGACGGTGGCAGGTCGGTGGTCGTCGATTCGGATTCGGCGGGGGCGGAATCCGCTTCGTCGGCATGCACGGCGATCGCCGAAAAGGTCAGCGCGACGGCCCCGAAAAGGGCCGCGAGGATGTAGATGGATCGTGTCATCGGAAGTCTCCGTGATGGCGGTGATCGGAACGATTCTGGCGCATCGCGTGCAGCAGCTTGACCGCGTCGACGGTTTCGGCGACGTCGTGCACGCGCAGGATGTCGGCGCCGCGCTCGGCGGCGAGAACCGCCGCGGCCACCGACGCCGAAATCCGCTGGTCGGGCGCCTCGCGGCCGGTGATCCGGCCCAGCATGGACTTGCGCGACAGTCCCGCCAGCAGCGGCACGCCGAGCGATCGGAACCGCGAGAACCGGTCGAGCAGCGTGAGGTTGTGCTCCAGCGACTTGCCGAAGCCGAAGCCCGGGTCCAGGACCAGGTGCTCTTCGCGGATGCCGGCATCCGTGCAGGTCCGGATCCGCTCGCGGAAGAACGAAAGCAGTTCGTCGACGACGTCGCCGTAGTCGGGATTCTTCTGCATCGTGCGGGGTTCGCCCTGCATGTGCATCAGGCAGACCGGCAGGTCCAGCGCCGCGGCGGCCTCGAGCGCGTCGGGGTCGCGCAAGGCGTTGACGTCGTTGATCATCCGGGCGCCGGCCTCGGCCGCGGCGCGCATGACGTCGCCCTTCCTGGTGTCGATGGAGACGGGAACGTCGAGCTCGGCCCGGATCGCCTCGATCACCGGCACGACGCGGGCGATCTCGACGTCGGCGGCCACCGGTTCGGCACCGGGCCGCGTGGATTCGCCCCCGATATCGAGGATGTCCGCGCCGTCGGCGACGAGGCGGCGTGCGTGCGCGACGGCGCGCTCGACGCTGTCGTAGCGCCCGCCGTCGGAAAACGAGTCCGGCGTGACGTTGACGATGCCCATGACCAGGACCCGCCCGGCCGAGGCCGAGTCGCGGATACGTGCCGCCAGTTGGGTTGGCATGAAGACTCCGATGACCGCTGTCGAGCGGAATGATACAACCGCGCTCGCGCCACCGGTTTCGACGTGCCGAAAGCCGCGAGCCGTTACAATGGTCGGCTTCAGACAAGTTGATGAAGACACCGACATGAAGATTCTCGTTCCGATCAAGCGCGTGATCGACTACAACGTCCGCGTGCGCGTCAAGTCCGACGGCTCCGGCGTCGAGACCGAAGGCGTGAAGATGTCGATCAACCCGTTCGACGAAATCGCGCTCGAAGAAGCGCTGCGGATCAAGGAGGCGGGCAACGCCGAGGAAGTCGTCGTCTGCTCCATCGGCAGCGCCGATTGCCAGCAGCAGCTGCGCACCGGCATGGCGATGGGGGCCGATCGCGCCATCCACGTCGCGACCGACGACGAAGTCCAGCCGCTGACGGCCGCGCGCGTGCTTCGCGAACTGATCGAACGGGAGAATCCGGAAATCGTCTTTCTCGGCAAGCAGGCTATCGACGACGACAACAACCAGACCGGCCAGATGCTGGCCGCGATCTGGGACCGGCCGCAGGCCACGTTCGCCTCCAAGGTCGAGCTTTCCGACGGCAAGGTGAAGGTGACGCGCGAAGTCGACGCCGGGCTGGAAACGCTCGAGATCGATCTTCCGGCCGTGCTGACCTCCGATCTCCGCCTCAACGAGCCCCGCTTCGTCAAGCTCCCCGACATCATGAAGGCCAAGCGCAAGCCCATGGACGAGATCGCGCTGTCGGATCTCGACATCGAGGAAGCGCCGGCGCTGGAAGCCACGGCGTACGAGCCGCCGCCGAAGCGCTCGGGCGGCCGCATCCTCGAAACGCCGCAGGAACTCGTCGACGAACTCAAGAACAAGGGACTGTTGTAATGGCTCGCGTACTCATCATTGCCCAGCACGAAGACGGAACCCTGAACCCGGCGACGGCCAAGACGCTCAAGGGCGCGCTGGATCTCGGCATCGACGACATCGACGTCGCGGTGTTCGGCGACAGCGTCGACGACGTCGCCGCCCAGGCCGCGAAGCTCGACGGCGTGAAGAAGGTGCTCAAGGTCGAGCACGCCGATTTCGCGCACCCCACCGCCGCCCGTATCGCGCCGGAAATCAAGGCGCTGGCCGACGACTACAGCCACATCCTCGGCCCGTCGACGACGTTCGGCAAGGATGTGCTTCCGCGCGCGGCCGCGTTGATCGGCGTCAACCAGGTCTCCGACATCCAGGAAGTCATCGACGCGCATACGTTCAAGCGCCCGATCTACGCCGGCAACGCCATCATCACCGTCAAGGCGCCCGAGGATCGCACCGTCGTCGCGACGATCCGCGCGGCGTCGTACTCGTCTGCCGGCGAGGGCGATTCCGAGGCCGAGATCGAATCGCGCGATCCGGCCGCGGAAGACCCCGGCCACACGCGTTTCGTCGATATCGAGACCGGCGACGGCGAGGGTCCCGACCTGCAGACCGCCGACCGCGTCGTCTCCGGCGGCCGGGCGATGGGTTCGTCGGAAGGCTTCGAGGTCGTCTACAGCTTCGCCAAGAAGCTCGGTGCCGCCGTCGGCGCCTCGCGTGCCGCGGTCGATGCGGGCTACGTGCCCAACGAGCTACAGGTCGGCCAGACCGGCAAGATCATCGCCCCGGAGCTGTACTTCGCCATCGGCATCTCGGGCGCGATACAGCACCTGACCGGCATCAAGGACGCCGGCACCATCGTCGCGATCAACAAGGACGCCGAAGCCCCGATCTTCGAGATCGCCGACTACGGCCTGGTCGGCGACCTGTTCGAGATCGTCCCGGAGCTCGAAAAGCTGATCTGATCCGTAGGAGCGACGTCCACGTCGCGAAGGGGCTGCCGGGCATCGCGATCCGGAGATCGCTCCTACGGCCTATTCCGCCTCGCTCTTCCTCCGTAGGAGCGACGTTCCGTCGCGAACGAATGCCGGGAATCGCGATCATGTGATCGGTCCTACGGGGGGTTGCACCATCCCGGTCGTCGCGATGTCGTCGGAGCGACGTCCACGTCGCGAAGGACAGGCGGCAATCGCGATCATGAGATCGCCCCTACGGCAGGTTGCGCCCCGGCACCGCCGCGACGTCCGCGTCGCGAAGGGGCTGCGGACCTCGCGATCCGGAGATCGCTCCTACGGCCTATTCCGTCTCGCTCTTCCTCCGTAGGGGCGACGTCCCGTCGCGAACGAATGCCGGGAATCGCGATCATGTGATCGGTCCTACGGGGGGTTGCACCATCCCGGTCGTCGCGATGTCGTCGGAGC
>JBPRGD010000048.1:0-9464 GCA_051428125.1 Candidatus Wenzhouxiangella sp. M2_3B_020
GACGTTCGGGTTGGTCATCAGGCGCGAACCGGTGACAACGATGCGCTCGATGTCCGCGTCGTCCTGTGTTTCCTGTTCGTCCGTCTGGTCTTCGTCCTGGGCGGTGGCGACCATCGGCGTGAAGCCGAGCGCCAACCCCGCCAGAATCGGGGCCATTCCTCTCCAGAGGAGGGAATGAGGCTTATCGTGTGGTTGATTATTCACTTGCATTTTCCTCGCTTTTCGCTACGGATGGACCATCCGGTGGCTTTTTATTCCCATGGGCCGACGCACGAGCGGATCGGCGCCGACCCGCGGGCACCTCTCGGGCCGATAGTAACGGGCCTTTAACAGAATTTCAACAGTCCTTGACAGTCTCTTAACAGATTCTGGGCAGGCGTGTTCGCGCGTGAGAATACGCCGTGGGGAGGGATTCCGGGGATCGCGCGCACGCCCCCGAAAGCCGCGCCGTCGGACGCGGGTCGGAGGGCGAATTCACACCGGCCGCAGTCCGGGCCGGAAACGGGATTTCACTGGCCCTGGTCGGGCTGCTCCTCGTCCTCGGCCAGGATTTCCCTGCACCGTTCCGAGAGGTCCGAACCGGCCAACTGCCGTGCACGGCAGGCCGTGCGCAATCGGTCCTGGGCGGCGGTCGCGAGCGTCTCGCTCTGCTCCTGCTCGAGCGCGGCCTGGCGTGCTTCGGTCTGGTTGATGGCGCGGATGTAATTGCGCCAGTCCGAGGCCTGTCTGCGCGTGGACGCGAATTGCGTCGCCCGGGCGAAAGCCTCGTCGGCATCCTCGCGTTGCTCGCGATCGCCGGGCTCGGCCTGGTTGAACCGCGCGTTCCCCAGCAGCATCCACGCCTGGGCCCGCTTGGATTCTTCCAGCCCGCCCTTGTCGAGCGCACGCTCGAAGGCCCGCTCGGCCTGCTCGTTCTTCTCGTCGGCCAGGAGCGCCTGCCCGAGCCGGAACGACAGTTCTCCGTCGTCGGACATCTGCGCGGCTTCTCGCAGCACGGGAATCGCCCTGGCATGCTCGCGCGCCTGGCTCCAGAGCTGGGACAGCAACTCGAGGTTGTCGACGTCGCGCTCGACTCGCCCGGCCTCCATCTCTCGCTCCAGCAGCTTCGCACCGCGGTGCGGATTCTCGAAGGTGGAGTAGTACTGCGCGAGCATGACGATGTCGCTTTCGCTCTCGACGAGATCGTTGAGATACGCCGCCTCTAGCGCCGCGAATGCCTTGAGGCGATCGCCCTGCTCGTTGTAGAGCGACGAAAGCTGGCGCCAGTAGCTCAGGCTGCCCGGCCACAACTCGACCATCGTTTCCAGCAGGCGCGTGCGCTCGGGGATATTGCCCAGTTCCGAGTAGATCGCGTTGAGCAGGTCGTAATAGCGCTTCTGCGGCTTCGACGAGACGTCGATGGCGCTGCGGATTGCCTCCAGCGCCTCCTGGTATTCATCGAGGTTGTAGTGCGCGGCGCCGAGCATGAAGTACGCGGTGTCGGTGACCTTGACGTCGGCCTGCATCCACTGCTCGAAAAGCCGGATGGACTCCCTGTACCGCTCGTTGACGAAGTAGATCTGCGCCAGGTTGAACCGCAGCCGGTTCTGCTGATCCGAGGGGAGCGCGTCCAGTTCCAGGGCGGCCGAGAAATCTTCCAGCGCCTGGTCCAGGTTCTCCAGGTTGACGTGAGCGGTGCCGCGAATCTGCAGGACCGACGCCTTGTCGAACGGCTTCATCGAGTCGCCGCGACGGTCGAGCAGCCTGTTCAGTTGGTCGAGCGCCGTTTCGTATTCCTCGTTCTCGAGGCTCTCGTAGGCCTCCAGCAGGTCCTGGGCCACGCGCGGATCGAGCGTGGGAGTCGACTCCTGCTCTTCCTCGCCTTCGTCGTTCTGCGCGACGACGGCGCCGGCGAGCAGGAGCATCAGCACGGCGGCAAGAACGAAAAGCACCGGCCGACCGTGGAAAAACTGCATCTTCACCATTCCTAACCTTCCAGCTGGAACTCGATCACGGTGCGCACGCCCAATCGGGGTTCGGCAACGTTATCGACGATCTTGGGGTTGTAGCGCCACCGTTCGACGGCTCGCATCGCTGCGCGGTTGAAGCACGAATTGGTCGTCGACAGCACGCGCGGATTGACAACGGAGCCCTCCGGAGTGACGTCGAACTCGACCGACACGGCCTCCCGGTTGTCCGCACGACCCATGCAGCGCTGCGGATACTGGGGCGGGATGCGAACCAGGGGTTGCGCATCGCGGTCCGGGTTGAAGCCGGTTCCGATATCGAGGTCCACGCCCGACAGGTCCGGGAGCTCGCCGATCTGCACCGACATCTCGGGCCGGAAGTCCGTGTCCGTCACGGTCGGCGGCGGCGGCGGGGGCTGGTCCAGAACCGGGCGCTGGAATTCCTCCGTCACCCGGTTCGTGGTGTCCTGGATCTGGCGGGTGACGTTGATCTGCACCGAGCGGTCCTCGGAGAGCTGAACGTCCTCGCGGGTCGAGATCACGGATGCCAGCACCAGGAAGATCAGCGAAGTGACGATGATCGCGCCCGGCAGGCCGGTAAAGAGTCGAATGATGTTGCTCATGATTTCTTCGTCGATACCGCTACAACGTCTTCGACACCGGCGGCCCGGATCTGTTCAAGCACGCGGACCAGGTACTCGCTGTGGGCCTGCCCATCGGCCTGGATGACAGCGCTTCCGCGCGGGTTTTCCCGCCGAAGACGCTCCAGTGTCGTGCGAACCGCTTCCAGCGGCACTTCCTCGCGGTTGATCCAGATTGAATTGTCGGCATCGATGGCGACCAGTATGGAGACCAGCCTCTGGTCCTCCGCCGTCTGCGCCTCGGGGCGATCGACTTCGACGCCGGGCTCCTTGATGAAGGTGGCCGTGACGATGAAGAAGATCAGCATGATGAACACGATGTCCAAAAGCGGGGTGACGTTGACGTCACTTTCTTCAGCCTTGGTAACTCGTTCGCTTCTTGGCATGGGGTCTCCGCTCCTCTATCGGCCCTGGATCGCGAGCGCCGGATCGACTCCGGCCTGACGCGCCTGGTCCAGGACCAACACGGTGGAATCGATTTCGGCATCGGGAGCCGCGTTCAGCAGCACGACGCCGCGCGGCTCTTCGGCCTTGAACGCCTCGACGGTCGGCTTGACCGAGCGCGGATCGATCATGCGGGTGTTGTCGACCATGACGAAACCGTCGCTGCGCACGCTCAGCACCAGCGTGGGCGGCGGCCGCGTCTGCTGCTCCTGCTCGTTTTCCTGCGGAGTGGCGACTTCCAGACCCTCCTCTTCCAGGAACGTCGAGGTGACGATGAAGAAGATCAGCAGGATGAAGACGATGTCCAGCAGCGGGGTGATGTTGACTTCGGCCTCGTCGGCCTCGTCGGTGACCAGCCGCTTGCCGCTGAGACTGCCGAAATCCATGCCCTGCTCGAGCTCGAGCCGCTCGGAGACGTCGGCGACGGCGGTTTCGTTGCGCCGATCCAGGAAGCTGATGGCGAATACGCCCGTCAGCGAAACCGCCAGACCGGTCATCGTCGGGATCGTGGCCTTCGAGATTCCCGATGCCATCAACCGCGCGTTCGATGCACCGGTATCGACGATGACCTGGAAGACCTCGATCATCCCCGTCACCGTTCCCAGCAGACCGAGCAGCGGCGTGATCATGATCAACGCCCGAATCACGCCCATGAAACGTTCGTTTTCGAGACGCACTTCCGAGATCAGCCGCTCGCGGAAGATGTGCGACCGCCAGCTGCTGTGCTCTTCGGCCTCTTCCCAGCGCTTTTCCTGCTCGTTGCGAAGACGGGGGCCGGAAAACCCGAAGTAGATGAATCGCTCGCTGATCAGCACCCACATCACGGCGGTACTGATCAGGAGCGCCACCACGACCGGCCCACCGGCCTCCAGGAAGTCCTGGAGCACCGATATCACATTGGCAGGATACAGAAATTCAAGCACGACGGATCATCCTCGAGCCGATCATCAACGGCTTGCTTTCTCGGCATCGGCAACGAGGCTGACCGATTGCTCTTCGAGAATCTGGCCGAGCCGGCGTGAAGTCGACGATGCAAACGCATGCAGGATCAGCAGCGGAACGGCGGCGATCAGGCCGAGCACCGTCGTGATCAGCGCCTGCGAGATACCGCCGGCCATCAGCTTGGGATCGCCGGTGCCGAACAGCGTGATCGCCTGGAAGGTCACGATCATGCCGATGACCGTACCCAGAAGACCCATCAGCGGAGCCACGGCGGCCAGCACCTTGACCAGGTTCAGCCCGCGCTCCAGCGGCGGCAGTTCCTTGAGGACGGCGTCGTCCAGGTGCATCTGCAGCGTTCCCAGGTCCTCGCCCTTGTGCTCCTCGTAGGCGGCCTGGATTCGGCCCAGCGGGTTGGAATCGTTGGGCTCGTGCTTGCCCATCTGGCGACGGACCTTCATCGAGGTCAGCGTGAGCACCAGCCAGCGATACAGCGCCAGCAGGATGCCGAATGCGGCGACGACGATGATCGCGTAGCCGATCCAGCCGCCCTGGTCGATGCGTTCCTGCAGCGTCGGGGTCTCCACGACGAGGCCCAGCAAGCTGCCGAGAGACGGGTCGATCATGCCGTGCACGACGCCGGATCCGTCATGCTCCATGACGCGGTTTGCCGCCGCGACCGCACCGCCGCCGGGCTGGCGCGCCAGGTAGCGCAGCGTGCCTTCGTTGAAGACGAGGTAGCCTTCGTCGCCGAACGCGGTGAATGGACCGATGCGCACCACCTGCTCTTCGGTGGACGCGTTGTCGTTGCCGACGACCGCGGCTTCGTACTCGACGACCTTGCCCTGCTCGGTGATCTCCTGCAGGAACGTGTACCAGAGGTTTTCCAGCTGATCGATGGTGGGCAGCTTGTCCGACTGGGCCATCTCCGACAGCCCTTCGCCGCGCTCCGGGAACTGGGTCGTGATCAGCGAATCGCTGATCTGCTCGTCGAGGTCGGCTGCGGCGGCGCGCGCCACACCGAACAGCTCTCCGAACTCGCCCTGTCGCTCGGCCAGCTGCTCGCGCAGGTCGGAGAGCTCACGGTCGAGTTCGTTGCGCAGGTTCTCCAGGCGGCTGGCCTCGGACTCGGCCTCGGCGACGTCGTTGCGAATCTCGCGCAGCATCTGCTCGCGGTTCGCCTCCTGCTGCAGGAAGCGCTGTTCGCGTTCTTCGTTGGCCTCGGCCACCGCCTCGCGTTCCTGCTGCAGGCGCTGCACCACTTCTTCCAGCGAGGTCGGCCCTTCCTGGGCCGTTGCCGCGGATCCGAATCCGATCGCCAGGGCGACGAGGAGCGAGCCGAGGCCCGCTGAGCGATTACGCATGGTCACATTCCCGTTTTCGTTCGACGCTTTGCGTTCCAGGTTCGAGATATCGTTCATCGTTTCAGCCCTCGTCCGCGGTCTGGGGTGCCCGGACGGGGACGTACAGCAGTTCCGGAGGAATCTGCTCGCGCGCTACGCGCATCGCGGTCTTGACGTCGCCCAGGAACGACTTGTCGAGGTCCACCCAGCTTCCGGATGCCGGATCGAAGCGCTTCAGGACCTCGTCGTTGTCGGTCTTGAAGATCAGCACGAAGCGACCGATGCGCAGCACGTCCACGTTCTCGTAGGTGCGCTCCTCGGTCTCGATATCGCTGCGGTAGCCCTCGATCGTGCGGCCGTACTCGGCCTCGATCTGGTGGGCCTCGATGATCATCCGGTAACGCTGCGCCGGCGAGCTGGCGGGATCCTCCATCAGCCCCCGGAGCCGCTCGACGCGCGAGCGCCGCTCATCGAGCAGGAACGGCAGGTCGGCTTCGACGACTTCCTCCAGCGAATCGACCATGTCCTGCATCAGCGGCTGCACGGCACGCTGAAGGCTGGCGATGTTGTTGATGTCCTCGGTCAGCGACTCGATTTCCTGTCGCTGCGCGGCAACCTGGCGCTCCTGCGAGGCGTTGTAGCGATTGAGCTGCTCGAGCTGCCTGAGGTTGGCTCGGTAATCGCCGAGCAGCGCCTGGATGCGGGAATCGATCTCGTCGATCCTCTCCTGCGACTCGCGCGTTCCCGCCACCGCCTGCTGGCTGGCCTGCAGCGCCGGCTCGATGTCCTGCGCGCCGGCCTGCGCGAGGAACCCCAACGCCGCGAACGGGGAAGCTGCCAGCATCAGCAGCGTGCCGACTCTTTTCGTATCGAATTTATTCATACCGGTTCAATCTTCTGTTTGAATTTCGCTTGGACGACCGCCGGATCGCGCTGTCGCGGCGATTTCCGAGGTGAAAAAGTCATCGCTGCCCGAGCAGGAAGCGAACAGGCAGCGTACTCGATTATTTCCTGACACGGTGGCTGCGCGCGCTGCGCCAGCTCCCGAAAAAACTCACTCCTCCGGGTCGCTCACTTCAACGGATGCGGGCAGAGATCGAGCTTCCCCATCCGTTCAAGCTTAGCGAGTGTACACGGACTGGTTTCGAATTGACAACCTGCCCGGGGCCGGAACCGCGGCATCGACAACGGGGACGGTCGAGCAGAGCGTATCGCGAAGAGAGCCGGCGCGTGTTCCGAAGGTGTGGGTGAATCGTCCCGGTCCTATATACTAGCGAGTTGACCCAAAACGACGAAACCTTCGAATGATGCCCGCGCAGGCGCCCGCCGGACCGAACGGCAAGGCGCCGCGCCGCCGAGCGCGCCCGACCCGGACAGCGCCGGCTCGAGCACCGCGACGCGCGGCATCAGCAAGTGGGTTTGCCACCGATCACCCATGTCCATACTCATCTGCGGCTCCATCGCCTACGACAACATCATGGTCTTTCCGGAACGGTTCAAGGATCACATCCTGCCGGAGAAGACGCACATGCTCAACGTCGCGTTTCTCGTCCCCGAGATGCGGCGCAATTTCGGCGGCTGCGCCGGCAACATCGCCTACGGACTGAAGAAGCTCGGCGGCGAGCCGCTGCCGATGGCGGCCGTCGGCGCCGATTTCGACGGCTACGCCGATCGCCTCGACGAACTGGGCATCAGCCAGCAGTATGTCCTGCGAGACGACGACCATTTCACCGCCCAGGCCTACATCACCACCGACCTGGACGACAACCAGATCACCGCGTTCCATCCCGGAGCGATGAACGAGAACCATCGCAACAAGGTGCCTTCCGGCGACGGCATCGGCTACGGCATCGTCTCGCCCGACGGCAAGCAGGCGATGATGGATCATGCCGAGCAGTTCAAGTCCGCCGGCATCCCGCACATCATCGATCCCGGCCAGGGCCTGCCGATGTTCTCCGGCGAGGAACTCAAGGCCATGATCGCCGGTGCCGACTGGCTGACGGTCAACTCCTACGAGTGGGAGATGATCGCCAGCAAGACCGGCTGGGAGCGCACCGACGCCATCGCCGATCTCAAGCGCGGATTGATCGTCACCCACGGCGGCGAAGGCTCCGACCTGGTGACCGCCGACGGCGAGGAACGCATCCCGTCGGTCAAGCCGGCCTCGATTTCCGACCCCACCGGCTGCGGCGACGCCTACCGCGCCGGGCTGCTGTTCGGACTCGAAAAGGGCTGGGACGCCGCCGATGCCGCGCGCCTGGGCTCGCTGATGGGCTCGGTCAAGATCGCCCACGCTGCGCCGCAGGGCTACGACCTGGACGTTACCGAGGTCCGCGGACGGTTCGAGGACGAGTTCGGCCGGCCGATGCCCGACTGAAGTCCCCTCTTCCGCGGGCGGCCTTCCGCCCGCGGACGCTCCCCGCCATCCACGGCTTGACGCCGTCCACCGCAGCCGGGCGTTATCATCGCGAGCATGCACGTACTCGTCCTCGGCGCCGGCATCATCGGTTCGACGACCGCGCTCGCGCTGACCGAACGCGGCCTCGACGTCACGCTCGTCGATGCGGCCGACCGGGCCGGGGCCGAAACCAGTCACGCCAACGGCAGCGGGATCACCCCGGGGCACGCCGAACCCTGGAATCCGCCCGGGTCGGGCGCCAAGCTATTCCCGGCGCTGCTCCGCCGCGACCAGCCGTGGCGCGTTCGCGCGTCGGCGCTACCCGGACTGTCGCGCTGGGGGCTGCGGTTCCTCCGGGAGTCGAGCCCGGACCGCTACTACGCCAACGCCCGCCACTGCATCCGGCTGGGCTACTACGCGAAACGCTGCCTGGTCGAGATGCGCGAGCGCCACCGCTTCGACTACGACCAGGTCACCAACGGGTCGCTGGAGCTCTACTTCACGCCCGAATCGCTCGCCGAGGCCATCGATCTCCGCCGCCGCATCGACGACCCCGATATCGCCTACCGCCGGATCGACCGCGACGAGCTCGTCGAACTCGAGCCCGCGCTCGCGCCCGTCGCCGACCGCGTCCACGGCACGCTGCTGTTTCCCGACCACGAATCCGGCGACGCGTGCGCGTTCAGCCGGCTGGCCGCCGAGAAGGCCGGGGAACTGGGCGCCGACGTTCGCCTCGGGACCCGCGTCCGGCGCGTGGCGGCCGACGGGGGGAAATTCGTCGCGCTCGAGACCGAGGAAGCCACGATAGAAGCCGATGCGTGCGTGATCGCGGCCGGTTGCGGCTCGCCGGAGTTGCTGCGCCCGCTGGGCCTCGATCTTCCGATCTACCCGGTCAAAGGGTACTCGGCGACGATCGAGCTGGCCGGCGACGATCCGGCGCCGACGCTGCCGATTCTGGACCTGCAGCGGCGGTTCGTCACCGCCCGGCTCGGGCCCGATCGCCTGCGTATCGCCGGCCTGGCCGAGTTCGCCGGCCACGACCGGAGCATCGACCCGGGGCGCCTGGGGGTGCTGCTGAACAACGCCGCCGAACTGCTTCCGGAGCTCGCCGAGCGCATCCGCACCGCCGAGCCCAACGCCTGGACCGGCCTCCGGCCGATGACCCCCGACGGTCCCCCGCTGATCGGTCCCACGCCGGTCGCGGGGCTGTTCCTCAATACCGGCCACGGCGCGATGGGATGGACCCAGGCCTGCGGCTCGGCCGAGCTGCTCGCCGACCTCGTCGCCGGCAAGCCGCCCGGCATCGATCCGGCCGGCCTGCTGCCGGCGCGCCACCTGGGTTCCTGAGCGCGCCGGGTATTGACACAAAAACGCCGTCAGGCGAAAATATCGGGCTTCCCGTGGCTACGTAGCTCAGGTGGTTAGAGCACAGCACTCATAATGCTGGTGTCGGTGGTTCAAGTCCACCCGTAGCCACCACCCCCTCTCCAGGCCCCGTGGTTACTGCATCGGCCTGATTTTCAAGGGAAATCTGACGTCTTGGTACACAGACTGGTACACAATCCGGTCCACAGTGGATCAGTACGTCATGGCAGGAAAATCCTACCTCGTCCGTCGGGGCTCTGGACTACACTTCCGCATCCGCGTCCCTGAAGACCTCCACGGCCTTTTCGGTCGCCGGGAGATCCGCAGGTCCCTTTCTAGACATTCCCAGCGCCAGGCGCGAGCTCAGGCAGCCTCATGGGGCTGCAGG
>JBPRGD010000049.1:0-1197 GCA_051428125.1 Candidatus Wenzhouxiangella sp. M2_3B_020
CTATCCCTGGTCGATGCGCCTGAAGCTGCGTGCGCTTCTTCCGATCATCCCGCTCATGTCGAAGCTGCTGGGATATTTCCCGGGTCGGCGCCTGGGCTTCGCCGGCAGCGAGGCGCACGGCGTGATGCGCGACTGGACTCGGACCGCGCGACGTGGCCATTACGACCTCGAGACGCTGGACTTCCGTGTCGAGGGCGCGCTGGCGCGGCTGCGCCTGCCGATCCTCGCGATGCGCATGGCCGACGATCCGTTCGTGTCCGAAGCCTCGCTGGAGGGGCTGCTATCCAAGATGCCGGAATGCCCTGCGGATCGCGCGTGCGTGACCGGCGCCGAACAGGGCAGCCGGGCCGATCATTTCCGCTGGATGAAATCACCGGAACCGAGCGCCCGCATCGTCGACCGCTGGCTGCGGGAGCAGGACGAGGCCGGCGGCACGGATCCCGCTACTGCGCAATGGGCGGATTGATCCCTCTCAAGGGGACTGCCCGAAGGTACGCCGGCCGAGCCGTCACGGCGAATTCGCCGCTCCCACAGGACTTCGCTCGAGTCGGATGCCGCTTCCGCGGGAGGCGCCTCCGGGCGCCTACGGGCGCAAGACCATCGCGGTTCGGAGGCCGCTCCTACGGAAGAAAACATCGTTGGCCCTTCGTCCGCAAGCAGTCGTAGGTCGGGGCGCCGTCCCCGACGGGATGTCGGTCGGGCCTCTCGCGGCCTGGAAGCCGCTCCTACGGAAGAAAATATCGTTGGCCCTGCATCCGCAACCAGTCGTAGGTCGGGGCGCCGTCCCCGACGGGATGTCCGCCGGGCCTCTCGCGGCCTGGAGGCCGCTCCTGCAAGGCGAGGGGTCGAGACGATCCAGCCGCGTCGCCCGATCAATACCCCTTTACGGCTTCACGTCACAGGCCGGTCACGTCCGCTCCCTGGATGAACCGGATGTCCACCGGAATGCCGGCCTCGCTTGCGCGCGCGAGATCTTCGGCCAGCGATTCCGGCATCTGCGCGTACTCGTCCAGGAACGCCCCGGTGGCCTCGAAATCGCCGTCGCCCTGCAGCGTGAGCAACCGGTTGGACAGGCTGTCGATCGCGGCCTCGAAGGCCTCGACGTCGATGGAGTAGCGTCCGGACTGGGCGTCGCGCTCGAACGCACCCTGTTCCAGGAACCAGTTGAACGCCACCATGTTCGCGCGGCCGTGGGCC
>JBPRGD010000050.1:0-9669 GCA_051428125.1 Candidatus Wenzhouxiangella sp. M2_3B_020
CTGCGCGGCGCGCTGGTTCTCACGCTGAGCTTCGCCGGCGTCGAGTTCGTCGTCGGCTGGTGGGGCGGGTCGCTCGCGCTGATGGCCGATGCCGGCCACATGCTCACCGACTCCACGGCGCTGGGCCTGGCCGCGGTGGCGGCCTGGATCGCCAACCGCCCGGCCGACGAGCGCCACAGCTGGGGCCACGGCCGGGCCGAGATCATTGCCGCGCTGGTCAACGGCGCGGCGATGGTGGTGCTGGTCGGACTGATCGTCTACAACGCCGTCGACCGCTTCCGGAACCCGGTCGAGGTGCGCGGCGCGGCCGTGCTTGTCGTCG
The DNA here is from genome assembly GCA_051428125.1 of Candidatus Wenzhouxiangella sp. M2_3B_020. Taxonomy (GTDB): domain Bacteria; phylum Pseudomonadota; class Gammaproteobacteria; order Xanthomonadales; family Wenzhouxiangellaceae. The sequence goes on from JBPRGD010000050.1 coordinate 323, forward strand.
CCGCGATCGGCCTGGTCGTCAACCTGGCCGTGCTCAAGGTGCTGCACGGCGGCGAGGAGAACATCAACGTCCGCGGCGCGATGCTGCACGTCATCGGCGACCTGCTCGGCTCGGTGGCCGCGCTGACCTCGGGCGCGGTCATCCTGCTGACCGGCTGGACTCCCATCGATCCCGTGCTGTCGCTGCTGATCTGCGGGCTCATCCTGATCGCCGCGGTGCAGCTGCTTCGCACGGGGCTGGGCGTGGTCATGGAGCAGGTTCCCGCCGCGATCGACCTGGAAGTCGTGCGCGAGACCATGCAGGACGTCGACGAGGTCGTCGAGATCCACGACCTGCACATCTGGCAGATCTCGAGCTCGCGCATCGCGCTGTCGGCCCACGTCGTCATCGACGAGCTCGACACCTGGCCCGCGCTGCTCGATCGGCTCAACGAACTGTTGCTCGAACGCTTCGGCATCGACCATCCCACGTTGCAGCCCGAGCCGGCCGAGGGTAGCGACTGCGCGCACGCCAACCATCATTGCCATGGCTGACGGCGCGCCGGGTCTGGCACGATGAAGCTGCTCGCCGTCGGCGACATGCACCTCGGTCGCGTCCCGGCGTCACTGCCCGAAGCACTCGCCGAGCAAGCCCGGGGGCTCGGACCCGAAGTCGCGTGGCGACGATGCGTCGAGCATGCCGTCAGGCACGAGGTCGAAGCCGTGCTGCTGGCCGGCGACGTCGTCGACCGCGAGCGCGACTTCTTCGCCGGCTACGACCAGCTTCGATCCGGCATCGAGCGCCTGCTAACCGCCGAGATCCGCGTCCTGGCGGTGGCCGGCAACCACGACACGCACGTGCTGCCCCGGCTGGCCGACGCCGTGGACGGCCTGGAACTGCTCGGACGCGACGGCAACTGGGAGACCGCCGAACTCTCCGCAGGATCGATCGTCGGCTGGTCGTTCCCCCAGCGCCGCGTGACCCGCTCTCCGCTGGCCGACTGGCGGGCGCCCGAGGGCCGGCGCCCGCACATCGGGCTGCTTCACTGCGACCGCGATCAGCGCGACAGCGCCTACGCGCCCGTTACGTCCGAGGAACTGGCGCGGACCGGGCTCGACGCCTGGCTGCTCGGCCACGTTCATCAGCCGGATCTCGGCGGGGACGAGCGACCGTCCGGCTACCTCGGATCGGTGACCGCGCTGCGCGCGAGCGAGACCGGCGTCCGAGGGCCGTGGCTGGTCGATACGGAAGACGGCCGAATCAACGTCTCCCAGGTTCCGCTCGCCCCGCTCGCCTACGAGCCCGTGGTTGTCGACGTCGGTGAAATCGAACGCGCCGATGCGCTGGATATCGCGCTCCTGGAGGCCGGACGACGCGCCGTTTCGGAACGGGCGCGTAAGGATTCGCTGCCCGATGCGCTGGGACTGCGGGTGCGGCTGACCGGCGAGCATCCCGACAGCATCGCGCTGCGCGAAACGGCGCAAGCCCTGACCGAAGACCCGCCGGTGTTCGACGAGTCCGGCTGCCGGGTTTTCATCGACCGGCTCGATTGCGCGTTCGGCCCGCCGCTGGATCTGGAAGCGCTGGCGCGACGACCTGATCCGGCCGGCCTGCTGGCCCGGGATCTGCTGCTGCTGGACGGACCCGACACCGAAGAACGCCGACAGCTGGTCGAAGAGGCCCGGGAGCGGATGAACGCCGCCGGCGCGGTCACCGAACTGCACGCGGTCGCGAGAACGGTCGACGATGACGAGGCGGCCGATGCGCTCCAACGTGCCGGGCGCGCGGCGCTGGCCCGGCTGATGGCGCAGCGCGCGTCACGAGAATCGTGAAACTGGTCCGCCTGACGATCCGCAGTCTCCCCGGCCTGCACCGGTCCATCGCCTTCGAGCCGGACCCGGATCGCACCAGCGTGGTCATCGGTCCGAACGCGTCGGGAAAGACCAGTCTTCTGCGGGCACTGGCCACGCTCGTCGATCCCAATCCCGGCGCGGACTCCGTGGACGTGGAAGCCGAGTTCGTCGACGGCGATCATCGCGTCCACGGCCGTGCGCTCGGCCCTACCCGCACATGGAGGCGCGATGGCGCCGCGGCCGAGCGGCCCGACTGGCCGGGCCCGGACCAGGTCTCGGCCTACCTGGTCCGGGCCGACGCGCTCGGGGCGGCAGGGCAACCCGAGGCGGCGTTCTCGAACACGCTCAAGCGCGTGATGGCCGGAGGCCTGGATATCGACGCGCTGACCGAGTCGCCCGAGTTTTCCGTTCCGTCCCGCCCGCAGAAGCTGGCCCGCCGTTTCCGGGAGGCCGACGAGGCGATCGAGGCGCTGGAACGCGAACAGGCCGAACTCGCGCGCGAACTCGACGGGCTGGACGCCCTGCGGGCGCGGCGACGCGAGAGCATCGAAGCCGGCCGGGAACTGGCCGCGCTGGAGCGCGCGCTGGAACTTCTGGCGACCGAACAGTCCATTGCCTCGCTGCACGAGACGCTCGCGGCGTTTCCCGCCGGCATGGACCGGCTGGACGGCAGCGAGGGCGAGCGGCTGGATCAGATCGACGACGAGCAGGCCCGCTTGCAGCGCGATCTCGCCGACCAGCGACACGACCTTGAACAGGCGCGCGAAGCCGCGGCGGCAATCGGCATCGATGACGTCGATGCCGCCGCGGTGTTCAGCACCGAGATCGCCGAACGCCGCCAGGCGCTGCAGACGGCCGAGCGCCGGCTGGCCGACCTCGGTGACCGCGTCGGCGCCCTCGAAGAAGACCTCGAGACGGCCGCCGCGCGCATCGGAGGACTGCGGGCCGATGCCGAAGCCGTGCTTTCGCCGGAGCGACTGGAAGCACTGGAACGCGCCGCCGGCCGCTGGTACGCCGCGCGACTGGAGGGCGAGCAGCTCGAGCGCAACCGGGCCCGGCACGCCGACCAGGCACCCGACGCCGACGAGCTTGCCGATACCGACACCGCAGCACGATCGCTGCGAAGCTGGCTGCGCGTGCCCGCCCCGGTGCCCGCCGAATGGATCGCCTGGTCGCTGCTGCTCGCCGCGGCCGTGGGCTCCGCGGCCTGGTTCTGGTTCGATGCCGGCCTGCGCTGGCCGGCCATCGCGTCCGCCGCCGCGGGCCTGCTGCCGCTCGTTCAACTCGCGATTCTCGCGTCCCGGGGACTGCGTGCGCGTCGGATACGCCTCCATTTCCCCTCGTATGCCGTGGAGCCGCCGGCGCGTTGGCGCCCCGGAGATGTGACTCGTCGGCTCGACGTGCTGGAGCGCGAGCTCGCCGGCCTGCTTCGCCGCCGCGCCGACGCCGAGCGCGCGCGGGATCTCGGCATCGAGGTGGCCACCGCCCGGGAACGGATCGATCACGCCCGGCAGGCGGTGGAACAGCTCGCCGGCGACATCGGGCTCGATCCCGAAGCGGTGCTCGGCGCGGGCGGCCGGCTGCGGCTGCGAGCGCTGGCCGACTGGCGCACGGCCGGCGACCGTCTCGACGCCGCGCGCCGGGAAGCCGCTGCGTGTCAACGCACCATCACGGAGTCACGATCGGCGCTGAGCGCGCGCTTCGATCGCGCCGGCCACATGCCGCCCGATCGCATCGACGCCGACGCACTCGGCCCATGGCTGCACCGGTTCGATCAACGGATCGAAAAGGCGCGCGCGGCGCGCGAGCGATCGCGCAGCGCCGAACAGGCCATCGGTCGCCTGGAGCGCGGCATCAGGGAGGTCTCGGCGCGCCGCCGGAAGCTGCTGGACCAGGCAGGCGCCGGCGACGCCGATGAGCTGCGCGAGCGGCTGCGGACCTACTCCGAGTTTCGGACGCGCCGCGACGAGCTCCGGGGCCTGGAACACGCCCGCCGCGCGCACCGCGAGGAACTGCGCGAGTGGCCCGAGTTCCATCGTCGCGCCGAAGCGCGCGACGACGAGGGACTGAACGCGAAGCGGGAATCGCTCGCCGAGCGGGCCGCCGAGCGCGATGCGCTGGGCGAACGCATCGCGACGCTGGAAAGCGAGCGGCAGACCGCGCTGAAGGAGCGCCGGCTGGAATCGCTGAATGGCGAACGCGAGCGCCTGCGGGCCGAGCTGGAGGAGGCTCGCCGCACGCGCATGGATGCCGAGGCGGCAAGCCTGCTGATCGAGCGCGCGCGGACGGGCCACGGGCGCGAGCACCAGCCAGCGCTGTTGCGGCGTGCCGGGGCGCTGTTCGGGCGCATGACGCGGGCGCGCTTCGAACTGCGTTTCGACGGTCGGCAGTTCGGGGCGCACGATTCGCGCAGCGGCCTCGAGCTGGGCATGGGCGAGCTGTCCACCGCCACCCGTATCCAGCTGCTGCTCGCGCTGCGGCTGGCATGGATCGAGCGCACCGAGCGCGGCGGGCCGGACCTGCCGCTGTTCCTGGACGAAGTTCTCGCGACCACCGACCCGGAACGCTATCGCGCCGTGGTCGAGGCCGTGCAGGAACTGGTGCGGGAAGGTCGACAGGTGGTCTACCTGTCCTCGCAGCCGGCCGATGCCCAGGCGTGGCGGCAGTTCGCCGGCGATCCCGCGCCGGCGGTCATCGAGCTGGCCGCCGTCGGTGGCGAACGGTTCGATTTCTCGCTGCCGCCGGAGCGCGAACTGCCCGACCCGTCGCTGCCGGCCGACGAGTGGGCCCACCGGGCGGGAGTTCCGCCGCTGCGGCCCTGGCGGCCGGTCGAATCCGTGGCGCTGTTCCACCTGCTGCGCGACGATCGCGCGGCGCTGGCCGAACTGGGCCGGCTCGGAATCGAGACGCTGGGCGAGTTCGAGCACGCGCGCTCCGTCGGCGTGACGCTGCCCGTGCCCGATGCCGAGGCCGTCGATGCCCGGACGCGGGCCGTGCGCGCATGGATCCGGCGCTGGCGCCGCGGACATGCACCGCCGGTGCGCGACGACGACCTGCAGGCCTCCGAAGCCGTGTCGGAAACGTTCTTCGAAGCCGTCTCGGAAACAAACCGGGAGCTGGGCGGCAACGGCACGGCGCTGCTGGAGGCGCTGCGCGAGGGGCGCGTGGCCCGGTTCCGAAGCAACCAGGTCGACAAGCTGGAAGCCTACCTTGCCGGCCAGGGCAAGCTCGACGAACGGCGCGCACCGGGCGATGCCGAACTGATCGACGCGCTGGCCGAGGCCAGCGAACTAAACACCGGGTCCGCCGCCCGGCTGCACCGCTGGCTTCAGGCCGGCCTGGACGAAAAAGCGTCGTAGCCGATCGCCTTCCCCCCGGCCGCGATCATGTCGGCCAGGTCGTCGGCCAGCTTCAGTTCGAAATCGTCGGGATGTACACCAAGCCGCAACGGTCGCCCGGTCACGCGCGCCGCGAGGCGGTTGATTGCGTTGAAAGCTCCGACCGTCACCGCACGTAAAGTGGTATCGGCCTCGAAGCCCGCCATCGGCAGCCGGTGAAAGCGACCGGTGGACATCTCGCGGACGCCGGCCAGCGTCTCGTAGCGGCGAAACGGCAGCTCGGCCAGCGCGCGCCGCGGCACCGCCCCCATCGCCCAGGCCGGCGGCACGTAAAGCTCCGGCGACGGCAGGTCGTGTTCGACGAACCACGCGTGATTCGCCCGCATCAGGTCGACGATTTCGTGAGGGGGTAATGCGAGATGCTCGGCGGCGTTGCGCGAGATCAGCGCGCTGTGCAGCCGATGCTTGATGCCGCGGATCGAGCGGGCCTCGTGACACCAGCCGTGGCCGGCCAGTTCGCCGCCTCGATTCAGCAGCGCCCGCAGCCGTTCCAGCGTGGATTCGCTCCAGCCGGTGCCGGGAACGACCAGCAGCATCACGGGCAGCAGGTCGTTCGCCGCCAGCCGGTCGAATATGCGCTCGACGCGTTCCAGCGTCGGGGGCATGACGTCGTGGATGGAAACCAGAAGCTTCATCGGTCCGCCGGATCGGGAACGAGCAGGTCCAGCCACTGCGCGAGGCTGTCCCGGTTGAGCCGAAGGGCGGCACCGGCCGCGGACCCGCCCAGCTCCGCGCGTCGCTCGGGCGGCCGTTCGGCGAGTTCGGCCAGCACGGCGTGCAGGGGCGTTTCGAGTCCGAACACGACCAGGTGCGGGCGCAGCCGGTCCCAGTTGACGATGCCGCAGGTATCGGTGACCACCGCGATCCGACCGCGCCCCATGGCTTCCAGCGCGACGTTGCCGAACGATTCCATTTCCGACGGCAGCACCAGCGCATCGGCCGCGTCCATCTGCGCGACCAGGCCGGCCCGGTCCAGCCAGCCGACGTAGTCCAGGTTTTCCAGTCGGCCCGCGGCGGCCTCGACCTCGGCCTTCTGGGGTCCCTCGCCGGCGATGACGAAACGGATGTCGGGCAGCCGTTCCGCCGACTCGATGATGGTGTGCAGCCGCTTTTCCGGCGCGAGGCGCCCGGCGAACAACACCTGCTCCAGTTCACCGCGCAGCGGGACGCGCGGCGTCTCCAGCACCGGTTCGGGCAGCAGCGTGCCGATGCGGCTGACGTTGCGCGCGCCCAGTCGCGTCGCCTGCTCGATCATCGGCTGCGAATTGGCCAGCACGTGATCGGCGCGCCGGAACAGCATCCGGTCGACGACGCGGAAGTAGCCGCGGCTGAAGAACTTGAGCACGGACTTCTGGTAGAGGTCGGTCACGCCGGCGTAGTCGGTGTGGAATCCGAAGATCAGCCGGGCGCCGAGCTTGCGTGCCCAGCGCGCGCCCAGCATGCCGTAGGGGCCGGGCGTTGCGACGACGATCACCGACGGGTCCAGCGGACGGATCAGCCGGCCGAACTCGCGCGGCGACGGCAGGTAGATGTGCTGCGTCGCGTCTCCCGGCAGCGGGAAATGCAGGCCGCCGGCAGTCTCTCCCCCCGGACACAGGAATCGGGCCTCGATGCCCTCGCCGACCAGCTGCGCGATCAGATCGGCGTAGTAGGCGCCGACGCCGTTGCGCTCCGGCATCGAATCGGACACGAACGCCACGCGCACGCGCGGCGACTCGTTCCGGCGGTTGTCGTTCATTCGGACTGTTCCCCTTGTGACTGTTCGGCGTCCGTCCTTCCGAATCCACGGCGATCGTAGACCGACGCGAACGCCGCCTCGACGTCCGACTCGGCAAGGCCGTACTGCGACAGCGAATAGCTGTGCCCGGAACGAAAACCCCGCGAACGGTCATCGGCTTCGGAAAGCGCCGAAGCGAAGCGCTCGCCGATGTCCAGGTCCAGCGCCCGATACGCGTCCTTCACGGTCCGCTCCAGCCGGTCCCGCAGCGCGTCATTGTCGACTATGACGACCCGATCGGCGTGCGCTTCGGCGACGCGTTCGAGGTGTTCGTAGTAGAAGCGCAGCAAGTCGATGAAGCGGTCGCGAAGCGATTCGGGAACGTCGTCGAAGCCGGCGGCCCGAAGTCCGGGCTCGATCGAACTGAGCTGCGACGGCACGGTCTGCTTCGGATCGCGCGTGCACGCCATGATGCGGGCGTCGGGAAATGTCTCGAGCAGCGCCTCGGCCATACCCGAAAACGACGCGTTCTTCGACAGGAACCGGCGGTCGGGGCCATGGACATGAAGATGCTTCTGCACGCACGCGCGGTAGTAGCGCATCAGCCGCTCCCGCTCGCGCTTCGACGCCTCTTCGTCGAGGCGGGCGGTGCGCCACAGCCAGCCGGCATTCGGGAAGGCGATGACGAGAATGAAGCACTGCGCGGCCGGCATCAGCGCGAGGAAATCCTCCTCGGGGGCGTCCATCGCGAATGGATGAACGTCGTCCATGTCCGCGAGCAGTCGTTTGCCCAGCCGCCGACCCAGCCGCCCGAACGGTCGCCCGACCGCGCGATCGATCCGCGCCATTCCGGCCACGATCCTGCGGCCGGTCACGGACAGTCCGAACAGGCACTCCCACATCCGGAACGTGGTCGTGCGCTCGTCGTTGGATAGCACGTGGTGCAGATGCGTCGTGCCCGATCGCGGCGGCCCCAGCACGAACAGCGGCTCGCGAACCTGTACCTGCCGCCAGCCACGGAAGAAGACGTCGTCGAGCAGGAATCCCAGCCAGTGCAGCAACTGGACGATGCAGAACAACGGCCACGCCGCGAGCACCGCCAGGCGGCCCCGCCAGGAGCGCGACTCACCGCGCAGGCTCGCCGGCAGCATCAGCATCCGGCGAAGCGCCGGGAAGAACGAATCGAACACGTCGCGCATCGATGGAAGGGACCAGCCCGGCATTGTGACACGTGCCGATCGGGGCGGATGCCCTGGCGGTGCCGCCGGCGATCATGCTGCGACGATGGGCTAGTGGGCCGTCTCGTGCCGATGAAGAGCCATCGTACGGCGAGACTCGCCGATGACCTGCACACCGGTGTGGATGAACAGCACCGCGATCGCGGCGCCGACGAGCAGGTCCAGCCAGATGATTCCCGTCCAGGCGATCAGCGCGGCAGTCACGATCACGCCGAGGTTGCCGACCACGTCGTTCCTCGAGCACAACCAGACCGATTTCATGTTGATGTCATGATTGCGCTGCGCCGTCAGCAGGATCAGGCAGGCCAGGTTGCCCACCAGCGCGAGGGCCGCGGCGATGACGATGATTCCGGGCAGCGGCTCGAACCCCATGGCCAGTTTCCGGACGATCTCGCCCAGGACGGCGATCCCGAACGCGAGTTGGATGCCGCCCTTGACCAGGGCGGCACGGGCCCGGTGCGCGATCGCGCCGCCGACAACTGCGATGCTGATCGCGTAGGTCAGCATGTCGCCGAGATTGTCCGCCGAATCGGCGAGCAGCGCCGACGAATCGGCCCACAGTGCCGCGCCGAACTCGCCGACGAACAGCACCGCATTGATGCCGAGCACCCACCAGAGAATGCTGCGCCGGCGGGCGTCCGCCCGCGCTTCCAGGGCCCGGGCCTGGTCGTCGCAACCGCAGGTCATTTGCGCCTCGGAAGTTCGAAAGGACGGATGCATTCTAACGTCCAACAACCGATGCGACCGCGCGGCCGACGATCGCGAACGCGGTGCCCGGAGCCACCGTGGAAGTGCATGTGCCCGGATTGACACCGAAAATTCATCGAAATCGGGCTCGCATTCGGCCGGCAAAGCGCGTATAGTCAAAAGTGCTGCGTTGCAGGGGCAGTGAGATATCGGGTTGCAAACCTCTCGAACGAAGATGCATCTCAAGATTTCCTGATCGTGCAAGGAACGACGCAAGCGTCGTTCTGCAGTACAACCATTATTGTTTCAATTGAAAGGTAGTAAAGAAAATGGCAACAGGTACCGTGAAGTGGTTCAACGACGCCAAGGGTTTCGGTTTCATTTCCCAGGACGACGGCGGCTCGGACGTTTTCGTGCATTTCAGCGCGATCAACGGCTCCGGCTTCAAGTCGCTGGCTGAAGGCCAGAAGGTGGA
>JBPRGD010000051.1:0-6363 GCA_051428125.1 Candidatus Wenzhouxiangella sp. M2_3B_020
TCGCGCCACTTCGGCGCCAGCGTTGCGGTCGTCCACGGTTCGATGTCGACCGGCTCCGGTCGATCGCCGGCGAGCCAGCGGGACAACCGCTCGCCGAACGCGTCCATGTCCCCTTTCGGGTAGCGGCAGGCCTCGGGGTAGAGCTCCGGGTAGCACAGTGCATCGGGCACCAGCGGGACGCAGCCGGCGCTGGCGGCTTCGAGCATCGAGATGCCCTGGAACTCGTGGTTGGACGTGCTCACCGCGATGCCGGCGCGCGCGATGACGTCGCAGTACTCGTCGCGCGGCAGGCGGCCGTCTGCGACGATTCGTCCGGGCAGCCGGCGGCGCAGCCGGAGCAGCGGCTCGGGCGTCTGACGCGTCCGCGGCCCGAGCAGCGCAAGCCGGAAGTCGATGCCGTCGTCGGCCAGCTCGATCATGGCGGCAGCGAACCGGTCCGGTCGCTTGTCGTATTCCCAGCGGTGGTTCCACAGGACCAGGCCGGGGTCGGAATCTTCCGACGGCTCGATGGGCTCGATCGGCACAGGCAGCACCACCGCGGCCGCCTCGAGCCGGTCGACGATGCCGACGGGCACGCGGTCGGGCATGCGGCCCAGCAGTGACGCGACGCCGGCCAGGAAGGTCTCGCGGTTGTAGTGCGAGTTGAACAGCACCCGGTCGGCGCACAGTGCTCCGTAGAGCTGCACCATCTGGGCGTCCGCCGAGGTGGTCTGGGCGTCGCTCTGCGGGTAGGCGAACTGGTTTTCGTGGAAGTAGTACAGTGCCGGCACGCTCGCCAGTCGCGCATGCAGGCCGCGGAGCGTGGCCAGGTCGACCATGGACGTCGCGACGATGAGGTCCGGCGTCTCGTCGGGGAGTGCGTCCAGCCAACTCAGCGGGTTGCCGCGAATGCGCCACGCGAAGTGCCGGCCGGGCAGCTCGATGCTCGTCCAGTCGAATTCGTCGAAATGGGCAACCAGCCAGTCGCCCCAGGCCGCGTGGCTGTCGGCGCGATAGGCCGACAGCAGCCAGATTCGTTTCCGTGCCACGGATGATCCACGGTCGATGACCCGGCGCATAGCCTACCGCTTCGACAGGCGCCGAATTTGCTGCAGCGCAACTCGCCGAGTTCATTGGTTCGGGCCGGAGCGAGCCGGTTGCCCCGTCGGTCCCCCGAAGCCGCGGGATGCGCGGTTCAGGTGGCGACGCTGGCCAATTGCCGGTCTGCGCGGCCGGTGCCCAGAAACCAGTGCGCGGCGGCATCGTCGAGGGGCTCGAACGGATATCCGGCTTGCGCCAGGAAGCCGTCGAACTCCTGCTGGTGGGCGCCGGGAACGAGAAAGCCGGCCAGCACTCGACCATAATCCGCGCCGTGGTTGCGGTAGTGGAACAGACTGATCGACCAGCGGCCGGCCAGTTCGGTCAGGAACCGCTCCAATGCACCGGGCCGCTCGGGAAAGCGGAACCGGTAGAGGACTTCGCGCGCCGGCACCGGACAGTGGCCGCCGACCATGTGGCGCAGATGGTCACGCGCAAGCGAATTCTCGGTCAGGTCCTCGATCGGGTAGCCGTTCTCCCGTAGCCTCGCGAACAGTTGGCCGCGCGCGTTGCGACCGCCGTCCACGCGCAGGCCGACGAAGACGTGGGCCTGGTCCAGCGAAGCGCAGCGGTAGTTGAACTCCGTCACCGCGTGGGTGCCGATCGATCTACAGAATTCGAGAAAGCTGCCCGGCCGCTCCGGGATGGTCGCGGCGAACAGGATCTCCTGGCCGGCGCCGATCTCGGCGCGCTCCACCACGTGGGCGATGCGCTCGAAGCCGATATTGGCTCCGGAGTTGATGGCCACCAGGCGCGTGCCGCTGCCGCCTTGCTCGACATACTTGCGGAGTCCGGCGGTGGCCAGGGCGCCCGCCGGCTCGGCAATCGAGCGGGTGTCGAGGAACAGCTCGCCCACGGCGGCACAGATTTCGTCGGCGGTCACGGTGACGATCCGGTCCACAAGCCCGTGCGCCGCGGCGAACGAATGCACGCCGACGCGGGCGACGGCGACGCCATCGGCGAACAATCCGACCGGCCCGATATCCACCGGCTCGCCGTGCGCCAGCGCGGCGCTGAAGCTGGCCGCATCGACCGGCTCGACGCCGATCACGCGTGTGGCCGGCGATATCCGCTTGATGGCGACGGCCACGCCCGCCAGCAGTCCGCCGCCGCCCACCGGCACGAACACCGCGTCGGGCGGCTGGCCTGCCTGGCGCAGGATCTCCAGGCCCACCGTGCCCTGGCCGGCAATGACGTCCGGGTCGTCGAACGGGTGGATGAACGTGGCCCCGGTCTCGCGCTGCAGCGCGTGCGCGCAGCGGGCCGCGTCGTCGAAGCCGTCGCCCTCGAGCACGACTTCGGCCCCCAGCTCGCGCACCGCGTCGATCTTGATCGCCGGCGTCGTGGTCGGCATGACGATGCGCGCTTCGATGCCGAGCCGTGCGGCGGCCAGCGCGACGCCCTGGGCATGGTTGCCGGCACTGGCGGCGATCACGCCGCGCGCGCGTTGGGCCGAATCGAGCCGGCTCATGCACGTATACGCGCCGCGCAGCTTGAAGGAGAACACCGGTTGCAGATCCTCGCGCTTGAGCAGCACGTCGCGCGACAGCCGTGCCGACAGTCGTCCAGCCGGTTCCAGTGGCGTCTGCCGCGCGACCCGGTCGACCGGTGCGTCGAGCATGCGCCGGAACAGCTCATCGCGTGGAATCGGCGTCATGCCGCAGCCCGTTCCAGCTGCATGCACACCGCATCGCCGGCCGCTTCGGTGCCCAGTCCGCCGCCGAGGTCGGGCGTGCAGCTGCCCTCGTGCAGGCAGCGGCTGACCGCGCGCTCGACGGCATCGGCTTCGGCGGCGAGGCCGAGCGAGGTTCTCAGCATCATGGCCACCGACAGCAGCATGCCGAAGGGATTGGCGCGGCCCGATCCGGCGAGGTCGGGCGCCGAGCCGTGGATGGGTTCGTATAGCCCCTGTTGCCCGTAACCCAGCGAAGCCGACGGCAGCATGCCCAGCGAACCGGCCAGAACCGAGGCTTCGTCGGTGAGGATGTCGCCGAACAGGTTCTCGGTGACGATGACGTCGAAGGCCGACGGCCGGGAGATCAGGAGCATGGCGGCGGCATCGACCAGCAGGGTTTCGAAGGCCAGGTCGCGATAGTCGCGTTCGACCACCTCGGTGGCGACGCGTCGCCAAAGCCTGGAGGTGGCCAGTACGTTGGCCTTGTCGACCAGCGTCAGCCGGCCCCGACGGCTGCGGGCCAGGTCCGCGGCGCGGCGCACCACGCGCTCGATCTCCTCGCGGCTGTAAGCGCATACGTCCTCGGCGCGCGTTTCCAGCTCCAGCTTGCGCCCGGCATACAGTCCACCGGTGAGCTCACGCACGACGACCAGGTCGGTGCCGGAAAGGCGTTCGGGGCGAATCGGGCTTGCCTCGTAGAGCGCCGGATCGGGGCGGACCGGACGCAGGTTGGCGAACAGGGCCAGTTCCCGGCGCAGACCCAGCAGGCCCTGCTCCGGCCGCATCTTCGGCTCCAGTCGATCCCATTTCGGCCCGCCGACGGCGCCGAGCAGGATCGCATCGGCCTGCCGGCAAGCGGCCAGCGTGTTGCCGGGCAGAGGCTGGCCGAGCGCGTCGATCGCCGCGCCACCGATCGGCCGGGGTTCGAACTGGAATCGGTGACCGCCGGCGGCGGCGATGGTGCCGAGCAGCTTGCGCGCTTCGCGCATGATTTCCGGCCCGATCCCGTCGCCGGGCAACAGCACGATGGTGGCCTGCATCAGGCGACCTCCCCGGTCTGCCGCTCCCAGGCCTCGATGCGGGAGCGCCGGGAAAGCATCCAGCCCAGGGCATCGACGTCTTCGAGCATGCATCGGCGCGTGAACGGGTCGAGTTCGAACGTGGTCGTCGGCCCGTCGAGAACGCCGAGCCGGCAGCGGCCGATGTCGATGGTCACCGCGGCGCCCGGGTTCGCCAGCAACCACTGGTGGATTTCGGCCTCGACCTCGATCGGCGGCAGCGCATTCTTGAGCGCGTTGGCCTTGAAGATATCGGCGATGGAGCTGCTGATCACGGCGCGAATCCCGAAGTCCATCAGCGCCCAGACGGCGTGCTCGCGCGACGAACCGCAGCCGAAGTTGTCGCCGGCCACCAGGACCCGTGCGTTCGCGGCGCCGGGCCGATTGAGCGGGCAGTCTTCGCGCGGATGGCCGTCCCCGTCGAAGCGCCAGTCGGCGAACGCGTACCGCCCCAGTCCGATGCGCTCCGTGGTGGTCAGGAAGCGGGCCGGGATGATCTGGTCGGTATCGATGTCGGTCTCGGCCAGCACCAGCGTGCTCGATTCGATGACGTCGCGGCGGCTCATGCCCGGGCCTCCAGCTTGCGCGGCGATGGCACGAAGGCGAGCCAGGATGCGTCGGGCGGCGCGGTGCCGCGCGGGTCGGCGACCCGGCCTGCGACCGCCGACGCGGCGGCGGTCGCAGGGCTGGCCAGGAGCGTGCGCGCGCCGCGCCCCTGGCGGCCTTCGAAGTTGCGATTGGACGTGCTGATCACGGTCTGGCCCGGCCCGACGATGTCGCCGTTCATGGCGATGCACATCGAGCAGCCCGGCTGCCGCCATTCGGCGCCGGCGGCGGTGAATACGCGGTCCAGGCCCTCGGCCTCGGCTTGCCGCCGGACGGTCTCGCTGCCCGGAACGACAAGGACGCGCACGCCCGGGGCGACGCGCTGTCCGCGCAGCACGTCGGCGGCGGCGCGCAGGTCGCCCAGGCGCGCGTTGGTGCACGATCCGATGAACACGGCGTCCACCGGGTGGCCGGTCAGCGGCCGTCCCGGTTCGATACCCATGTAGTCCAGCGCGCGGGCAGCGGCCGCGTCGCGCGGCGCCGGCACCGGCTCGTCCAGGGCCACGGCCATGTCCGGCCGCGTGCCCCAGGTGACCATGGGCGCCAGGTCGGAGGCGTCGAACGCCTCTTCGCGGTCGAATCGCGCGTCGGCGTCGCCGGCCAGCGCGAGCCAGGCTTCGGCTGCGCGGTCGAAGTCCTCGCCCGTCGGACAGGCGGGGCGGCCGCGCAGCCATTCCACGGTGGTTTCGTCCGGCGCGATCATGCCGGCCCGCGCGCCGGCCTCGATCGCCATGTTGCAGATCGTCATCCGGCCTTCCATGTCGAGTGCTCGAATCGCGCTGCCGTGAAACTCGATCACGTGGCCGGCGGCGCCGCCGGTGCCGATCCCGGCAATCAGGTTCAGGATCAGGTCCTTGGCCGTGGCGCCGGCGGGAAGCGTGCCGTCGACCCGCACGCCCATCGTGCGCGGCCGTCGGTGCTGGAGCAGGCACTGCGTGGCCAGCACGTGGGCAACCTCCGTCGTGCCGATGCCGAAGGCGAGCGCGCCGAACGCGCCGTGCGTGGCGGTGTGCGAATCGCCGCAGACGATGGTCATGCCGGGCCGGGTCAGACCCAGCTCCGGCCCCATGACGTGCACGATTCCTCGCTGGGGGCTGTCCCAGCCGTGCAGCCGGATCCCGTGCCGGGCGCAGTTTTCCTCCAGCCGATCGACCTGGTGCCAGGCGTCTTCGCTGGCATACCGCCGCTGGCCTTGCGCATCCGGGTCGGAGGTCGGCACCGAATGGTCCAGCGTGGCCACGGTCCGTTCGGGGCTGCGGACCTTCAAGCCGCGTCGATCGAGTTCGGCGAATGCCTGGGGGCTGGTGACCTCGTGGAGAAGGTGCAGGTCGACCGAAAGCATCGCCGGGGTGTCCTCGGTTTCGGGCTCGACGATGTGGGCGTCCCAGATCTTGTCAAACAGCGTGCGCGACATGATGCGTCTCCTGGGTGGGGCGGTGAGCGTTGGCCATCGGGGTCAACCAGCCGTGCCGGTCCGGCGTGCTGTGGTCGAACAGTCCGAAAAAGCGTTCCTGCAGGGCCTCCGTGATCGGGCCGCGACCGCCGGCGCGCACCGTGACGCCGTCGACCGACCGGACCGGAGTGATCTCGGCCGCCGTGCCGGTGAAGAACAGTTCGTCGGCGAGGTAGAGCAGCTCGCGCGGGAACGGCTGCTCGCGCACCTCCAGGCCCAGGTCCCGGGCCATGATGATGACGCTGTCGCGCGTGATGCCGCCGAGAATGGATGCGGCCACCGGCGGAGTGAGCAGCTCCCCGCCGCGCACCACGAACAGATTCTCTCCCGCGCCCTCGCTGACCAGCCCGTCCACCGAGAGCGCGATGCCCTCGGCATAGCCGTGGCGCTTGGCCTCGCTGCTGATCAGGCTGCCGGACAGGTAGTTGCCGCCGGCCTTGGCCAGGCTGGGGATGGTGTTCGGCGCAGGGCGGCTCCAGGAGCTGATCATTGCA